>JAOZUO010000014.1:0-47857 GCA_029938605.1 Deltaproteobacteria bacterium | reverse complement strand
TGGGCGGGGGTCAGGATCTTCTGGATGGCCAGCTTGAGGGTCAGCTTGGCCAGGAGCTTGGTCCGGAGCTGCTTCCAGACAGCCTGACCCTGGGCGCCGAGCTTCGCGGCGTCGGGCTGGTCGGCGAGCCACTCGAGCATGAGCCCGAGGAAGGCGCGCTTGGCGATGATCCGGCCGTCGGCCTTGTTCTTGTGTACGCCCACAACCAGCGCTCGAAGCTTTGTGCGTTGGTCCTCGGTGACGTTGAGCACCTTGGCGTGCCACATGAGCTTCTTGGGGCACAGGAGCTTGGGCGCGCCCATCTTCATGATCTTGCGCATCATGCAGCCCTTGCCACAGCGCTTCTTGCCATGGAACCCGCGCTTGCCATGGAACCCGCGCTTGCCACGGCTTCTACAGTTTCCCTTGCAGGGCCCCGCGCAGCCGCATCGCTTCTTGCCGTGGAACCCGCGCTTGCCGTGGAACCCGCGCTTGCCGTGGAACCCGCGCTTGCTGTGGAACCCGCGCTTGCCGTGCCTGCCCATGCGCCCGTGGTGGCCGCCGCCCGCGCCGCGGACCTTCTTCCACTGGTCGGCCGTGAGCAGCTTCTGGACCTTCATTTTGGCCGTGATCTTGGCCTTGAGCTTCTTTTCCACCATGGACAGCAGCGTGTTGGCCAGCTGCTTGATCTTTGCCCCATCGGGCTGATCCTTGAGCCACTCGGCCTTCAGGGCCACGGCGGTCTGCTTGACTTTGAGTTGCATGTCGGCGTTGCCGGCATGGGCCGCCTTCATGACGGCCTCGATCTTGGACACCTGGTCCGCCGAGAGGCCGAGCATCTTGGCATGCATTTTGAGCTTCTTGGGACACAGGAGCTTGGGCGCGCCCATGGACTTGATCTTGCGCATCATCTTGGCGCGCATCATCTTGGCGTGCCTTGCATGCGTACCGTGACGTCCGCCCTTGCAGCCGCCCTTACGACCGTGGTAGCCCCGCTTGCAGTTCCCCTTGCAGCCGCCCCTGCAACCACAGGGCCCCGCCTGATTCCCGGCGTGATGCACAGGCTGGTGCTTGCAGGCACAACCCGAGGCCACCAGCCCCAAGGTGCCCACGAAAGCCAGGGATAACGCCAACATCAAGCTACTCATATTCTTCATATTCAAATCCTCCTAAAGAGCCAAACAACCCAATTTCCAGGGCGATTGAGCATCTTGCGCGGTCAACCTATAGTAAGTCAAGTGAATTGGTGGTTAATAAGAGGGGTGTGTGGCGCAAGTAGGCATCACTGCTCGACAATGTGGTATGCTGGGGCATGTGTATTTCATCTCATGGGGGTCGGTTCGCGGTCCTACTCGGGGTCTGTGTGGTTGGCGTGGTGGGGGCTTGCGGAGACACGGCCTCGGACAATCACCTCGACGCCGGGGTGGACCCGACCATCTGGGCGCCGCCCACGGGCTGGCAGTCTGTCATCGGCATCCCGGATCCACCCTTTGGCATTGAGACTTCGCACAGCATGTTCTCCGAGCCGGGGCAGGTGTACGACTACGGCGAGGGTCCCGAGCCCTATCGGGTGGGGGCCGATGGCCCGTACACGCACTACGTGGATTTCGACCACCCCGAGGCCACCGACGTTGACAACCCCTTTGGCACCCACACCCTGCCGCGCGAGACCGTGCCGCCGCTGTCGGCTCTGCCCGCCGGCTCCGTCGTGGAGATCCACGGTGGCACGTTCGAAGGCCCCGGCGCCATGCGCGGCATGGGCACCGCCGCCGCCCCCATCTTCATCCGGGGGGCCCTCGGCGACGAGCCCGTGGTCACCGGGGGCTTCCGTCTGTACGGCGACTACACGGTGGTTGAGCACCTGCGCTTCGACCTGGAGGGCGAGGCCCGAAACACCATCACCGTGGGCAAGTACGAGCCCGGTCCCCGGTCCCACATCGCCATTCGCTCCAACGAGTTTTCGGGCGGGCAGCACGTGCCCACCCAGAGCTACCAGGTCATCCGCATCCTGCATCACCACAACACCGCCGAGGTGGTCAGCGACATCGTGGTCTGGGCCAACCACTTCCATCACATCGGCGACGGCCGGGGCGAGGCCCACTACGACGCCGTGGCCGTGTCCGTGGACACCAACGCCGAGCGGGTCTGGATCGTGGACAACTACTTCCACCACATCGGCGGCGACGGCATTCAGATTGCCTGCGACGCCCCGGACCTGGGCGAGACCTACTCGCTGCCCAGCCACATCTATGTGGGCCGCAACGTCTCCCACGACCACTACGAGAACTTTTTGGACCTCAAGCTCTGCCAAGGCATCGTCGTGTCCGAAAACGAGGTCTTCAATGATACGCCCTTAAACCCCGACAACACCCCCATCCGCTACGGCACGGGCGAGGCGGCGGATCCCAGCCAGGTGCGACGCAACATCTGGACCCTGTTCAACGTCATCCACGACGTCTCTCCCACCGACGGTGCCTTTCTATTGTATTCGTCCGAGGAGCTGCCCTATCCCACCGAGCACTACTACATTGGTAACATCGTCTACAACGTCCACAACGCCGACGGCAACGCCCCGGCCTTTGGCGCGTGGAACGTGGGCGTCCAGGTGTATCTGAACAACCTGGTCTACAACTGCGACGTGGGCTTCTCTTTGGCCGGCGATCGCTTCGGCACCGACCCGTCCGAGCAGCTCGTGGCCCTGAACAACATCGTGTCCACCCTGCACCCCGACTCCAGCCGCACCTACCTGCTGTCCTTCTACGGCGTGGCCGACTCCCTGGACCGGGCCCAGGTGCACCACAATCTGTACGATGAGCCCGGCGTCACCACGCCCGTGCGCTGGGGCTTACAGGACCTCACTGACGGCCTGCAGTACAGCGGCTACTCTGTGGACGACTTCCAGACCGCCGTGCCCTGCAAGGGCTTGGGCTCCCTCGAAGTCGACCCGCTCCACGCAGATCCCCAGATGGCGGACTTTCGCCTGGCCGCCACCAGCCCGGCCGTGGACGCCGGCACGGCCCATGGGTACTACGACCTCTTCTTCGCCCGTTTCGGCATCGACATCGCTGTGGACGCTAGCGCAGCCCCGGTGCCCGTGGACGGCACGGGCGACGCCTCGGCGGTCCTGGACATGGGACCCCACGAGCACCGGCCCTGAACCCTCGCCTCCCTCTTCGCTCTCGGAGCAAGTAGGCATCACTGCTCGACAATAGTGACAGGCACCGCGGAGGAAATTCGGAAGCCCATGCTGAGTAGATCGTTCTCGCCGTCGCCGTCGGTGTCCACGTCGGGGGCCAGGGCCGAGGTGAGCAGGTCGTTGCACCGGACCTCTGTTTCGGTGATGACCGGTGGGTCGACCGAGGTGTCGCGCTCGCACTCCCCTTCGCCCGACACCACCGCCTCGCAGCCCGGAATCTCGGACACCACGCAGTTACCATCAAAGGTGGTCGCGAGGGATTCGGCCGCGCTGGCGTCCCGGGTCATGAGGTTCGCGATGTACAGGGTCAGGAAAGGAATCAGCTCGCGTTGGACTGCGTCGGGGGAGAGACCGCCGCCGACCATCACGTCGGTCCACCCGGCTTCGGTCACGGCGCTGGTATCGAAATAGACGTTGTCGGGATCGCTCACAGTACGAATCTGAAACGAGGACAGCGTTAGCGAAAGCTCCCCAACCCCGGGAAATGGGAACGATATCCTGAAAATGGACGGGGAGGTCTCGAGGACTGGGGCGATCCACTCGCCGCAGGTAAATAGATTCGTATCGGCATCTGGGGCGAAGGTCACCGAATCGTCGCCCTCAAACACCGGCGTGGCGTCGTAGATCTCCCCGCGGTAGAGCCCGACATTCTCGAAGGCGTTGGATTGCTCACTGTCCCGGATGCGACCGAGCAGCAGCAACCGGCCCGTGGCAATTTCGTCGTTCAGGAGTTGGTTGAGGTCCAAATCCAAACCGTTGGCGGCCAAGACATTGATGAGCTGGCCTAGCTTGTTGTCCATGTCACCGTCCCCATCCAGATCGATACCGTTTTCCCCCTCCTCAATGCTGGACGTGGGTAGAAAGATCTCGCTCACGATCACGTCGTGGACATAACCGGTATTACCTGAGCAGGTGTAGTAGCAGTCTTCGCAACTGTACCTGTATTCCCCGGGATCGCAGACGCCATCGTAATTGCACGGGGGGAGGCAGTCCGGCAAACAACTCCAGTTTTCGCCCGGATCACACACCCCGTCGCCACATTTTTCGGAGGAGGCTTTGTCCTCACATCCGGCAAAGAGGCCCACCACGCCGGCTAGCACCAACGCGCTCATCACGCGATCCAGACGTGTCATGTCCGACCTCCTCCTCTTGATCTACCCACGCTCCACTATCATACACGGTCTGGTCACTCTGGACACTGGGGTGCTCACCTGTAGAATCTAATCTGCGGAGCGAAGGAGGACCTCAGGATGCGAAGGACAGGTGTTTGGGTCACTGTTTGGGTCACTGTTTGGGGCGCCATGGTGGGCGTAGTTAGGGGCTGTGGGCCTGCGGGGGAGCGGTCGTCCAATACCCGGACGTCTCCCCGGGATGCGGCGCGGCGGGGAGCGGCTCGGCCTGTGGCTCGGCCCGGGGTGAGGCCCGGGGTGAGGCGGGCGTCGCCCAGGCCCGTAGTTGCGTGCCGTTGGGAGTCGCGTAACCAGGGTCTGCCCAAGGTTTGCAGTGAAGGGGGCGGTGGATTGGCGCCCCGGCCGGGTGCACGTCCGCGTCGCGTCGCCTGTCAAAATAGTCCTCCGATCATGTCTCATCTGGCGGTGCACGGAAAGCAGCTCTATGCCGTGCCGAGATATCAGAGTGGGCTCTATGTCTCCCGGGACAGCGGAGGCACGTGGGGGGTCGTGGCGGCCTTCAAGGGTAAGTACGTGCGAGCCATTGCCACCCGGGGTGCGGTGGCCTGGGCCGCGGTGGCGTCTGGCAACCTGGGCTCTGGCGCCCCCTGCAAGGACGGGGCGGTGAAGGCGAGCTACCACCTGGTTCACACCGCCGACGGTGGAAAGACCTGGAAGCGCAAGAGTCAGGTCGAGCACCATGTGCGAAAGATCGTGGCCACGTCCGGCGGGTTCTACGCGGCCACGGCCAGCGGTTTGGCCCGTCTGACGGTCGCCAAGGGGGTCCGGCTCCTGTTCGGAAAGCGTCAGAAGAGTCCCCCCGGCGCTTTCTCATTCAGTGGGTGCGTCAAGGCCGAGCCGGACGCCTATGTGCGTTATCTGGTGGCGGGTCCCAAGTACCTGTACGTCCGACTCTGTGGTCAGCAATGGAAGTCCAGTGGCGACGGGGGCCGCACGTGGAAGGTCCTGCGCGAAAAACCCACCACCGCCTGCTGGCTGCGTAGCTGTGACGGCAACGGCGCCTTCGTCGGCGCCGTGGCAAACGGTCAGGGACTCTGGGGCGCCATGACCAATATGGTCCGCCAGGGCAGGGGGATCTCCCTGCTGGACCAGGCCACCGGCCGCTGGAAGCGTTACTCCAATGGCCTTGGCAAGAGATGGACCCATGAGCTGCTGGTCGCCCACGGCGGTCATCTGTACACCCATGCTCCCGACAGCAGAGCTCCCATGCGATACGACAGTCGCATCAAGCGTTGGGTTCCCTTCGGCACCGGTGCCCCCAGCCGAGGCCCCTACACTGCCCTGGTCGCCGGCGGCGGCTACCTCTGGGCCGCTACCCTGAAAGGCATCTGGCGCTGCCGCTTGCCCGCGACGTAGCAGGGGACCCCGCGCACGAATTGTGGCTGAGCAGGTGTCATTGCGATACAATCCTGAGCTACGGAGCTAGAATATGAAAATCGAGTCGATTAGGCTGCGAAATTTTCGGGGGTTCACGGACATCAAAGTTGATCTCCATCCGCACATGACGGTGCTGGTCGGCGAGAACGGTGCCGGTAAGAGCTCTCTGATCGACGCGTTGGCGTACGCGATTGCGGCGACGGCCGAGCGAATCATGGACGTCCATTTTTGGCCGGTGGCCGAAGATATTCGTACTGCGGTTTTCGAGGTTTCCGGCGTAGTTGATCTGCAGCCCCAGTCGCCCATGACCATGGACTGGCGGGTTCAATGGGATGGTGAATCATTCACCCTGCTCGCCGCGACCGGAGGTGGGCATTGGACGCGACAGGACGGAGACTGGACCAGAGTTCGCGATCATGGCAAAAATATCAGGGATAGACTGCAGGGCGGAAAAGCTGCCGCTTTGCCGATTGTCCTGAGGATCCCCAGTATTCGCGCATGGAGTCCGGAGATTCAGCCCACCGCGGAGTGGAAGGGGAACCGACAAAAGGGGTACGGTGACTGGCACAACCCCGCCGCTAACCAGCAACAGACGATCGCCTGGTTACGAAAACAGACCTATTTGGAATTGCAGGAGGGGGAGGGTTCTGCGTCTCAGCTCGCAGCAGTGAGCCGGGCAATTCTAACACTGATACCGGGGCTCAAGACTGTCGAGTATCGAGTGCGTTACGATGCACTCCTTTTCACAATGAGCGATGGCGATGTCATCGCCTTTCACCAGTTGAGCGACGGTGAGAGAAACATGGTCGCCACGGCGGCTGATATCGCCTATCGGTGTGCTGTGCTGAATCCACAGTTCGGAGCCGAGGCGGGTCAAGAAACCGACGGGATTGTTCTTATCGACGAGGTAGATCTGCACCTGCATCCGCGGTGGCAGCGCGAGGTGCTCAAGAACTACCGCAGGGCCTTTCCGAAGATCCAGTTCGTGGTTACGACGCACTCCCCTCAGGTGCTCGCAAGCGCCAAGCGTGAATGGGTCCGGCTGTTGCATGACGATCAGGCCGTACCCTCGGGCCACGTAGAGGGACGGGACAGTAACAGCATCTTGGAAGACATCTTCGGCGTAAATGAGCGCCCGCCTGAGGATCGCGTCAAGATTGAGGGGCTGTTCAAGCTGATCGATAAAGAGGATTTCGACAAAGCGGGCCAGATGATAGCCGAGCTCCTGGAGCAAATGGGGCCCAACGATCCCGATCTGACGCGTGCTCAGTGGTTGATTGACGCCGGAGAGGCCTGAGCGTTGCTCCGCTACCAAAAAGGTGCTGAGCCGCAGGTGCTCACAACCTTACGAACCACGCCTGACGCCACCTGGGACTCGGCGGGCAAGGCGGACAAGGATGACGTCAGGGCGGCGCTTCTCCGGGATCAGCGTCATTTGTGCTGCTATTGCCAACGTCGCATCCCTGCGTCCGGGATTCAGGCCCCGGGCATGAAGATCGAGCATTGGGAGGCTCGAGGCGCTGGTGGCGAGGATTTTGTATGGACCAACCTGCTCGGCGTTTGTCTTGGTGACCGGCTCGAAGAAGGCGCTGAACCGACCTCGGACACACGCGGTCCGCACCGGTTGCACTGTGACACATCCCGCGGTTCCGTGGCACTGTCCCTCCATCCCGTTGACGGACAAGGACCGGACCCGCGCGAGCTTCTTCGCTACTCAGGCGATGGCTTGATAAGCTCTGATACCCCAGACGCCCAGTTCGATGTGGACAAGACCTTGAATCTCAACGCTCTACATCTTCAGCGAGGTCGCAAGCAGGTGCTAGATGCCCTCAAGACGCGACTCGGTAAGACGAAGGATTGGACCCCTCGAGGCTTACGCACCCAGATGGAGAACCTGGAAAAGCCCGCCAAGGCTTCGGAGCACGTCGAAATGTCCATGTATTTCCTGAAGCGATGGCTCAACAAGAAATCCTGAACGAAGCAGTACGCCCAAATTATTAGTAGCAGCGGGCGATGGGCACAGTCCCAATGAACTCGTCGTCAGTGTTCCCACGTACGCGCTGGAGGTACGCCATGACTCTTACGCATGTTCCCGACGCGAGCGAGGATCTGGACCGGTATGAGGTGGAGCATTTGTTTCACTCCTGGTCTTTTCAGCCGGGGGTGGCACCGCCGCGGGTGGTGGCGGCCAAGGGAGTGCGGTTTACTACGGAGGATGGGCGGGAGCGGTTGGACTTCAGCTCTTGTTTTGTGAGCCACAATCTGGGGCATCAGGATCCGCGGGTGGTGGCGGCGATTCAGAAGCAGGCGGGGGAGCTGGCTTCGTTTGCGCCCTCCATGTCCACGCGGCCCCGGGCGGTGTTGGCGCGGATGTTGGCGCAGGTGACTCCGGGGGATCTGGACCGGTCGTTCATTACGTTGGGGGGCGCCGAGGCCAATGAGGCGGCGATAAAGATCGCGCACCAGTACACGGGGCGGCGGAAGATCTTGTCGCGGTATCGGACCTATCACGGGGGCAGCGCGGCGGCCATGAGCCTGTCGGCGGGGGACTCCCGGAGCTGGGCCCAGGTGCTCGGTGGGACGGAGATCGTGCGCGTTCCGCAGCCGTACTGCTATCGCTGTCCGTCGGGTCAAGAGTATCCGGGCTGCAATCTGTTCTGTGCGAGCTATGTGGATGAGGTGATTGAGCTGGAGGGCGGCGGGGACCAGGTGGCGGCGATGATTCTGGAGCCGGTGGTGGGGGCCAACGGGGTCATCGTGCCGCCGCCGGAGTACCTGCCCCGGATACGGCGCATCTGCGACAAACACGGGGTGCTGCTCATCGCCGATGAGGTCATGACGGGCTTTGGTCGCACGGGGAAGTGGTTCGCCGTGGACCACTGGGATGTGGTGCCCGACCTGATGACGTTGGCCAAGGGGCTCACGGGGGCCTACGTGCCGCTGGGGGCGGCGGTGGCGCGCAAGGAGATCGGGGACCGGTTCAAAGAGCAGTTCTTCAGCCACGGGGCGACGTATGCGGGGCATGCGCTGGGGTGCGCGGCGGCCAACGCGGTGATCCCCATCTATGAAGAGGATGGGTTGATTGAGAATTCGGCGACTTTGGGGGCGTACCTGCTCGAGAGTGCCCGGGACCTTGCCGAGCGCCACCCCTGTGTGGGCGATGTGCGTGGGCTGGGACTCTTCGTGGGACTGGAGCTGGTGAAGAATCGCAAGCACAAGGTACCCCTGACGGCCCCGGACGCCAAAATCCGGCCGGGCGCGAATCCCAAGCTGGAGGTGGGTAAGAAGTTGTTTGACCTGGGTATGATCGCCATGGCCGCCAACCCGAGCAATGTCCTGGCCCTGGCGCCGCCGCTCATTGTCACGGCCGCCGAGATCGACGAGGGCATGGCCCTGTTGGACAAAGCCCTCGTGGTAGCCGACGCCTATGTGGAGGAGTAGTGAAACAGGTGTGGAACAGTAGCGACGTGGAACAGTAGCGCATTTCGCTTGGCACATTCGGGTAGATTGTCGTAAGAATCCTGGTCATGTTCAGACGTACGCTCCTGGTGATGTGCCCGGTCCTTGGTGCCTTTGGTGTCTTTGGTGTTGCTGGCATCGGGTGCTCCGCCCCCAAGGTGGATCGTTCCCCCCCCCCGCCCCAGAAGGTGGGTCCTGCGGCGGTCAAGGGCGTATGGCCTCGGAAGTTTCCCTTCAAGGTGCTGTACATCGCCCGTCACGCCAGCACGGTGTTCAATCGTTACCTGCAGATCGGCGGGCAGATTAAATACGACCCGCTGGACTCCCTGGGCTTCAAGCAGCGCGTAGGCGTCTTTCTGCTCCTGCGGGACGAGCCCATCGGGGCCATCTACACCTCCATGCAGCGCCGGAGCCAGATGACCGCGGCGCCCCTGGCCGCGCAGTTCAAGCTGAAGATTCGTCCCACGGCGGCGCTCAACGAGTTCGCCGCCGGCGTCAGCGAAGGCATCTGCTACAGCCTCATGGGCAAAAAGGCCACCAAGGCCGAGGCCGTCGCCTGCGATGAGCCCTCGGACGACCCCCTGGTCAAGCGCGCCGAGGCGTTTTTGCAGAAGGAGAACAAGCGGCGGTTCAAGGTGGGCATAGGCTACCGCTGGCCTGGCGGCGGTGAGTCCATTCTGGACGTGAACAAGCGGCTGGACAAGTGGCTGCGCACGCTGCCGTCGGGACTGGTCGATGGGACGGTGCTCTTTGTCGGGCACAGCGGCACCAACCGGTTCCTGTTGGCCAAGCTCATGGGCTGGAAGCCGCTGAGCGCCGCCCGGGTGCGGCAGGGGCATACCCAGGTCTGGCGCATTGAGCGCAAGGGGCCGCGCAAGCTCGAGCTGCGCATGTACGTAAACGGCAAGTGGGTGGTCTGCGTCCAGCCGCCCACCATGAAAGGGGGGCTGCCCTGCCTGGCCAACCATACCCCCCCGAAGCCCAAGCCGGCGTCCACCGAGACGAAGGTCAATGACCTCGACAAGACTGGCAAGCCCGTCCCGAAGGTAGCCCCGAAGGTCGCTCCGAAGGTCGCTCCGAAGGTCGCTCCGGAGCTTCGCAAGAAGACCTACTAGAAGACGCGCTGTACGCGACCGCGGGACTGGGCCTCGGTGACGAGGCGGTCCTGCAGGGCGAGCATGGCCTCGCGGTCGGGGGTGTTTTGGTGGTCGCGTCCCAGGAGGTGGAGCAGGCCGTGGGCGAGGAGGGTCACGAGATCCTGTTCAAAGGCGTCGGGGGCCGGGGATCGGCGGCGGACCACCTCCAGGGAGATGACCAGATCCCCCAGGATCCGTTCGGGGCCATCTGGGGTCGTGTCCGGCGGGGATGTGTCCGGCGGGGATGTGCCCGGCGGGTTGGCCGTCCAGGATTCGATGACCTTCGGCGTGGCCTGGGGGAAAGAGAGCACGTCAGTGGTCCCCTTCTTTTTACGCCAGGTCTCGTTGAGGTTCGCCACGGTGGTGTCGGCGGCGAGCAGCACCGACAGCTCGGTGCCGTCGAGACCCAGCGCGGCGACCATGCGTTGGCAGCGGCGCTTGAGGCGGCGACGGAGGGATCGATCGATCTCGTCTTTGACGTCGGGCTCAACTCGCAGCCCGATGGTGGTGGGGGGCCGAGGGGTCACGGTCATTTGTTGAGCACGGACTGGTAGACCTTCGCCTCCACGAAGATCTTGTACAGGTCCGCGTCGCACTTGCCGTCGTTGACCTCCCACTGCAGGATCTGCAGGGCCTTGTCCACGGGGACGGCTTTCTTGTAGGGCCGGTCGCTCGCCGTGAGGGCGTCGAAGATGTCGCTGATGGTCATCATGCGTGACTGGATGGGGATCTCTGCGGCCGGGATGCCGCGCGGGTAGCCCTTGCCGTCCAGCTTCTCATGGTGCATCCAGGCGATTTTGGGCACATCCCGCAACACCCGCGTCCAGGGGATGAGCTTGAGGAACTGGTAGGTGTGGGTGACGTGGCTGTTGATCTGCTCCCGCTCTTCGTCGGTGAGGCTGCCCCGCGGAATCTTGAGAGCCTCTACCTCGTCGGCCGTGATCCACGGCAGGACCTCGCCCTTCCAGTTCGCGTACTCGAGGCACGCGATCTCGTCCAGGGCGTCAAAACCGGAGGAGTCGAGCACCGTGGGCTCGTTTGTCTTGAGGAGGAACTCTTCCACGTCCTGTACGTGGGCGAGCTTCGTGATGAGCTCTTCGTCCAGGGACTGAATCTTCGCCAGGGCCTCGCCTCGCTCCATCTTGAGCAGGTGCGCCACCTTGGCCGCCAGGACCTCGTTCTCCTGAGTCTTGCGAATATACTCGAACCGCTGCAGGATCAGGTCCCGTTGGGGGTGGTACAGCTTCTTGGCCTTGACCAGCACCTCCTCCTTCACGCCGACCTTGCCGAAGTCGTGCAGCAGCGAGGCGTACTCTACCTCCTTGAGCTGCTGCCGGCTGAACTTCACTTCCGCGAACTGTCCGCCGTCCACGCGATCCACAGTCTGGGCGAGGCCCAGCGTGAGCTCCGCCACCCGATGGGAGTGGCCGGAGGTGGTGGGATCCCGGGATTCGATGGCCCTCACCGACGCCTTGACGAAGCCGTCGAAGAGCTTCTGCACCTCCCGGTACAAAAGGGCGTTCTCCAACGAGACCCCCGCCTGAGAGGCCAGGCTCATGGCCAGCTCCTCGGAGCGCTTGTCAAAGGGGATGACCGTGTCGACGAAGTCCTGGGCCTTGTGGAGCCGCTTCTTGGGTTTTCGCTTCTTGTTGATGAGCTGGATCACCCCGATGACGTAGTCCCGCTGGTTGATCATCGGCACGGTGAGCATGGAGTGGGACTCGTAGCCCATCTTCTCGTCCCAGGTTCGGTCGTGCTTAACGCCCCAGGGGTTGTCGGGCTGGAGCTGGTACAGGTCCGGGATGTTGATGGACTCCTTGCGGAGCACGGCGTTGCCCACGATGGACTTGTCCGAGACCGGGATGGTGAACTCCGTGAAGTCCGCCTGCACCGACTCGTTGTGCGTGATCTTGAAGCGCAGGTTGGAGGGCGCGTCGGGATCCTCGGTCTCCTCCATCACATAGACCGATCCCGCGTCGGCGCCGGTGATGTACCGGGACTTTTCCAAGATGAGGTCCAGCAGGCGGTCCCGGTCCCGCTCCGAGCTGATGGCTCGCGAGATGGACATGAGCTCGTCCAGCTCGTACTTGAGGCGGATGGCCTTGGCGTGGTCCGTGGCCTTGGTGGCATCCGAGGTGCAGAGCCGCGCCAGCTCGGGCATGTTGGTCCGCAGCCGCTGCTCGGCCACCGGGATGGAGAGACACCACAGCTTGGCGTCGTCGTAGTCGGGGATTTCGAAGAACTCCTCTTCGGTGCCTAGCAACAGCAGCGCCGGAGGGACGGCCAGCCGCTCAAGGATCCCATCCAGCCGCGCCTGGTCCTTCCACAGGCTCGGCAGGGCCAGCATCAGTAAGGTGCTGCCCAGATCGAACTGGACGTACTCCTCGGACTGATGGACGACGACGCCGTACTGGGTCTCCGGCAGGTCGGCCAGTCCGTCGACGATATCGCGTAGTGACTCCAGCATCCGACCCGACTTGGGGGACATCAGCCCGCTCCTTGGCGACCCCGGCCCTCATAGGCCAGGATAATCTTTTGTACCAGCGGATGGCGTACTACGTCTACTTCGGTGAATGGGCACATGGCGATGCCCTTGACACCGGTGAGCAGCTCCCGCGCCTCCACGAGGCCGCTTACCGAGCCGTTGGGCAGGTCCATCTGGGTGACATCGCCGGTGATCACGGCCTGGGAATCGTAGCCGAGCCGGGTCAAGAACATCTTCATCTGCTCCGACGTCGTGTTCTGGGCTTCGTCCAGGATCACGAAGGAGTCGTTGAGCGTGCGCCCCCGCATGAAGGCCAACGGAGCGATCTCAATGTAGTTGCGCTCCACCAGCTCGGTGACTTTGTCAAAGGAGAGGATGTCGTGGAGTGCGTCGTACAGTGGTCGTACGTAGGGGTTGACCTTCTCCTCCATGGAACCGGGCAAAAAGCCCAGCCGTTCGCCGGCCTCCACGGCCGGGCGGGTGAGCACGATGCGCCGAACCTTCTGCTCCTGATAGGCGAGCACGGCCATGGCCACTGCGAGGTAGGTCTTTCCGGTTCCCGCCGGGCCGATGGCGAAGGTGATGTCGTGACTTCGCATGGCGTCAACGTAGCGCTTCTGGGCGAGCCCCTTGGGGCCCACCGGGCGGGCGCGGGCGCTGACGATGATCGTGTCGCAGAAGATGTCTTTCAGGTCCACCGAGGGATCCTGGTCCAGGACGGTGATGGCGCGGCCCACCTCGTCGGTGCCCAGGGGTACGCCCCGGCGGGCGAGGGCCACGAGCTGCCGCACGAGGCCCTCGGTGAGCTCCACGGCCTCGGCGGGGCCGCGCACGATGAGCTGGCCGCCCCGGGCGTGGGACTCTACGCCCAGGCGCCGCTCAATGACGCCCAGGTGGGCTCCGGACTGACCGAAGACGGCCAGGGCCAGCCCATTGTCATCGATATCGATGCGGCGTTCAGCCCCATCGGCTCCATCGGCAGCGTGGTCTGGTGCCGGTGCCGGAGCTGGTGACGCCCCGGTGGTCGTATTGCCGCTACTCACCGGAAATCTGCACGATGACCCGGCGGGTCCTGGGGCGGTTGTCAAAGTCGCAGAGCACGGCTTGCTGCCAGGTGCCGAGCGTCATCAGTCCCTCGATGACCGGGATGAAGAGCGAGGGGCCCATCATGGCCGCGCGCACGTGAGAGTAGCCGTTGCCGTCTCCCCAGCGGGCGTCGTGGTCGTAGTGCATGTTGCGGGGCAGCAGCCGGTCGATGGCTTGGCGGAGATCATTGATGACGCCGCCTTCGAACTCAATGGTGGTGAGACCGGCGGTGGAACCCGGCACGAAGGCCACGACCTGCCCCTCCTGGATCTCCGACGCCTTGAGGTGCTGTTCCAGCTCCCCGGTGATGTCGAAGATATCGGTACCGCCCGTGGTCTTTTTTTCGATGGTGGTATTACGAATCACTGATTGCCTCACCGCACCCTACGCCGGGTCAACGCCCTTCGCGGCCTATATTTACCACCAGTATGGTGTGGTCGCAAGGCGATCCTGGGAGGCGGGGGATCTGGGGATTACCCAGGCGCTTGGAGGACGATCTGTGGCATGGTGGGGGGGTACGACAATGGAGGGAGCTCATGCGGACACATACCGAACCAGAATTTGACTACCAGGCGGACTTTGACGCTGAACGCCAGCGCATCGTGGACCACCGCGACACCCGGTGGATCCCCGAGCGCACCGAGGACAACCTGCTCATCGCCACCTGGAACCTCACGGCCTTCGGGGCCCACGACCGGGCCCTTTGGCACCTGGGCCTCATGGCGGAGATCCTCGCGCCCTTCGACGTGGTGGCCGTGCAGGAGGTTGGCGAGGACCTCACCCACCTCGAGGTGCTGCTGGGTAAGCTCGGGGACCAGTGGCGCGCCCTATACACCGGCGTGGAGGGCGACAGTGAACGGCTGGGGTTTCTCTACGACTCCGACCGGGTGACGCCCGACGGTCTGGCCACGGAGCTGCGCGTACAAACCACGAGTCGGCGGCGGCTGGCCGTGGGGGACCAGGAGGAGGAGTTCGAGGAGCTGCACCGCGACCCCTTCCTGGTGCATTTCTCGGCCCGGCACTTCGATCTCGACCTCACCATGATGAACGTGCACCTGTATCGGACCTCGTCGGGCCTCCGACGTTTGGAGGCCCTCGCCCTGGCGCGGTGGGCCCGGGGTCGCGTGGACGCCGCGCACCCGCCCTGCGGGGACGTGGTAGTGCTGGGGGATTTCAACCTGTCTAGGCTCTACCCCGGGGACTCCGCTCACCAGCAGCTCGTGGAGCTGGGCATGATGGTGCCCGAACACGGCAGCCATGTGGTGCGCACCAACTACGCCAAGGATCGCCACTACGACGCGCTGACCTTCTTTCCGGCGCGCACGGCCGATGGGTTCACGGGAACTCTCGGGGTCTTCGATTTCGACAACGTGGTCTTTCCAGACCTGTACGCCGAGGATCCCGTGCGCTTTTATAAGTACATCCGGTACTGCCTGTCGGACCACCGGCCCCTGTGGATCGAGCTCCAACGTAAGGGCCCTAAGAAAGACTGATCCCCGGATGGAGGAGGAACTTCATGCATGGATCTCGGAATCTCTGGTTCGCGCTCACTGTGGGGCTGGCGGTGATCATTGTCTCCTGCCCTCGCCCCGTGGCCCAGCGCCCGTCGTCGGGAGTCCACCTGGTGGAGAGGCTGGCGGCGCAGCTCCGGGCCGCGGATTGGCATAAGCGCGTCGACGCCGCACGCAAGCTCGGGGCCACCGGTCGCCCCGACGCCGTGGCGCCCCTGGCCGGCGCAGTGGGAGACAAGGACAAGCGCGTGCGGGTGGCAGTGATTCGGGGTCTGGCGCGGATCGGCACCCGGCCGGCGGCCGACGCCATGATCGCGGCGCTGGACGGGGCTTCCATGTGGCTTCGGCCCCAGGTGGCCGACTCCCTGGTCAGGATGCCGGCCAAGGTCCTCGCAGGCCTCGAGGTGGCCGCCCAGATCTTCGTGGCCGAGCTGAATCCCGCGCAGGAGTCACGGTTTGTACACCTGGCCGCGGGGCTGGCGGCCATCGGCGAGCCGGGGCTGGTGGCCATCCGGGGACTGAAAAAGCTTACCACCCCCCGGTCCAGAGGGATCCTGAAGCGGCTCGCCAGGTCCCGCCACAAGGGGCTCGCCAAAGCCGCCGGCGAGGCCCCCAACCGCAAAATCACCTCGACCCTAGGCATCGCTATACTGGGTATCCCCGAGTGTGACCGGTACCTAAGCCTCCTCGCCTGCTACATCAGCAAGATACCCCTGCCGCAGCAGGCGTCCACTCGCGCGGCCGTACAAAAGACCTTCGACGCCTACCGGAAAATGGCCACCGGACCCGCGCGGTCGTCCCTGGGAAAAGCGTGCCAGATGGCTCTGGCCGCCTGGAAACAGGCCGTGAGCCGTATGCCGAGGTACAGGAGCTGTTTCACACCGTAGGGCGTAGGAAGCTGGGCCGGCGGGGCGGTACGGGGCGGTGTCAGGGTTCTGTGCAGTTCGCGGCGCAGGGGGCGGGGGCGGCGTCGTTGTTGATTGCGGTGCATCCTGGTGGCAGGTTGCTTGGGTCCAGTCCGCAGTCGCAGACCTCCACGCCGAGTTGGATGAAGCTGTCGCCGCAGTCCGATGCTTGCGCCCTCAACCCAACTCAGGCAGCGGACACTGTACGCTTCGGGCACACGCCTGTTCGCTCCCAAGGCACCCCAGACGAGCCGTTTACGCCGCTTGACCTTCCGGCTACCCAACTACATAATTGAACAAGTTAATAAAAATCAGCATGGCATCTTTCAGCCATCGGAATTAAATTGCAACTCGTTGAGGATTATCACTGCTGGCAGTGGGGCATCAGAAAGGTTGAAACTCATGTCAAGACGCAAATCTCTCTTGGGTGCAATGTTCATTCTTGCCGGCTGCTCCAGCGGCTGCAGCGGTACGACGCCGGCAGACGACGCGGGAACAGAAGGCTCCGATCGGGGAACTATCGGCAAAGGAGATCTTTTCGAAGATCTCTACGGATCTTGCGAAGGAGTGTGCGGCGAGGTCAATTCATCAGGCAATTGCGCGTGTGATGAGTTGTGTGCATCCTACGAGGATTGCTGCGACGACTACCTCAGTCTGTGCGTCCAGGAGCCCTGCGACTGCACCGATCCCAACGCCCCAGACCACTGTCTGTGTGCAGAGGAGTGCTCATCCCTGGTGTATGCCAATGGGGGAAACCCTTGCAGCAACCAGAGCTTCTGTAAGACGGCTTCTTCTGCAGAAACTGATGGTGTCTGCCATCCTGTACAGGCGCTCTACGACATCGTAATGGGAGAGTATGAGACCAGTTTCGGAGATGACACCGAGCTTTGGCCCACGCAGGCGACAGGCAAGGCCTACGCGGTGTTTGTTACCGACAGCGGTGGGGCATTCTCGGTGGACTATCACTTGGACTTGAGCATGGCATCCCGCAACCTGCGATTCTACTTCGACACAACCGGGTTGCGCACGACAGGGATACTTGGGGCCGTATTCCGCTTGCTACCGGACAAACGCATGCTCCAAGTAGGAAGTCCGACAATCTTTGTCAGCGCCCCTCAAGGAGAGACCTTGGAGACATTCTTGGCTGAGCTACAGAGCGAACACGCTGAGCACGTAGCCTACCCGCTCAATACGATCGATCATGGGGATTCCCTGTTGGTGCTTGCGGCGCGGCCCTTGTACGAAGTCGGGGCGTTCGAGGAGCTTCAAGCGCGCTTTGCGGATCACGAGTTTGGCTACAACGCCACACACCTCCAAACCACAGGCTCGACCATATCGACGGAGATCGCAGATCTCGAGTAGAAATTGTCCCGCGTCCACCCCATTTCCCCATCAGCAAAATGGCGCAGCTAGGTGACCCACAGAAGCTGTCGGTGGAAGAATTCAGCCGTCATTCCAATCTGCCGATCAAGCGGTGCAAGGGCTGGTCCCCAGTCGTGGCAAAATTATTCAAGCCCATCAGAGGAGCCGTCGCCTGGCAAAACAATACGCCATCGTACCTACGGGATGCCATACTAAGCGTCACCCCTTCGGAGCTGGCGGAGATCCGGCAACGACTCAACCGGCTGTGTCCAGACTACGACAAGGTGGCCGGTCCAGTCGGCAGCCAGGATTCGGCGAGCGCCAAACGTTACAACGCGATTTGGAAACAGTGTAGGCTGCGCATGCAGGGCGTTTTCAACCGGTGGGAGTTCGTAGCCCACCGCCCGTTCACAAAGCTGTTGTGGATCATGTATGACGAGCTCGTGCGTGGGGGCATGAATCACCGGGCTGCGCGGTTTCTGGTCCACGTTTGGATACACTCTGTGTACGATTTGGAGCTACAGGTCACGACGCCCGTGAGCCGCTCAACTACCCTGCTACAAGATGCAGTGGACGTGCTCATCTCGCCTACGGAAATCAGGATGCGCAATAACAAGGTCGCCAAAGTCACCAACGGTCGCGTAAAGGAGGTTATCAAGCGGGATGGACCCGAGGGTTTCTTCATCGAGCCGCTGTTCAAGAAGCTGCGCGACAAGGTTAAAAAAACTGGGTGCTGCTGAGAAGCATGGAGGGCAGCCATTCCGCGGGGATCTGCTGCTGGCCGTGGACTACCGCACGCCCTATCGTCTGTTGGCCGAGGTTCTCTACACGGCGAATCAAGCGGAGTTCAGGCGTTACCAGATCCTGATATCACACCCGGACGAAAGATACCGGGTGATCTTGGTGCAGACGACTGTCCTGTCCAGACTTCGTGAACAGCCGGTGCGCCCGTACGATGTTACCGTCGTCATGTGCCCGTCGGCGCTCCTCGTCGGCCTGCTCCCAGGCGCTGGCAAGCAGCGAATTACTCGAGCGTCGGGCAAGACGAAGGATGCCGCCCGGCGCCTTTCCCTGGCGCTATGGAAACACCGGTCCCGCACGCCGGTGAGCGGTGCGCCGGAGACTTGGAGCAGAGTTCTGCTCGTCCCGGAGGCCAGCACACCGCTGCAAGATGTAGTGCATGTGCTGGAGAGGCTACAGTCGGTCCCCCGTGACGCTGTCCATCCGCTCCCACCCAAGAGGTTGCCCAAGGTGGGCTGCCGCTTTGACTTTGATCCCCGCGCAGGCAACTGGAAGCTGTCCACTTTTGCCAGGACCGCCTGTTTGTACCCTCTCATCACATTGGAGCTTAACGTGAGTCCGGTAGTCAAGCCCAGCGGAGCCGACGCGCTCCCGGTCGAAAAGTCAAAGCCCCGCCGCCTTAGCCCCTTCACACCGTAGGGCGTAGGGCGTAGGAAGCTGGGCCGGCGGTGCGGTGCGGTGTCATGGTTCTGTGCAGTCCGCAGCGCAGGGGGCGGGGGCTGCGTCGTTATTGATGCCGGTGCAGCCCGGCGGCAGGTTGTTTGCGTCCAGCCCGCAGTCACAGACCTCCACGCCGAGTTGGATGAAGCCGTCGCCGCAGACCGCTGGCACGCAGGTTCCCGTGGGTCCTGAGGGGCAGTCGTCCTGGACATTGTCGTTGCCGTCGTCGCACTCTTCAACGCCGGTCTGAATGTAGCCGTCGCCACAGGTGGCCACCTGACAGGACCCTTGGTAGCCCGAGGGACAAGCGTCGTCCTCGATGTCGTTGCCGTCGTCGCAGGTCTCCCCCGTGTCGACGATCGCGTCGCCACAGGACGGAAGCTCGCAGTTCGTGCGGCAGGCGTCGGGTGCCGAGTCCGAGTTGTTGTCCCCATTGTCGCACTCCTCGAGTGGGTCGGCTAACCCATTGCCGCAGGTCTCGACCACGCAGGAGTAGTCCCCGTTGCGATCTTCATGGCACCAGAAGGAGGCGGGGCACACGGTTCCGTCTGGGCAGGTCGTCTCGGACGGCTCCTCGGTGCAGCCACTTCCGGTGGCCACCACAGTCGCCAATAGGGTCGTCTGACAGATGATCGCCATGGCGTTGGTTCGAATGCTTTTGCTCGGAATCACGATGAACCCTCCATTTGAAATCGTGTTGCGTCGGAGTCAGATCGACGGGATGGTCTACTCAACAATGATGATTACGTCGTTGATCTGCTCGAGGTTCATGCCGCCGGGGTAGCCGTAGGAGGTGTCGGCGTAGTAGCCGTAGACCCAGATGCCGAAGGGGGCGGGGGACCAGATTTTGTGTACTGAGCCCCAGTCCTGGCAGGTGCCGTCGGCGCCACCGGACTCGGCGTTGAGGGTCACCTCCGCGCGCTGGTAGTTGCCCGAGACGGATTCAAACTCGGTCTCGGGGATGGGGTCCCAGCAGTCCAGGTGGATGGGCTGGCTCGGGTCGGAGCGCACGATGACCACGTAGTTGAAGGCGTAGCTGGGGTCCGAGAGGAACACGTAGCTGTTGAGGTACTGCTCCACGGGGACCGACAGGGTCATGGCGGGATCTCCGCGCTTGTTGCCCAGGGCGTCGATGTTGGTGCCCGAGTCCGCGGCGGTCTGCTCGGCGCCTTTCAAATAGTTCACCACCATGATGGGGTGCGGGTCCTGGGTGGGATCCGGTGATCCCGAGGTGGCGGTGACCAGGAAGGATCCCAGCTCATCGATCTCGAGCACCTCGCCGCGGTTCAGGACGCGGTCGTACTGGCTGAAGGGTTCGACGAAGACGTGGGTTTCATCCACCGCCGCGATGATGCGCCAATACGCCTTTTCGCTGGCCCGCTGGGGCGGCACGGCGGCCACGTACTGCAGGCCCCAGGAGCTCACGGGCACCATCATCTCCTCGAGGTGGTCGCAGTAGCCCATCCCGGGCGGTATATTGGCGCACAGGACGCCGCTGAATACGGCGATGGGTGCCGTGGCGGTGATGGCGGTGTTGATGAGGTCGAAATCACCCTCGGCCAACAGCTGCAGGTGATCCATGGCGTTTAGGGTTACGTCGAAGGGGGCTGCGCCCGACGGTATGGGACCGCCCGCCTGGACGTTTACGGACGGAGCGATGGAGATCACGGTGTTGTCTTCCGCGGCCACGATGGAGATGGAGGCCGGATAGCCGACGCTGCCTAGGCCATCGTAGGTGGCGGCGATGTACTGATCGCCCAGGGCGGGCACGGGGATGAGCAGCGCCGCGTCGGTGGTGTGCATGTCGGCGGCCTCGTAGGGGTTAATTTGGTAGGCCACCACGGGCAGGGTGGATTTGATCCGGAAGGCGGAGCCGGGCTGGATCCCCGACGTCAGGTAGGTGGCGTTGGGCCGCGCCGGAGTCAGGGAGCACTTACTAGATTCACCGGTGAGGGGGAGGACCGCGAGCTCTCCGGGGTTGATGTGCCACTGGGTGCCCATGCCGGGGAAGTCCAGCAGGGTGCCCTGGTCGTCCTCCACGGTGACCACGGCTATGCCCTCGGGCTGGACGTTGCTGACGATGACCACGTAACAGCCACTGTTGGCGTTGGAGGACTCATCCGCGTTGGCCATGTCCGTGGCGATGTAGTCGCAGCCCACATTGGCTTTGCGCTCGGCGGCCTGGTCGCAGAGGTTGGTGCAGATGCCCTCGTCCACGTCACAGGTCTCGCCGGCGTTGGGATCGCACTCGCGGAGCGTCTCGTAACCCATGAGGTCCGCGCGACAAACCATCATGGTGTTGCCGTTGCACATGGTCTGCCCCGGGTGGCAGACCACGCAGCCGGATCCCTCCACACAGGTGAGCGGCGCCAGGCAGTCCTGGCGGCTGACCTCGTCACCGTTCTGGTCGCAGACCACCTGGTAGGTGCCGTCGCACACGGTTTGACCGGGGCGGAGATCGCAAATGTGGTAGTCGCTGCCGTCCACGCCGTAGCCGGCGTCACCGGTTACGGTGTTGCCTACCGGGCCACAGGCCACGGCCAGGGCTACGGCCAAGGCGGTGCAGGTAAGCGGTATTATGAGCATGGGGGTCCGTCGCATGGTTACTCCTTCGAAAGTGCTATTTCACCCAACTACCCTGAATAGTAGCTAAGAAAGGGACCAGAAATCCAGATATTTCCGATGACAGCGGTCAGGAGTCGGCGAAATCAGGCGGGCGAACCGAGGACTGGCGGGCGAAGAAGTCCTCGACGGACAGCCGCAATGTAGCCAGCGGAGGGCCGGGCGGGGTGAAGTGGGCGGCGAAACGATCGGCCACCTCGGCGAGGTCCGGGGCGGCGCCGAGCAGCGCCCGAATGGAGGTCACCGAGCCGGTGGCGAAGCCGCAGGGCACAATGTGCTGGTAGTGGGTCAGGTCCGGGTCCACGTTCAAGGCAATGCCGTGGATAGCTACGGAGCGACTGACGTGGAGGCCCACGGCGGCGATCTTGCCTTGCTTGGTCCACAGGCCGGGGCGGTGGTCGTCCCAGGTCGCATCGATGCCCAGGTCGGCGAGGGTCTTTTGGGCGGCCTCACCCAATGACATGACAAAACGGTGCACGCCTCCGGTCACGGGCATGACGGGATAGCCCACGAGCTGTCCCGGGCCGTGGTAGGTCACGTCCCCGCCGCGTTCGATATGGTGCACGCCGAACCCTGCTCGAGAGAGCACCTGGGGCGCGGCGAGCACGTTTTTTTTTTCTCCGTGGCGTCCGATGGTGATGGTGGGCGGGTGCTCCAGGAGCAGCAGCCCGCCCGGGGCGTCCCCCGAGATCACCGCCGCCCGAAGGGATCTCTGAGTCTCCAAAACGGAGCCGTAGTCCGCCCTGCCGAGATATGTCCAGAGTAAATCCATTGGTTTCAGTGCGTTATGGCCCGTACAGGGGGTGCGTTTGGGATCCACTGTGGATCCATGAGTTCCATGGGATCCGAACCGCTGCTTTCGGATCTATTTCGCTTTGATCCAGAGACCTTCGAGCTCCAATGCCCACCTTGCCAACCATCGTCAAAAACTTGCCCGATCTGCCGGTCCGACGATACTCGAACTCAAGCCTAAGTCGGTCCCTAGCAGGCTGAGATCAATCGTGATCAAGCCGATGACAGTCTTGCGACTCCCCGGCGGGTCGTCAAGCAGCAAAGGGAACTGGTGAGTGGGGCGAGTACGAATGCTGAACCGGACGCTGCCGAGGAATTCATGCTGAGCAATTTTACATTTAAGAACCGGAAAATCGGCGTACTGATGGGCGGGCTCTCAGCGGCCCGGGAGGTCTCCATCCAGACCGGAGAGGCTGTATACCAGACCCTCGTGGACCGCGGCTACAAGGCGACCCGTATCTTCGTGGACCGAGACGTGGACATGGCCCTGCGCCAGTCCGGCGTCGAGGTGGCCTTCGTGGCGCTGTCGGGGCGCTACGGCGAGGACGGATGTATCCAGGGCATGTTGGAGCTCATGGGCATCCCCTACACGGGCTCGGGCGTCACTGCGTCGGCCCTGGCCATGAACAAGATCAAGGCCAAGGAGATCCTCCGGCTGCGCAACCTGCCTACGCCTCCGTACTACGTGCTGCATCCGGACGACCTGGACAACCTCGTGTCGGTCCACGGTTCCTTCGGCTTTCCGGCGGTGGTGAAGCCCTGCTCCCTGGGATCGAGTGTCGGCCTGGGTGTCGTACGGAACCACCACGAGCTGCGCGTGGCCTGCGAGGAGGCCTTCCTCTTCGACGGCACGGTCATGGTGGAGCGCTTCATCAACGGCATGGAGATCCAGGTCGCGATCCTCAACAACCGTGCGTTGGGCGCCGTCGAGGTCATCCCGGACACGGATTACTACTCCTACAAGGCGAAAACCACCCGGGGGCGCTGCGAGGTACATCTGCCGGCGCGCCTGTCCGAAGTGCGGTATCGCGGCGTGCTCACGCAGGCCCTCAAGGCGCACCAGGCGCTGGGGTGCTCCGGTATGACCACCGTAGACATGGTGCTTTCGAGCGAGGGCAACGAGTACATTCTCGAGCTGAACTCCCTGCCGGCCTTCACGCCCGCGAGCCTGGCCCCCAAGCTGGCTCATGGCGCGGGTCTGGAGTTCGGTGACCTGGTGGAGACAATCCTCGACTCAGCGGCCCTCAAGTCCCGTGGCGAGGAGGTGGACTCGGTGCAGGACGCTCGCGCCATCACCCTCAACGAGCCCGAGCAGGCCACTGCTGGAGCCTCCGGGCCCAATTAGCTGTGACGTGCCTCCCACCGGTTCGAACCTCTCGCCTCATCTGAAAAAAGCCGTCTGGGCCTTGGGGCTCGGGTGCCTGGTCGTCCTTGGACCCTGGGGTCTGGACCACTGGGCCACCGGACGGGCCGAGCGCGTCGTGCGCACGCTGCTCGAGCGTCGGGTCGGCGGTCGGGTCACCGTAGGGGCTGTGCGCGCCCAGGGGCCCTTTGGCCTGCGCGTAGAGAATCTTCGCGTGCGCTGGCCGGGGTCCGGGGAGGCTGTCCTGACGTTGCCACAGGTACACTTGCGGTTCGGGGGGGTCGCGGCCCTGGGGTTGCGGCTCCAGGTGCGGTCGTTGAAGGTGGACGGAGGGAGTCTGGTGTGGAAGCGGCCGGACGCGGTGAATGAGCTGCGTCGGCTCGCGCGGCGGGTGAGGCGCACCGGGCCCAGGACGAAACCCCGTTCCCCAGAATCGAAAGGGACTGGGGGCTCCCAAGGTTCGAAATCACTCATGGCGCTGGAGGCGCGGCTCGACCGGATCGAGATCGCGGAGGTCGGGGGCGGTTTGCCGCCCTATGGGTTCGCCCGGCTCGTGTCGAAGGACCTGCGGCTGGCGCGGACGGCGGACGGGCGGTGGCGAGCCGGGGTGCGGTCCGTGACGGTCGGTGGCGCGCGAGGCGTGGCGGCGGCGCTGACCGGCCTGCGTTGGGAGGGGCTGAATCGCAGGCGTGGGGGCATTCGCACCCGCAAGCTCCGCGTGGCATCTGGCGAGGTGCGCGTCAAAGGCGTCGCGGGTGCGCGCGAGCGCTTCAGCCTGCGCGCGGATGAGGTGGCTCCGGATCTACTGGAGATCCGCGTCGTGAGCCCCCCTCGTTCGGGCCGGTCCGAGGCCACACGGCCGGTGAATGCCCAGACGCGTGGTCTCTCGGTGTACGCCGTGGTGGACGGCGTCAAACGCCAGGCCCGGGCCGAGGCCGGTGGGCTCATGGCCCTGCGCCACTTTAATCGGTTCACACTCCCAACCGGGGTGGACCTGTCGGCGGCGCGTATTCGGGGGCTGTTCAAGGGAACAGCGACGGGGCGGGAGAGTACGTTGACCACGGACGCAACCCTGACCCGGGTCCGCATCCGGCGGCGGGCCCTCGCGCCCCACGCCATCTGGTGGCCGCGCCTTGGGCTCAAGGTGAAGGTTCGCTACCAGCCCCGGCGGCGGCGTCTGGTGCTGGACCGGGGAGATCTCACCATCGCCGACGTGCCCGTGCAGCTCAATGGCACGGTCACGCTGGCGAAAAGGTCCTTTCGGCTCCGCCTGCACGCGACCCTGGCCCCGACCCCTTGCGCCAAGCTCTTCGCGGCGGTGCCTCCCCAGCTCGTGCCCAAGCTCCGTGGCCTATCGCTCGGCGGTCGCATGGGCGCGCGCCTGGATGTGGCCCTCGACAGCCGGGCCCTCAAGGACCTCAAGCTCGCGTTCACGGTTCGGCCCCAGACCTGCCGCGTGATCCTGGATGCTCCGGCGGCAAGGGTGGCGGCCCTGCGGCGCCCCTTCACCTTTGTGACGCGTCCGCCCGGCTGGAAGCCCACCCGGCTGGTGATGGGGCCCCAGAACCCCAACTGGCGCAGCTTCAATCGTCTTGGGCGCAGCGTGAAGGCGGCGTTCCTGGCCGCCGAGGACCGACGCTTCTTCCAGCACCGCGGCTTTGACTTGGAGAACATTCGTCGGGCGTTGGCGACAAACCTGCGGCAACGGAGCCTGCTCAAGGGGGCGAGCTCCATCAGTCAGCAAGTGGTCAAGAATGTGTTTCTGAGCCACCGCCGGGACTTCTCCCGCAAGATCCAGGAGGTCATCCTCACCTGGCGCATGGAGCAGGTACTCACCAAGCGGCGGATCCTGGAGATCTACCTGAACCTGGTGGAGATGGGGCCGGGAATCTTCGGCGTTCGGGCCGCGGCGAAGCACTACTTCCAGCGGGAGCCGTCGCACCTGAACCCCCTCGAAGCGGCGCACCTGGCCGCCGTGACCCCTTCGCCCCGGCGATACTTCAAGCGATTCCGCGCCGGGCGCGCCGGCATGGACTGGCTCCTTCACCTGCGATGGCTCATGTACCAGATGCTCCGCATCGGCTGGATCGATCGGGCCGCCTACGACAAATTCCGCAAGCAGGACCTACGGCTGATCAGCTACTGAGTCTTCAGCATGGCTGAGTACCAGCGCCAGATGGCCTTGGCCCAGGTCTTGGAGCCGGCCATGTTGGGGTGGTACCCGTCCTTTTTGCGCCCCATCTTGACCTTGCCTGAGTCGAAGAAGCGCCCGGGCGGCATCTGCTGCCTCATGATTTTGATCAGACCCTTGTCCTTGGCCCAGGTGGGGGGACCGATCCAGTACACGGTTCGGCGGCGTCCCATTTTTTTGAGGATGCGCTGGATGGGGCGGATCTTCATTTTCGGATAGGGGTGAAACAGCTCGTTGGTGCCCAGCACGATGAAGACGATGTCCGGGTCGTACCGCCACAGGTAGATGTCGAGCTGCTTCGCCTTACTCCAGGTCACCGTGGTGGAGCTGGCCCAGCTCCGGGTGACGTAGCTCTTGATCCCGTGCCGCTTGAACCACGGCTCCAGCCACACGTTGATGCCGCAGTTGACCATGGAATCGCCGAACATGAGGATGCGTTTGCCCCGCAGGATCTCCATGCCCTTGGCGCGGGCCCCGGCCTGGCGCAGTACCTTTTCGGACTGCGCGGGTTTGCCGTCCACGATCAACGTCAAGAGCAGTGCGAGTAGCCAATCCATGGTTGGAGTATACGTTGCCAGGCCGCCCGAGATTCCCGGGCAGCGGCAGACGAGATCAGGTCTCGGGTTTGGCGGTGGGTGGAGTCGCGGTTTTCTGGGGCTCCGGAGTTTTCTGGGCCGACGCGGAATCGAGCTCAATGCGCCAGCGGCCCTTGAGCTTCACCAGGTTCACGATCTGGACCTGGCCTTTCTTTTCGCCCCGCACCTCCACCCGCGCGGTGTCCCCCGACGTTCCGAGGAGCTTGAAGCTCTTGGGCGTCCAGTTCCCCTTGGCGTTGGGGCGGAAGGATGCCGAGAGCATCTCGTAGGGCGCATACTTGCGTTTGGACCCCGTGGCCACCGTGGCCCGGTCGGCTGACGCCTTGAGGCGCGCCTGGGTGCGCGGTCCCAGCAGCTCGTACAACCCTTTGTGTCGTTTTTGGGTGTCGGCGCTGAGGGAGGTGACGAGGAACTGCTTCACCACCCCGGTGGGCGAGTGGTCGGCCTTCTTGACTCCGCAGGCCGCCAGCAGACCCACCGCGCCAATGCACAACCCCACCAACCTCACTGGTCCCACTGGCCCCACACTACGCTGGAAAGCGGGGATCACCGCAGCCCCATGGCCTTGCGCACCTCGTCGAGGTTGGCCGCGGCTTCGCGGCGGCAGGACTGCGCACCCTTGGCCAGCACAGCCCAGACCTTGTCGGGGTCCTTGCGGAGCTTGGCGAGCTCGGCCCCGATGGGCTCGAGGTGCTCGATGATGTTCTTCGTGATGCGTTCCTTGCATTCGCCGCAGCCGATGTCGGCGGACTTACAGCCCTTGGCGGCCCACTTCTGGTCCTTCTCGGACGAGAAGAACTTATGCATCGTATAGATGTTGCAGACCTTGGGATCCCCTGCATCTTTCCGTTTTTTGCGCTGCGGATCGGTCTTGGCTTTTTTGATCTTCTTGGTGATGGACTTGGGGGTCTCATCGATGGCGATGGTGTTGCCCAGGCTCTTGGACATCTTGTCGTCGCCGTCGAGCCCCTTGAGTCGCTTCACGTCCGACAGGATGGGCTGCGGCTCGGGGAATTTGTAGCCGAACCGGCCCTTGAATTTGCGTACGATCTCCCGGGAGAGCTCGAGGTGCTGCACCTGGTCCTCGCCCACGGGCACCTTCTGGGCCTTGTACAGCAGGATATCCGCCGCTTGGAGCACCGGGTAGCCAAACAGCCCCACGTTGAGGTTGTCGGGCTGCTTCTCGGACTTGGACTTGAACTGAACCTGCCGCTCCAGCTCGCCCATGGGCGTCACCGTGTTGAGTATCCAGGCCAGCTCCGTATGCTCCGGCACGTGGGACTGCACGAAGATCCGGCATTTCTCTGGATCCAGCCCACAGGCCAGCAAACCCGCCGTCATCTCAAAGATACGGTCCTGCATCTTGCCGGGCTCGTAGTCCTGCGTAACCGCGTGATAGTCCACGATGCAGTAGACACACTCGTGATCCTTGGTCAACTCGATCCATTTTTTCACCGCACCCAGGTAGTTCCCCAGGTGTAGCTGCCCGGAAGGCTGTATTCCGCTGAAGACTTTGTCCATGGCGCAGTATTATCGGCTTCCCCACGATCCTGTCAAGCCGCCAGATTCACGGCCTTTTCGGAACCAGCTCTGGGAACTGCGCCTACTCAGACACCACCTATGACGGCCAGAGCTACCTGGCCGGGGAGGGGACCATCGCCTTTGACGGGGCGACCCAGGTCCAGATCCCGACGACCTACGATCCGCCCCTTTCCTTACCGGGGGTGCGCCTCGAGACCATCGACGGCGAGCTCTGGATGACCTTTCCGTATTCCTATCCGTTGGCGGTGGACCAGACCAGCACCGACCGCCACTGGGCCCGGGCGCACTGGCAACTCTTCGAGGGTTTCCGTTGGGCCGACACCGCGGCGACGGGGAACACCGACGGTGTCTGGGATGTTGGCGTCACCGCGGGCGAGACCGAAGAGGTGCTCGCCGCCGGCATCACCGGCTATCACACCACCGCCTCGACGGATTGAGGCATCCTGCCTCGACGGATTGAGGCTTCTCGTGCGTTGACTTGTTTGTCAGATGTCCCGTAGGATCACCGGCAATGATTCAGGCCCAGAAACTTCAGAAGCGGTTCGGCGAGGTGCAGGCCGTGGATGGGATCTCGTTTGAGATTGCCAAGGGCGAGACCTTCGGGCTGCTGGGACCCAACGGGGCGGGCAAGACCACCACGATTCATATGCTGGTGGGGGCGCTCAAGCCCGACGCGGGAAAGGTGGTGATCGACGGCGTCGAAGACCCGACCCACGCCAACGCCCGACAGAATATTGGCATGGCGCCGCAGGCGTTGGCGCTCTATGAGAATCTGTCGGCCGAGGAGAACGTGTCCTTCTTCGGTACGATCTACGGCCTGCGGGGCGCCGATCTCGCACAAAGAGTGGACTGGGCGCTGGGCTTCACCCGTCTTTCGGACCGCCGCAAGGATCGGATGAAGACCTTCTCGGGAGGGATGAAGCGGCGGCTGAATATGGCGTGCGCCGTGGTGCATAAGCCGCGGGTGCTGTTTCTGGACGAGCCCACGGTGGGAGTGGATCCGCAGTCGCGCAACGCCATCTTCGACAACATCGAGGAGCTGAAGGCGGAGGGGACGACGATCCTGTACACGACGCACTACATGGAGGAGGCCCAGCGACTGTGCGATCGGGTGGCCATCGTGGACAAGGGCGGGCTGCTGGCCCTGGACACGGTGACCGGGCTCATCGACGCCCACGGCGGCAATTCCCTGGTGGAGGCGACCCTGGAGCAGGCCCCCTCGGACCCGTCGGCGTTTCCCGGGACGCTCGACGGCCTGTCGCTTCGGGTGGAGACGGACCATCCCCTCAAGACCCTGGCGCGAATCACCGATGCGGGGGTGCACTTCACGAGCTTGAGGGTGGACCGCCCGGACCTGGAGGCGGTGTTTTTGAACCTGACGGGACGGAGGCTACGGGACTGAGATGCACCGAATTGTAGCGATCGCGCTCAAGGACCTTCGGCTGTTGATTCGCAACCGCGAGGCGCTGTTCTGGGTGCTGGCGTTTCCGTTGATGATGGCGGTCCTGTTCGGGGCGATCTTCAGCGGCATGGGGAGCAAGGCGCGCAAGCCCATGGAGGTGGCCATCGTGGACGAGGACCAGTCGGAGGCCTCCAAGGCCTTCGTGGGACGACTCAAGAGCCAGGACTCGGTGAAGCTGGTGGTGAAATCCCGGGAGGGGGGATTGGCGGCCGTACGCACGGGGAAGCTGGTGGCCTACGTGCTCATCCGCAAGGGCTACGGGGCCAAGCAGGGGTTCATGGCCGGAGACAACAAGAAGCTCGAGGTGGGCATCGACCCCTCCCGGCGCACGGAGCGTGGTTTTCTGCAGGGCATTTTAATGAAGGCGGTCTTCGGTGGGCTCCAGGACCGCATGAGCAACCCCGCCAAGACCCGGAAGTTTATCCAGGAGTCCGTCTCGGGGTTGGGAGCGGCCGGCGCGAGGGATCCGGAGGAGGCCAAGCTGGCGACTTTTCTCAAGGCCTTCGACAGCTACCTGGGGTCGGTGGACAATCAGACCTTCAAGGGCCAGATGAAGATGGATGGGCCCAAGATCGAGGCCGTGAAGTATGCCGGGGGTAAGCGGCCGCGGACCTCCTTCGAGGTGTCGTTTCCGCAGTCAGTGGTGTGGGGGCTTTTAGGCATCGTGTCGAGCTTCGCGATTCTCGTGGCCCGGGAGCGTACGGTGGGCACGTTGCTCCGGCTACGCATCTCGCCGCTCACCTGGACCCATATCCTCGGCGGTAAGGCGCTGGCTTCGTTTATGGCGAGCATCGTGACCATGGCGCTGATCTTTGCGTTGGGCATCGTGGGCTTCGGGTTGCGGCTGGGAAATCTCCCGCAGCTCGGGCTGGCGGTGGTCTGCACTGCCGTTTGCATCACCGGGATGATGATGCTCATCGCCACCTTCGGTAAGACCGAGCAGGCTGTGAGTGGTGCATCCTGGGCGGTGATGATGCCTCTGGCCATGTTTGGGGGCGGTATGATTCCGCTGGTCTCCATGCCCTCCTGGATGCAGACAGCGAGCCACTTCAGCCCCATCAAGTGGGCGGTCTACTCCTTTGAGGGCGCTATCTGGAGGGACTTCACTCTGGCCGAGATGGCGTTGCCCTGTGGACTACTGGTGATCATAGGCGTCGCTACCTTCGCCTTGGGCGTCGTCCTGCTCTCCCGCGCGAAATCCTAAAGCCCGACTCCAATACAGGCTATGCAAAAAATGGTCTGGGCTGGAGAAAGCATATCAATTGAGCAAAAGCTGGAAGCTGCCCTGCCAGCTGGCGAAGTCGCTCTAGTATCACGACCCGGATGGATGATGCTTTATATATAGTTCTTTAGCGCCCATAAAGAGTCATGTATAATCTATACATGAGATCGTCAGTACCCGATATTATGTCCCTTGGGGTTCGCCGCTCGTTGGCCAAGTTCGGAGACGATCTCTCGATTGCCCGTCGTAAACGTCGCTTGACGGTCGAGATGATGACCGAGAGAACCGGCGTTTCCCGGAGTACATGGAGACGCATCGAGAAGGGCGATCCAACGGTCTCCATCGGGGCCTACGCCCAGGCTTTGTTCGCGCTGGGCTTTGGCGTGCCGCTGGGTGAATTGGTCGACCAGAGCCGCGATGAGCAGGGTCTGCTGCTGGCGCTCGATCAGTTGCCAAAGCGGGTACGGAGGCCGCAAGGGCCGGAGAGTGGAGAATGAAACGTACCATCCACGTCCACCTGGGCGACCGTGCAGAAGCGATGGCGGAGCTGCGCTACGACCAACAGGGTCGCCGCGAGAGCGCCGCTTTTTCCTACACGACTGACTGGCTGGTCGACAGCGAGCGTTTCGCGCTTGAGCCTGCGTTACCGCTGGTGAGCGGCTTTCAGTTCCATGCCCGACGCGGCCGGGGTTCTCTCTTTCATGGAGCGATCGCTGATACCGAGCCAGATGGCTGGGGTCGGCGTGTGATCCTGCGCGATCATGCAAAACGCCGCCAGGTCGCGCGGGCTGCCGGCCGTTCGTTGGCGGCATCTGTGCTATGTGAGCTTGACTTCCTACTTGCGGTCGATGACGAAAGTCGCGTTGGTAGCTTGCGCTTCCGTGATGAGGCGGGACGGTTCCAGGGCGGCGACCGAGATGACGCGCGGCGTACCCCCCCTCTGCTGGAGCTACGCCACCTTCTGGCCGCCTCTCATGCGGTGGAGATGAGCACCGAAACCGCCGAGGACCTTGCCTACCTACGCGGCCGAGCCACCTCACTGGGCGGCCTGCGGCCCAAGTGCTCAATACGCGACGACGACGGGCACCTTGCCATCGGAAAGTTCCCCAGCGTGGCCGACGAGCGTGCCGTGACCAAAGGGGAGGTGTTGGCCCTATCCCTGGCCAGGCAGGCCGGCATGCGTACAGCTGTGGCCCGTCTGGTATATAGCGACAATCGCCCAGTAGCAGTGATCCGTCGCTTCGACCGTACATCCGACGGTCGGCGCATTCCCTATGTCTCCGCCGCGACACTGCTCGGCGCCCAGCGGGAGGACCCTGCCGAATACGCCTACACCGATCTCATCGATGCCTTGCGTGTTCATGGGGCCGCGGTGCAGCGCGATATCGACGAGCTGTTTCGTCGCGTTGCCTTCTCGATTCTGATCAACAACGTCGACGACCATTTGCGTAACCACGGCTTCCTCCACGTGGGCCACGGACAATGGCGCCTGGCTCCAGCTTTTGATATCAACCCCTTTCCAGACCGTGTTCGCGAGCTGAAGACCTGGATCTCACATGACTCCGGGCCGGACGCGTCGCTCGACTCCCTACGAGCAATAGCGCCCTACTGCCGCATCACACCAGCCCAAGCCGAAACGATCATCGGCGAGGTGACTTCGGTTGTTGGTCGGTGGCGCGTGGTCGGTGCCGACTTGGGTATGACCCAGGGTGAGTTGGATGCTATTGCCGACGCCTTCAGGGTCTAGACCACCCTCGGGGTCGGTCGCCCTCGGGGTCGGTCGTCCTCTGGCTCAGTCGCCCTCCCAGTCGAAGAAGTAGTCCTTGTTGGTCAGGGAGGGGGTCTCTTCGGCCAGGGTGGCGTCGCCGCGGTCGCTTTTTATGTAGGCGACCAGGTCCTCGAGGGCGGCGGTCTCGTCCTCCCAGTACTCCTCGGTGCCGTGGTGCGGCCAGGTGCGGGGAAAGATCGGATCGTGCCAGCGCCGGGCCAGCCAGGTGGCGTAGTGGACCATGCGCAGGCCGCGTAGGGGCTCAATGAGCCGCAGGGTGGAGCGGTCGAACTTGCGGAAGCGCTCGTAGCCCTCCAAGAAGCACTGGCGCTGGCGCCGCGTGTGATCGTCCCGCCCCGAGAGTGCGAGCCACAGATCCTGCACGGCGGGACCGACCACCATGTCGTCGAAGTCCAGGATGTTGAAGACGTTGTCGCGCAGCAGCAGGTTCCCCAGGTGGCAGTCGCCGTGAATGCGCTGAGTGGCGACGCCTTTCATGTACTCGTCGCAGATGCCGGCGATGTAGCTCGCCGCGTCCAGGTAACGCGTGGCGACCTGGGGGGGCAGGGTGTCGTGCTCCTCCAGCCAGGCGACATTGTCCCAGATGTAGGTATCGGATTTGATGTGGATGCGATGGTCAGATGGGCGGGTGTCGCCGACATTGTGCATGCGGGCCACGAGCATGCCCATGCGCTCGACGTTGTCGTCGCTCAGTTCCTCCGGGACGCGTCCCCCCCGGGCCTCGAACAGGCAGTAGAGGATCCCGTTTTTCTCCTTGAGCGTCTCCCCGTCGGGGAAGCGCAGGGTGGGGCACACCGGCACCTCCGCCTCCACGAGGTCAGCCAGGAACTGGTGCTCTTCGAGGATCTGCTCCCGAGTCCAGCGCTGGGGCCGGTAGAACTTGGAGACCACGCGCACGTCGTCCTCGGTCTCCATCATGTACACGCGGTTCTCAAAGGAGTTCATGGCGAAGCAGACGGGCTTGCAGTCCACCCCCCCCGCCTCCACGGCCTGGAGAACGGCCTCGGGCGTCAGCTCTAGGAACAGATCTGTGTCATCGGTGTGTTCGGTCATCAGCGCAGCATATACACGATCCGAAAGAATGGAAGGACGAGGAACAAGGTAGCGGAATTCGTGATGGGTAATTCGTGGGGCTCCCGATACTGGGGTGGGCGTCGGTGGACTACTCTGGTGGCAAGATCCACTACAGGTGTGGTGGGGTAGGGCCCTTAGGGAGGAAGCATGTCTGTCATCGCCATCGTGAGTGAGAGCTACTGCGAAGGAGAGGAGATCGCCGAGAAGGTGGCGGATCGCCTGGAGTACTCCCTGGTGGGTACTGAGCTCTTCGAGACGGTGGCGAAGAAGTTCGACATCTCGGTGGACAAGGTGCGCAGGGCCATGTCCGGGGAGCGTACGTTGCTCAACGCCTTTACCCGCGACTATGAGAGAAGTGTCATCTACGTGAAGGCTGTCCTGTCGCAGATGCTGGTCCAGCAGTATTTTGTGTACCACGGTGTGGCCATGCGTCTGATTCCGCGGGCCATCACGCACGTGCTTCGAGTGGGGATCGTGGGGGAGCAACCCTTTCGTGTGGCCGCGGCGGTGGCTGCCGAGGGGTGCAAAGTGAGCGAGGCCGAGCGGCGGATTGAGAAGAGAGATGAGCGGCGCCTGGCGTGGGCGCATCAGCATCTCGACCGCGGCTTCTGGGAGCCGGATTCCTTCGATCTCATCATCCCCCGTCCCGCCAAGACCGTGGAAGACGCAGTGGACCTCATCCTTGGGGCCATCACACGGACGGTGCTTCGGCCGACGGATCGTTCGATTCAGGCCCAACTGGACTTTCTGCTGGCCACGCGGGTGAATCTCGCCCTGATGGAGCGGGGACAGCATTTTTCCCGTGTTGTGGCCGACGGTGGCAGGGTGGAGGTGAAGATCAGGACCAAGCGGGCACCGGCTGGGGCCCTGGGCAGGACCGTACATGCGCTCCGTCAGGAGTCCCACCTGGAAGAGGCGTACGAAATATGTCGCGCCGTCAAGGGCGTGGGTGAAGTGAGCGTTGTGCCGGCGGCCATGGTCACGTCCACGCTTCTGGTCGACGATGAGCGGGAATACGTGGTGACACTTTCGGAGCGCCTTCAGAGGAGGGACATCGTCTCGGACGTGGCCTTCGACGGCCAGCAGGCACTCGACGCGGTGGAGGCCGAGGAGCCGGCGGTCATCGTGCTTGATCTCAAGATGCCCGGGATCAATGGGATGGAGGTTTTAGAGCGCGTGAGGCGGGAGCATCCCCGCGTACATGTGATCGTTGTCACCGGTCACGGCTCGGCCGAAGACGAAGAGAGGGCGCGTGCGCTCGGGGCCTTTGACTACCTGAAAAAACCGGTGGACATCACTACGCTGGCCGCACGGATCGCCCAGGCTCGGCAGTTGCACCAAAATGGCGCTGAAGAGTAGGTCTCCACCGGCGCCTGAATCAATCCAGGAATCGGAGGATTGGCCTGCTATCTGGCCCAGGCGGCCAGCCCTGAGTCCACCTCTTGTTGAAGCATTTTTAGCCTGTCAAGGGAGTTGAACAACTCTTCGCACAGCTCACATTTTCTGTACTGAATGATGTCTCTTGCTCGAAAACCGGCAAAAGACGCCAGCGTACTGATCCCCATGGTTCGAATGTAGTTGTACAAAGGGTTCGCTTCACTTTGGCGCAGTAGCTGCTCTATGCTGCTTTCCTGAATATTGCCGAGGCGGAAGAAATTCGTCTTTGTAAAATGACTGCCCGCATCACAGCAACCATACAGGTCCAGGTTTGGAGCCAGGTACGGGTTCATGGGACAGCGGTTTGCCTGGTAATCGGTCCGGAGGACCGGGCGGTCAAAGCTTTGGGCACGGCCGGAAAAGATGACTGGTTCGGGAAAAAACCGGAGCTTGGACTCTCGCAGATACTCCTCTAGAGCGTCGTCCTCGGATGAGAAATCGGTAACAAACGAAATGAAATAGTCCAGTCCGTGCTTCTTACAGCACTGTGCGGCGTTCCGTATATTCTCGCGGGGAATGTTCTTTTGGTGCCAGCGGCTGAAGCTGATGCGCAGTTGGGACAATCCATGCTCTTTGAGCACAGGTACATAGCGATCCGCGAGATCGGGGGTCTTGGCCCAGAAGCCGCTGGTGACGACCCTTGTGTAGATTCCGTGTTGTCGACAGAGGCCGATCAGCTCCGAGAGGTCATCTACATACAGAAGCGGCTCGCCCGCGGTGAAGCTGATGCCACGAATCTGGGCAGCGGCCATATCAGCGATAATCTCTTTTGCCTGAGTCAGATCCATCTTGATGTTGTCTGCGATGGAATCTGTAGCGACACAGTGCTCACACTGAACATTGCACCGCGTTGAGTACCCAAATGCGATTTTTCTCATGTCTTGGTTTGCTTAGTTTATCTTAGCTTCGGGAATCAGTCGAAACCCACCAGCTTGCGGCGAATGGCGAACCGGGTCAGGTCGGAGTTGTTGCGGAGGTTTAGCTTTTCGAGCATGCGGCTTCGGTGGGTCTCCACGGTGGAAACGGCGATGCCGAGAGACTTGGCCGTCTCCCGGGTGGTGGAGCCCTTGGCCAGGAGCAACAGCACCTGCAGCTCGCGATTGGAGAGCGCGGCCTCGGGAGACACGTCCGCCGGCTGTCCTATGCGGGCGATCATCTTCTCCTGGATGTCGGGGCTGATGTAGATCCCCCGGTCGGCGACTTTGCGTATGGCCACGAGCAGCTCATCGGTGGAGGCGGCCTTGACCACGAACCCCGCGGCGCCGATCTGGATGAGCCGAGTGGCGTACTCCTCGTTGGAGTGCATGGTGAGGACCAGCACGCGGGTCTTTCCCTCGAGCGCGACGATCTGCTGGGTCGCCTCCAGTCCGTCGATGTCCGGAAGGCTGTAGTCCAGCAGGATCACGTCGGGGTCCTCACTTCGACAGAGGCTCACGGCCTCATGGCCGGTGCCGGCCTTTCCGACCACCTCCATGTCCACCTCGCCATCGAGCAGTCGGCACAGGCTGTCGCGCACCAAGATGTGGTCGTCCACCACCAGAATCCGTATCATGCATCACCTCTTTGTCTTGGCTCTGGCTCTGGCTCTGGCTCTGGCTCTGGCTCTGGCTCTGGTGTTGGCTCTGGCTCTGGTGCCGGAAGTGGAACGTCGAACACAACCCTCGTACCCTCACCCGGAACTGCGTGGATGTTGAGCTTACCACCCACCAGATGCGCGCGCTCCTCCATACCCACGATGCCGGACCCGCGAGAGGCTCCCAGCGCTTCCAGATCGAATCCCGTTCCGTTGTCGTACAGGGAAAGGAGCAGTTGCTTGGAGTCGATGAGAAGGGAAACCAAGAGCACCGTGGCGTTCGCGTGGCGCGAGACATTCGTCATGGACTCCTGGATGATCCGGTAGGCCGACAGGGCGATCTCATTGGGCACGTAGGCGTCGTCGGCAATGCGGAGATCGGCGCTGACCTCGATCTTGGTGCGTTTGCCGAACTTCTCCATGAGCTGGGTCACCGCCGGCCCGATTCCGAGATCGTCGAGCAGGGGAGGGCGGAGGCCTTCGCAGATCCTGCGCAGCTCCGCCGTGGCCTTTTCGAGCAGATCGATGGGGCCATCAAAGGCGTGGTCGGCGACTTCGGGATCCACCGGTAGCTGTTTGCGCGACAGGTCCATCTCGAGGCGCAAGGCCGTGATGATCTGACCGAGCTCGTCGTGGAGATCCCTCGCCACCCTGGCGCGCTCATCCTCCTGGGCGAGCAGTACCTTGCGCGAGAGCATAGCCAGACGTCGCTCGGCGTTTTTTCGCTGGGTCACGTCGCTGACGATGAGCAGTACCCGAGAGGTGTCATGATAGGTAAACAGGTTCCCCTTGATCTCCACGTCCAGGGTGCCGCCGTTGAGGATCACATTGGCCACCTCCACGCGGGCGGATGAGGTGCGGAGCAAACGTCGTGAGAAGGTCTTGAAAAACTCCCTGTGGTCGGGCTCGATGAGGTCCTTGACCGGTACGCCGATCAGGGATTCTCGTATGTACCCATGCATTCGTTCCGCTGCCCGGTTGGCGTCTACGATGACACCCGATTTGTCGATCACCAGCAGCCCATCAGAGGCGGAGTCGAAGACACTCCGGTATCGCGCCTCCGATTCTCGAAGGGCGGACTGGGCTTTTTGTCTGCCGCGGAGTGCTTCCTGGGCTTGGTCCCACGCCATGCGTTTTTGCTGGGACTGTCTGCTGAACATGGCGAAAAGACCGCTGACGAGGAGAGAGAGAACCAGTCCGAACAGTAGCGTGGGAAGATTTTCGACGGAGGTGAACGACGCCACGGCCTGGGTCCGTGGCGTAACGCTCATGCGCCAGGTCCGATTGCGCACCTGGAATCGCCGGCTCGTTCTGACCGGCGCGTTGGCGAAATTCGCGGCCGATGTGTTGAGTGGGTACTGATACAGCAGCCGAGCGCCGTCTTCTATTTTGAAGGCGAACTCGGACCGGATCTGTTCGTGGAAGCAGAACTTCAACAACGGCTCCGCGCCGAACTCCATGACAAGGTAGCCGAGAAACGCTTTTGGGCGATGAAGAGGAATTACCGCAATGAAGCTCGTCGTACCGCGCCCGGTGTCGATGGGGGCTGACAGCACCGTCTTTCGCAAGCGCTTGGCGTCACGAAACACCTGCCATCGTCGAAAATTCGACTCTTTCAGTGCGGAGTTGCTCTGGGCGGGGACGACCCAATCGTCGCGAGAATCGGAATGAACCAGCCTGACGGTGTGGAAGCCCGGAATCTTCCCCAGCAGCACCGACGCCAGCTTCGTGAAGCGTCTCTTGGAGAAGTCGGAGTGCTCATGGCTCGACCACCGCTCCGCGAAGATCTCCGCCACGACCAGTCGCGACTCCGCGAAAATCTCCAAGCGACGGGAGGCCTGGAATGCGACATCCCTGGTGTGCCAGGCCTGCAATGCGCGCTGGTGGCGTACCTGCTGCCACCACATGACCACCGTCGTGCTTGTTAGGATCAGCAAGAGCAACCCCGGCGCCAGCCAGAGCGTGACCGGCTTTTTTCTGGGTCCCTGCTTTGGCTCCTGGTGCGTCATGGGGCCACCGTACCTCACCTTTGCTTCTTAGGAGTTGCGCTCGATCTCCCGTAGCCTGCGTAGGATGCCCAGGGGCGACTCCCCCTGAACGCTTTGCATGAGCTCCTCGAGCCGCTCGGTGTCCAGGTCCATCTTTCGCTGCACCCGTTGCTGGTAGGCGTCCTTGAGAACCCCGAGGAGCTGCTCGGTCTCGCAGGGTTTGGCCAGGTACCGGTAGGAGCCGGCTTGGGTGCACTGTACGGCGGAGTCTATGGATCCGTGTCCCGTGAGAATGACCACCTCGATGAAGGGGTGATCCTTCTTGAGGATCTCCAGCACCTCTTCGCCCGAGAGCCCCGGCATCTTGAGGTCCAACAGAGCGAGGTCGAAGGTCTGTTTCTGCGCGAGCTCCAGGGCCGACTTGCCGTTGTCTGCGGTGGTCACGTCGAAGCCCCGCAGCTCCAGCCGGGACGCCAGCGTTTTGAGGAATCGCACCTCATCGTCGACGATGAGCAATCGAATGAACTCTGCCATGGTCCGTCTCCTTGTCTCTCGCTAGAACCCGATCCACTGCCAATAGCCGAAGATAACCCAGCCCCAGAGTACTACAAAGGCCAGGAGGGTCACCACCACCCCATGCTTTAGAAAATCGCCCATGGTGATGAGCTGCTCGCCGGTCTCGGAGTCCTTCGCCAGGGAGTAGGCGATGGCGTTGTTGGGGGTCCCGATGATGAGGGCGTTGGCAAAGGACGACGCGAAGGCCGTTGCCAGCCCCACCATCCAGGGGTGGGTACCCGACACCGAGGCCATGGGCACGGTGATTGGCCCCACCGCCGAGACCGTGGCACCATCGCTCATGATGTTGGTGAGCACTCCGGTGAACAGGCTCGTGGCGACGCAGAGGCCTTCACCGCTTCGAAGGAAGCCGGGCAGGGAGTCCACGAAACCCGAGGCGATCCAGAGCGAGGCGCCGGTGTAGGACAGCCCGACACCCAGGGCGCAGGCGCTCGCGTAGAGGGCGACCACATCCCAGGAGATCTTGTTGATGTCCCGCCAGGTGACGATCTTGACGGCCGCCATGGCCACGATACCCAGCAGCACCGGTCCCCCCATGCCGAGGGTCCCGCTCATGGTGATCCACAAACCGATGACCAGGACCAGGATCCCCGCTGCCAGGTATTCCGAACGGGTCATCTTGCCCAGCTTCCGGGCTTCGTTCTGGACGATATCCGAGATGTTCAGGTCAGTGGCCCGGATGGTCTTGCGAAAGCGTAGATAGAAGTAGGCGGCCACCACCAGGGCCATTACCGGCACAAAGGGCAGGCCGTACATGACCCACTGCCCAAAGCTCGGCGCGATCCCATAGTCCGAGAGGATGCCGATCATCACCGCGTTGCGCCCGCCGGCGGCCGGCGACCCCGGCCCGCCCATGTTGGCCGCGAAGCACACCGACAGCAGCATCAGCACCGCCAATTGCCTGTTGCGGGTGTGGCCCGCGATCTTCGCCGTGGCCATGTACACCATCATCAGGATCGGCACCAAAAAGGCGATCAGCGCGTGCTCCGAGAGGAAGGATGCCGTGACCGCCAACAGGGGCAGAAAGATGAACAGGTACCTCGTGAGCGACTTACTCGAGCGGAGCAGGATCATGCCGATGCGTCGATCCAGGCCTGTTTTTGCGATTCCCACCGCCAAGGCCAGGATGCCCATGATGAAGATCACCGCATCCTTCGCGTAGGCCTTGGCCACCAGGTTGGGTGGGAACACCTGGAACAGGTACATGAGCAGCCCCACCAGCAGCGCGGTGATCCCGATGGGCATGGCACCGGTGGCCCAGAAGAGCGCGGCCACCAGCAGGATCCCGATCATCACCATGGCCGCCTGGGCGGTTTTTTCGGCGCTGAGTGGTTTGACGACCTGGCTACCGTCGGGACCCTTGGACTTGACGCCTCTTTTCGACTTACGGCTGTACTGACCGGCGATGGTCTCGCCCGGCTTCATGTTCAGATAGCCGGCGTAGCCCGCGACGGGGTCGCCCTTCTTACCGGTCTTGGGCGTGGACAGGAGGCTGGTCAGCCGATCCGAGGTCGGCATCAGTACGATGCTGGTGAACATCAGCGCGCCCAGGAGCATGATCCCGGGGCGGAAGTTCTGGGCCCCCCACAGCCACCCCAGGATGGAGCGGGACGTCACCCGGGGGATCTCCATCCGGGCCATGGCGTAGCCCTTCTCACGCCCGGCGGCTTCGATGTTGCAGGTCAGCTCTTCGATCTCACATGGTTTTTCGAGGTAGGCGAAGGCTTCGAGGCGGCCGGTGGTTGCCGCCGAGTCCAGGCTGGCGTGTCCGGTCAACATGATGACCTGGATTTCGGGAGCGATGCGCTTGAGAGACTTGAGGACCTCCTCACCGGTCATCTTGGGCATCTGGCGATCCAGGAGCACCACATCCGGCCTGCGTTGCCTCACCCGACGGATGGCCTCTTCGGGGTCACCCACATGGTCGATATCGTATCCGCGAAGGGTGAGCCGCTTCGCCAGGCTGGTACGGAAGCGATCCTCGTCGTCGATGAGAAGAACCTGAAGCGGCCGCTCTTTCTCTCTGGGCTCGGATTCGGATTCGGATTCGGACTTGGATTCAGACTTGGACTCAGAGACTGACGTCTCCTTCTGTTTGTTGTTGTCTGGGTGATCTTGATCCTTACCGCTCATTTGTTTTTCTCCAAATTTTTGTTCGTTTCGTCGTCAACAGGGTCCGCCTGAGGGAGCGACACCGTGAAGGTCGTACCCCGACCGATGTCGCTGTCCACTTCGATACTCCCGCCCATGGAGCTGACGATCCCGTAGCTGATGGACAGTCCCAGACCGGTGCCCTTTCCAACCTCCTTGGTCGTATAGAAGGGAAAAAAGGCCTTTTCGAGCTGGTCGGGCGTCATGCCGCAGCCGGTGTCCTGAATGTCGAAGCAGACCCTGCCCTTTCCGGATCGTGTCCTGAGGGTGATGTGTCCGCCTTCTCCAATGGCGTCCTTCGCGTTGTTCAGGAGGTTGAGCACCACCTGATCCAACTGGTTGCGATTGATCTCCACCTCTGGAAGGTCCGGGGCGAGGTTCAGCGTGGTCTCGATATTGGATACCTTGAACTCGGTGTCTTTGACCTTGAGCGCCCGCTTCAGGAGGAGATTCAATTTCGTCGGCTCTGTCCCCGACTCGTGCTCGCGCGCAAACGCCAGCAGCTTGCGTGTGACGGATCGGCCACGCAGGGCGGCCTCCTCAATGGCGTTGAGCCGCTCTGAGAAGTCGTCGAGATCGACCTTTTGCGCGAACTGAGGATCGAGCGAGTCCTTCATCATGCCCGTCTCCTCGTAGATGATCGCCAGGGGGTTGTTGATTTCGTGCGCCACCCCGGCCGCCATTTCACCCACCGACGCCAGCTTCGCCGCGTGAAAGAGTTGCCCCCTGAGATCGGCCCTGGCCAGATCGGCCTGCTCGAGCTTGCCGACCATTCGGCTCGAGTTCCGGATGACCAGCACCACGATCAGCAGGACCGCCACAAGCACGGCTCCGAACAGATAGTACGTCGCTCGTCGAAGCGGGGTGTAGGCGGCGGACTTGTCCACTCGGACCACGAGCACCCAGTTGTGTGCTTCGAGCCAGGCGTAGGCCGTGACGTATTTTCGGCCGTGGAAGGTCGCCTCCTTCACCTGACAATGGCGTGTGCGCTGAGGGACCCCGATGATCTCCGAGGAGGTGCCGTTTGGGGGTTGAATCGTCTGTCGTTTGCCCTGGGCGTTGACGATGAGCGCGTCCGCGGTCTTGATCATGTAAGAGCTGCGCACAAACTCGGAGAACCGCTTGGGATCCACGCTCGCCCGGAGCGTCCATTGCTTGCCGTGTAGACGGTGGCGGACGGCGATGATGAAGTGCGGTCGTCGCCGGAATCCCAGATAGACATCGCTGATGAGGTGGGTGCCTTTTTGGCCGTGCAGTCGCTGCCACCAGGTCTCTTGGCGGTAGTTTTTTCCGATGAGCGATTTGTGCGGCCCGGCATAGGCGATCAGCTTCCCGCTGTCGTCGAAGAGACCCACGTCCTCAAAGGCGGGGCTCTCCTGTTGCAAATCCGCAAGGAGCTTCCGCATGTCTACCCGGTCGCCGATGATGGAGTGTGCGCCGAAGCGCAAGGCACTTCTGAGATTCGAGACCCGCTCCCTCAGATAGAGATCCACGATGTTGCGCTGGTGATCGGCGATGGACTTGAGGTGATTGTCGATGCCTTCGCGAAGCGTGGTGTTGTACTGCAGGTGAAATACCACCGAGACCAGGATGAGCGGCGTCAGATAGGCGAACATCATCTGCCAGCGAAGCTTCCGTCGCAGCCGTGAGAAGTACGCCTGATCGTGGATGGGCGCCTTGGCTTGGCTCTGCGCCTCAAGCTTGTCGGGGTTGTAGTGACTCATTACATATCAATGTGCATTACGCTGCCGCATAGGGGCATCGGCCAGAGCGCCAAAGACCCCTGGTGCTATAGATGAAACAGGTATGGCGGAAACCGCTACCCCATGAATTTCGCGACGTTCCGTCACCGATTGCACTTGCCTCACCCCAATCCAGTGACTATATAAATGATCGTGACTGGTACCCGACACGCGCTCGATTACAGGCGTATTGCAGTGATTTGGGCGCTGGTCTTTTCCGTAGGTCTGGCGTCCGCGGCCTCCTCCCAGGGAGGGACCTTCACGAACATTAACTCGACCGTTGAGGTGTCGTCCGCTCCCCAGGGCGTACCGCCTGGGAACCAGCAAGAAGATCCCACCCCAGACTCAGATTGGTCAGGCGTCGTCAGTGAGGGGGGCGCTCTCCCAGCGCTCCCCACGGCGTGGTCCTGGCCTCCCTTTGAACGGGCTCTGCTTTCGGGACATCTCCGGCGGATCGATCGACCACCCCTCCAGTAGCGTCTGATCCCGACGCACGTATTTCGAAAAAACAATTCATTCGGACCAGCCACTGCGCCATCGGTAGGTGACGGTGCCTGCGTCCTGTACGGAGGAAGCCCATGAAAAGTCGTAAACACCGCTCTGCCACTCCCAAGAAGACTGCTGAGACTAAGGAAGCCCCATTAATGACCGAAAAAACCTCGGGAGATGGCGCGACCCAGCCAGAACAGAGCCCGGGACGTTTCCTGCTCCTTTTATGGGGCCTGCCGTTTCTCGTCATTGTCGCGGCGGTAGCCCTTCGGGTGATCAATGGAGATTAGGCGACCGCTCCTTAGGAGGCTGTAGCAATTACCACCACGCCGGATTCGCTGTTCCCGGGATTGGGTGGTCCGAGGGAACCGTGCAATATCGGAGTCGAGGACGGGTCGAGATTTCGACGCAGTCCTTCCCGTTCTCGTTGAGGAGACGGGAGAATGGATTTGGGTGCTGGGCACAAGGGAGGCGGAGATGGGAAAATTGAATGAGATCGACACGTACAGTGAGGCAGCAGCCAAGCATTTCATGAGTCCGAAAAACACCGAAGCCATCAACGGCGTCAACGGGATCGGTTGTGCCACCAGTGGTCATTTGGAGGATCTGATTGAGCTCGCGCTCCGAGTGGATGACGATGAGGTCATCGGCGGCGTGCGGTGCCGCTCCTTCGGGTGCGCCTCGGCCATCGCTTCTGGCTCGGTGTTCTCGGAGATGCTGTCGGGGAGGAGTCTCAGCCAGGCAGCGGAGATCACGGCCGAGCAGGTCATATCGGCACTGGAGGGCCTGCCCCGCCGACGGGCTTGTTACGCCCGGCTTCCGATACTTGCGCTGGGGGCTGCCATTGTGAATTATCGGGAACGTGAGATGGCAAGCTCCAACCCGCACGATCGTTCTTTTGCGCATCGACGTGCGCCGAAAAACGGAGAGGTGACCCTATGAAAGAACAAGCGATCAGCGTTTTACTGGTCGATGACGAAGAAGAGTTGGTGAGTAATCTCCGGAAACGAATGCTTCGGAGGGGGTTTTCTGTGGTTGGGACCCTTAGCGGCTCGGAGGCCGTCTCGGCCGCGGAGCACCGGCGGTTCGATGTCGCGGTGGTTGACCTGAAGATGCCCGGAATGGACGGCCTGGAGGTGCTGGAGAAGCTGCAGGAGCTCCAGCCGACCCTACGGGCGATCATCTTGACGGGTCACGGGACCGTCGAGGCCGCTCACAAAAGTGGCCTCCTGAACGCGGTGAACTTTCTGACCAAGCCGGCCGATTTCGACGAGCTCGTCGATCTGATTCAGAAGGCCTACGACGAAAAGCGCGAGGTCCAGCGCCAAGCCTACGACCGCGAGCTACAGAAGATCATCAGCTCCTACCGCTCCCCCCACGAGATCATGGAAGCCACCGACCGCCTCCGCGAAAAGTACGGGATGTAGACCTTACCCCAAGGCCCCGCTTCCTACCGTAATTGGTTCCCCGGGGAGAGAGCCTTCGCATTGCTCGGGATGACAGGTTTTCAGGACTGGGGTGAGGGTGTAGCGGGCTGCTCGACCAGCTTGGCTTTGTCACGCAGACGCGCGCAGGTGCGGTCTTGGCCCAAGGCCGTGAACACGTCGAAGATGCCCGGGCCCACGCCCTGGCCTGTGATGGCAACCCGGGAGGCGTTGATCAACAGCCCCGGCTTGATGGAGAGTTCCTCGCAGAGCGCCCGCAGCGTCGTTTCGGTGGTCTCCAGGTTGTAGGTCTCGAGTCCCTCGAGGCGCTCGGCGAGCTGCGGTAGGTATTGGGCCAGGGCCGGGTCCTTGCGCAGGGACTTTTTGGTGGCCTTGGCGTCCATGGGGTAGTCGTCGTCGAAGAACGCCCGGGCCAGGGTCACGAAGTCCGTGAGCAGGTGGTACCGCACGCGGATGAGCTCCAGAAGCTCGAGGAACCACGTCCGCCGGTCGCCTCCCTCGTCCCAGGCCGTATCCCAGATGGAGGCCGCCTCGAGCTGCTGTTTTACATGGGGCGCCAGGTCCGCCACGGCCATGGTGCGCAGGTGGAGCGCGTTGATGTGGAGGGCCTTGGGGTCGGTGATGAACTTCGGGTCGCCCTTGCGGTAGTTGAACACGGAGTTGCGCTTGGCCATGCCTTCGATGGAGAAGGCTCGGATGAGATCCTCGGGGGTTTCGTAAAGCTCCCGGTCGTCTCCGGTGGACCACCCCAGCATGGCCATGAAGTTGCAAAAGGCCCAGGGCAAAAAGCCGTGGTCCCGGTAGAACTGCACCGTCACTACTTCGCCGTGGCGTCGCTTGGAGATTTTGGCTTTCTTCGGGTCCAGGGTCAGCGCCATGTGGGCGAATTGCGGCACGTCCCAGCCCATGGCCTGGTACAGCATCACCTGCTTGGGGGTGTTCACCAGATGGTCCGCGCCCCGGAGCACCAGGGTGATGCGGTCCCGGTGGTCGTCCGCGACGTTGCTGAGCACGTACAGGGGCACGCCGTTGGAGCGCACGATGACGAAGTCGTCCAACTCCGCCAGGCTCACCTCCGTGAGACCGAAGACCAGGTCGTTGAACCCGACGCTGCCCTCTTGGCGGGGCACACGGAAGCGCACCACGGATTCGCGTCCCTCGGACTCGAAGGCGGCCCGCTGCTCGTCGGTGAGATCTCGACAGGTGCCGTCGTAGCCCTGGAAGCTCTTCTTGGCGGCCTGGGCGGCCTCCCGCTTGGCGGCCAGCTCCTCCTTGGTGCAGTAGCACCGATAGGCCGCGCCCTTTTGCACCAGCGCCTCGGCGGTCTCCCGGTGATGTTCAGCGTAGTCGGACTGGAGGTAGGGCCCCTCGTCCCAGGTGATGCCCATCCACTTCAGGCCGTCCAGGATGGCCTGGGCGGAGGCCTCGGTGGATCGTTCCACGTCGGTGTCCTCGATGCGGAGCACCAGCTTGCCACCGAGCTTTTTGACCAGCAGCCAGTTGTACAGCGCCGTGCGGGCGCCGCCGATGTGTAGATACCCGGTGGGGGAGGGGGGGAAGCGAACGCGAATCTCTGCCATGTTCCTACCTTAGGGCCAATGGGCGGCCAGGCGACAATGAACCACAGGTCGCCCTGATTGGCAATCGGGCGCCTCGACGCCCATTTGATCACAGACGTTCCCCGCTGGCGCCGGAGGTGCCGCGTCCGTGGGCTGCGGGGCTGCGGGGCGCGGGGCGCGGGACGTGGGACGTGGGACGTGGGACGTGGGACGTGGGACGTGGGCGCGTGCCAGGGGCCACAGGCTTGTGGTCGGAGGCCGGGGCATCGGAGTCGGGATGACGGAAGACACGGACACGGGCCCAAGCTTCATGCCGGCATGAAGAGTACGGACTGCCAGTGTGTGGATTCGCGTCATGGTGTCACCCTGCCGGCGACGTTGAAGCGCTTCTTGCTCCGGTCTCGGACCTGGGCTTCGGCTCTAGCGCTGACGAAGGGGAGTCCCTCGGCCTTACGCTGTGCTGAATGCATGCGGTGCCAGTTGTGTTTCACGTAGTGAGAAAGGGCCACCGACCGGGCACTTGTTGTCCAGATCTGTGGGCAGGTCCTTGAGCCGATGCTTGTGCGCCTTTGCCAATAGCTTGTCCCTGGTGTCTGGCTCGCGGCCCCAGATCGCATCCTTCATTTGTTTGGCCCAGGTCTCTGTGTCAAGTCCCCAGAGGACTTTGCGTGCCGCCTCCACGTAGTCGCAGATGTGCTTCCAGTCAGCGCAGAAGTCGGCCTGGTAGGAAATGAAAGCCTCGTCGAAGGCCGCCGGAAGACCGGAGCCGAGGTCGCCGAGTCCCTTGACGGAGGTGTTGTCTCCCAGTCCCTTGCGTCCGGCCAATGCGAGCAAACGTCGTGAGCGCTCTCCCTGGGGGGCGCCCACGGGCACGAGCACGTCGAGGGTGGTTGGCTCCGTCTCCCCGGGCTCCCGGGCGTCCATGGTGATCAGCTCTCGATACTGTGTCGGATGCTTTCGTCGCGGCGTTGCGGACCAAACGGCCTGGCTAATATATCAGACAGTATGGAACGACCGACAATCTCCCGTACAATGGGGATACCTGCGCTTGCCGCACACTGGCCATCCGCTTGAAGGCCTGAAACCCCGGACTGTTT
>JAOZUO010000245.1 GCA_029938605.1 Deltaproteobacteria bacterium | reverse complement strand
CCACAGGTCTCATTGCACACGCTCGGATCCCCCGAGCAGACCCAGCCGGGATCCACCGTACACCCGGAATTGCACCCGTCACCGATTTGAGTGTTGCCGTCATCACACTCCTCCACGCCGGCGGTGATCCCGTCGCCACACACCGTGGAGCACACCGAAGGCTCCCCCATGCAAAGCCAGCCGACCTCTATCTGACACAGTTCCGAGCACCCATCGGCGGCGCTGTGGTTGAAGTCGTCGCAGTCCTCACCAGCATCGACGATCCCGTTGCCACAGTTGTGGCACCCGGACAGATCCAGCAGACAGACGTCTGTACACTGCAAGTCTCCGAACTCCAGGCCCAGAGCAGTCCCACAGGTCTGCCCGCCAAAATCCGTGCCGTCACACAGCTCCCCACTCTCCTGCACGCCATTGCCACACCCAGGGGGGACGTTGTCATTGTCATTGGTGCCCGGACCGGTGAAGTCCGTCAAACAACCCGCGAGCGGCGCCAACAGGACAAGTGCCGACAGGACAAGCGCCAACAGGACTCCGCCAAATCTAACCGCAGCTCCGCCAGTCGAAGTCATGGACACTATGTTATCAAACTATGAAAAGAGTCGCGAGGCCCGCGAGGCCCGCGAGACCCCGCCGGGCCCACTCACAGGGCTTACTCGCCCTCGCCAAAGAAATTGCGGCGGCGCTCGTGGATGTCGGCGAAGATGGCGTCTTTGTTCTCGCCATAGGAGGCGGTGACCTTCTTGGCCTGCATGTCCAGCACGAAGGTGGAGTCCTTTCCGTAGATCTTGGAAAACACCACCTTGAACTCGTTGCCCGCTTCGTCGGTGCCGCGGAGCTCAGCCAGCTCATCGTTGTACGGGGCGGTCAGGTTCTGCTTGCACAGTACGTTGAGGCACTCCAGCTCCACCTTGGCCCCGTCCTGAACGCGAACCCCCTCGCCCACGATGCAGCCGTGCTGCCCGAGGGTCGCCGAGAAGTAGAACATGGTCTTGCACGAGAAAGTCGTGGCCTTGAGGCGGCCCACCAACTTGATGATAGATCCGTCGAGGAAGGAAAGCTTCTGCCCACACTTGGGGCAGGTGAATGTCATTTTACCTTGGGTTTCCATCTACGCCATCACTCCTTAGCTGCCGCATCTCGGAGCGGCTCGCTCCGCGGCCAACTCCCGTCTACACCTCGAGATACTCCAGCGCCCGCGTGGGACAGAACTGCGCGCAGGCGGGATCGCCGCCGCAAACATCACACTTGATCACAGCCTTTTTCGGGGACTCCACCGTCATGTTTCCGAAGGGACAAGCCACCACACACACGTTGCAGCGCACGCAGCGGTCCTCCTGGACCTCGATGGCTCCGGTTTCGGCATTGCGCCACAGGGCAGAGACCGGGCACGCCTGAACGCAGGCCGCGTCGTCGCACTGAAGACACAGGATCGGCACCCAGACGTCCTTGGCCAGGGTACGCACCTGAACACGGGAGCGTCCGGGCACGCCGGCTTCAGCATGACGGAAGGCGCAGGCCACCTCACAGGTCCGACAGCCGATGCACCGCCCGGGGGTCACCATCAGCATCTTACTCATGGCTCGCCTCCTTGTCGTCGAGCACCATGTGTCGGTACATGGTCTGGGCCGTGCGGCTCCGGCTGCACTCGTCGCACAGCTCGAAATGCGACGCCGGCAGCCCGCTCGCCTCTACCCGGCTCTCCAGATACTCCCGGGTAATGTAGGCTCGTCCGCAACTCGTACAGCGCACCATTTCGAAGTCCCGGTCCCAGATGCGCCGCATGGCGTCCCGGTCCACCAGGGGGATATTCCCCGTGGGACAAACCCGCGCGCAGCTCCCGCAGCCCACACAGTCGGGGGGCGGCTCCTTCAGGGGCGCGGCCACCTCTCGCTCGGCGCCACGGCCTGCCATGGTGATCGCCGTGAAGCCCAGTTTTTCACACACCCGCACGCACAGCCCGCAAAGAATGCAGTTGTCGCGGTTCTGGTCAGGCGGGTAGCTCGAGCGGTGCAGCCCCATGGAGGAAGCGAGCTCGCGAATCACCGGGGAGCCCGGGCAACGGGCCAGCAGTAGATCCAGCACCTCGCGCCGGGTCTCGACTACGGCCTCAGACTCCGTTTCCACCTGCAATCCCGCCTTGGCCGGATAGTTGCACGCCGTGACCACACGGGTCTTATCACGACCCTCCTCACGGACCTCCACCACACAGAGCCGGCAGGCCCCGTAAGGCTCCAACGCCTCGTGGTGACAGAGCGTGGGCACCTCGAACCCCGCCTCACGGATGGCCGCCAGTAAGGCAGTCCCCTTGCGGACGGTGACCCGACGGCCGTTGATGTCCAGGTTCAGCATCGGTTCTCCTATGCCACGTCGATCGCGTCAAACTTGCAGGACTGGATGCAGACGCCACACTGGTCGCACTTGTCCTGGTCGATGACGTGGAATTTCTTCTTCTCGCCGCTGATGGCCTTCTGGGGACAGACACGCTTGCACAGCGTGCAGCCATTGCACTCGTCGTTGATCGTGTAGGTGATCAACGGTCGACACACCGCCGCCGGGCAGCGGTGGTCCACGATGTGCGCCTCGTACTCGTGCCGGAAATGGCGCAGGGTGGACAGCACCGGGTTGGGCGCGGTCTGGCCCAGGGCGCACAAGGAGCCACGCATCATGCTCCGCGAGAGGCGCTCGAGCAGATCCAGATCGCTTAGCACGCCCTGTCCCGAGCAGATCCGCGTCAGGATCTCGAGCATGCGCCGATTGCCCTCCCGACAGGGCACGCACTTGCCACAGGACTCGTCGAGCAAAAACTTCACGAAGTAGCGGGCCACATCCACCATGCAGGTGCGATCGTCCATGACGATCATACCGCCCGAGCCCATCATGGACCCGGCCCGGGAGAGCTCGTCGAAGTCCACCGGTTGATCCAGAAACGACTCGGGCAGACAGCCCCCCGAAGGACCGCCCGTCTGCACGGCCTTGAAGGCGCGATCGTCGGGCACCCCGCCGCCGATGTCGTAGATGATCTTGCGCAGGGAGATGCCCATGGGCACCTCCACCAGGCCGGTGTTTTTCACCTTCCCCACCAAAGAGAAGATCTTCGTGCCCTTGGATCCACCCCAGGGGTTTTTCGAAACGTCCCCCGTGCCGATGGAGGTGTACCAGTCCACGCCCTTGTTCACGATGAGCGGTACATTGGCCCAGGTCTCGACGTTGTTCAGGTTGGTGGGCTTGTCATAGAGCCCGTGCTCCACGGTGTGCACGTACTTGGCGCGGGGCTCGCCCACAAATCCCTCGAGGGACGCCATGAGCGCCGTGGACTCGCCGCACACGAAGGCTCCGCCGCCCCGCGACACCCGCATGTCGAAGGAGAAGCCCGTGCCCAGAATGTTCTCGCCCAGCAACCCCGCCTCCCGGGCCTGGTCCAACGCCACATGCACGTTGGACACCGCGAGGGGATACTCGTTGCGCACGTAGATGTAGCCCTGGTCCGAACCGATGGCGAAGGCGCCGATGATCATGCCCTCAATGACAGAGTGCGGGTTGCCCTCGAGCAGGGAGCGGTCCATGTAGGCCCCGGGATCTCCCTCGTCGGCGTTGCAGATGACGTAGCGCGTGTCCCCGGGGGCGTCCCGGCAGGTCCGCCACTTCACTCCCGTGGGAAAACCGCCACCGCCGCGGCCCCGGAGCCCGCTCTTAAGAATCAGCTCCACGACCTCGTCGGGCTTCATCTCTGAGAGCACCTTGGCCAACCCCTCGTAGCCGCCCAGGGCGAGGTAGTCGTCGATCTCCGTGGGGCGGATCCGCCGACCAGGGCCGAACAGCAACTGCTGCTGGTGCTTGTAAAAGGGGATGTCGCTCTCTTTGACGATCTTTTTCCCCGTGACCGGATCCTCGTAGAGCAGCTCCTCGAGGATCTCTCCGTTGGCGAGGGTCTTTGAAACGACCTCGGCGGCCTGGTCCACTGACACCTTCTGGTAGAAGATGTCGTCGGGGTAGATCACCAGGAGCGATCCCCGCTCACAGAAGCCGTGGCATCCCGTGGGCACGATCTCTACCTTGTCCGACAAGCCCTGCTTGACCACCTCCGCCTCGAGGGCCGAAGCCAGATCATCGCACTTGTAGGCCTTGCAGCCCGTGCCGGTGCACACCGCCACCACCTTGCGCTTGGGATCGCGCGCCGACACCAACCCCTCGCGGTACTTTTTCAACTCATCGAAGTTGCCAATCGCCTGCATGGCTCAGTCCTTCTTCCGCATGTTCCGCACGAGCTTGCCGACCTTATTGGCCCGCAGGTGACCGTGGTACTCACCGTTGGCGATAACCACCGGCCCCAGGGCGCAAGCGCCGACGCAGTTGACGCCCACCACGGTGAACTCCATGTCCTCGGTGGTGCCGCCCGTCTCACCCAGCCCCAAGAGGCGCTTGAACTCGTCGCCCACGCCGCTGGCTCCCCGTACGTGGCAGGCCGTGCCCTCGCAGACCTGAACGATATTCCGCCCACGGGGCTCCAAGCTAAAGGCCCCGTAGAACCTCGCCACTCCGTAGACGCTGGCCAACGGCACTCCCAGCCCCTCGGCCACCTTACGCAAAGCCTCGGGGGGCAGGTAATTATAGGTCCGGTTGACCTCTTGCAGAACCTGAATGAGCTGCTCCCGATCGTGGGGATAGCGCTCGAGGATTTCCTGGGTCTGCTGCATATCGGGAGTCATGAGGCCTCCGCTTTGCCACGCTCGATGCCCACCCTCAGGGCCTCTTTGTTGAGCGGGATGAACTTGGGCTTCTTGGCGAACTGCTTCTCCACCAACAGGTCAAGGCTCTCGAGCTTCACCACCTGGGTCCGGCCCACGAAGGCGCCGAGCACCACCATGTTGGCCGCCTTGGCCGTTCCCAGCTCCATGGCCAGGTCGTTGCACGGCACCAGCAGCTCATCGATGTCCTCCCGCTCGGAGGTGACCGGGATGAGCGAGGAGTTGACCACCAGCAGACCGCCCTTCTTCACCTTGGGCGCGAACTTCTCGAGGGAGGGGCGGTTCATGACCACACAACAGCTCGGGTTACGATTCACCGGCGAGCCGATGGGGTTATCGGACACCACCACCGAGCAGTAGGCCGTGCCGCCCCGCATCTCCGGTCCGTAGGAGGGCAGCCAGGACACCTGCTTACCCTCCCCCATGCCCGCATAGGCCACCATCTGGCCGATGAGCATGATTCCCTGGCCGCCGAATCCGGCAAACATCACGTCCAGCGTCATAGGGCTACACCTCGTCGTCCGGCGACTTTTTCAGGCCGAGGGGATAGTAGGGCAACATGGTCTCCTCCACCCACTTGAGGGACTCCAGCGGCGTGAGCCCCCAGTTGGTGGGGCAAGTGGAGAGCACCTCCACCAGGGAGAAGCAGCGCCCCGCCTTCTGGTACTCGAAGGCCTGGCGCACGGCCCGTTTGGCGTTGATGATGTGGTGCGGCGTGTGCACCGACACCCGCTCCACATACGAAGGCGTGCGCAGGGTGGCAATCAGCTCCGCCACCCGCAGAGGATAGCCCACCTGGTCCACGTCACGCCCCGCGGGGGAGGTGGAGGTGACCTGCCCGGGCATGGTGGTGGGCGCCATCTGCCCGCCGGTCATGCCGTAGATGGCGTTGTTGACAAAGATGATGGTGAACTTCTCGCCGCGGTTGGCGGCGTGGATCAGCTCCGCGGTGCCGATGGAGGCCAGATCCCCGTCCCCCTGGTAAGTAAAGACGGTGAGGTCGGGCCGGGCCCGCTTGGCGCCGGTGGCCAGGGCCGGCGCGCGGCCGTGGGGCGCCTCCTGAAAGTCACAGGCGAAGTAGTGATAAGCCAGCACCGCGCAACCCACCGGGGCGATGCCCACGGTGGTCTCCCGCAACCCGAGCTCATCGAGGGACTCGGCCACCAGGCGATGAATGATCCCGTGGGTGCACCCCGGACAGTAGTGGGTGACGCGATCGGTCAGGGACTCGGGGGTTCCGAAGATGGTCGCGGCTGTCATGACGCCTCCTCCACCCGGCCGTAGAGACCGCGGGGCGTCGCCTTACCCCCCAGGACCTTGGAGATCTCTTCGCTGATGTCCTCGGGCGGCGGGATGTTGCCCCCCACCTTGCCGAAGAAATGGATCGGCACGCCCTCGGGGGCCGCCCACTCCACGTCCTCCACCATCTGGCCCGTAGACAGCTCCACCACCAACACCGCCTTGGCCCGGCCGGCGGCCTCCCGTACGGCCCGCTTGGGGAAGGGGTACAGGGAGATGGGGCGCACGAGCCCAACCTTCACGCCGTCGGCCCGCAGAGCGTCGATGGCCGTCTTGGCGATGCGGGCCATGGTGCCGTAGGCCACCACCATCACGTCCATCTCCTCGTCGGCGTGGTAGAATTCGAACCGTACCTCGTCGCGCTCCATGAGGTCGTACTTGGCGCGCAGCTCGAGGTTATTGGCCTCCAGCTCATCGGCGTTCAGAAACAAAGACCGGATGAGGTTCTGGGGACGATTCTTCATGCCCACGGTGGCCCAGGGCCTGTCCGGGGGCTCGGTCACAGCCTCGGCGGGGAACTGTACGGGCTCCATCATCTGGCCGATCATGCCGTCGCCCAGCACCATCACCGGGTTGCGATACTTCTCCGCAAGCTCGAAGGCTAGGATCACATGGTCCACCGCCTCTTGCACCGTGGAGGGAGCGAGCACCAGCAGGTGGTAGTCCCCGTGGCCGCCGCCCTTGGTGGCCTGAAAGTAGTCCGACTGGGCCGGCAGGATGCCGCCGAGGCCCGGACCACCACGCATGATGTTGACGTAGACCACCGGGAGCTGGGCCCCGGCGATGTACGAAATGGACTCGGCCATGAGGCTGATGCCGGGGCTCGACGACGAGGTGAAGGTCCGCACTCCGGCCGCGGAGGCGCCGAAGAGCATGTTGCTCGCAGCCACCTCGGACTCGGCCTGCAGGAATACGCCGTCCACCTCGGGCATGCGCCGGACGAGGTACTCGGCCACCTCCGTCTGCGGGGTGATCGGATAGGCGAAGTAGTGACGGCAACCCGCCTGGACAGCCGCCTCGCCAATGGCCTCGTTGCCTTTCATGAGTTTCTTGGCCATGTGTCCTCTTCCCCTTTTACCTAGTACTCGAAGAGGTTGTAACGCACCGCATGCGTTCGCACGGCGATGGCCACGTCCGGACAGGAGATCGCACAGAGCCGACACCCGATACACCGGGTGGGATCGGTGACCTGGGCGTAGAAATAGCCCTTCGTGTTGATCTCCTTGGACATGGCGAGGATCTGCTGCGGGCAGGCCGCATTACACAGCTCGCATCCCTTACAGCGATCGGGCTCTATCAGCACCTTGGGCATCTCAGCCTCATTCCTTCTCGCCTGGCCGCGGCACGCGATGTCCCGCTAGTCCAGGCCAATCTGTCGAAAACGATCCCGCCCCTGGCGGAGCGGGCTGATCCAGGGCGGCAACATGCGCCGCACCATGGGCAGCACCGGGTAGGGCGGCGACCCGCCCACGGCCTCGATGTACCCCGCGGCCATGTCGTCCATGGCCGCCACAAACCGCACCGTGGCTCCGGTCTCGGCGCTCACCGCCTCGGCCAGCTCCACCCCCTCCTGAATCATCTCCACCCGGGTCTCTTCCATCAGGTGGGTGTTACATACCAATCCGGTCACCTTCAGCCGGGAAGCATTCTCGATCTCCCGGATGATCCGCAGGGCGCCATCCACCGTATCGGTAAATGGCCGCCGCGCGTTGAGCACCATGAGCAGCTCCGCCTGGTCACCGCGCAGGGCGGGTCCAAAGCTGGACAGGACCCGGGCGCCCACGTCGTCGCCGCCCACGTCCAGCACCAACCGCCCGGTGTCCCGGGTCATGGCGCCCTTTACCTCGGGCAGGATGATGGGCAGCTCCGAGGCGAAGGTCTCGCCCCGGGGCACGATGACCTCGACGCCGGCAGCCTCCATGGGCTCGATGGCCTCCCGACACCGGAAGTAGGGATTCACCACGTCCAGGTCCACGATGGAGAGCTCCGACTCCAGCGCGGCCAGACCCAAGGTAAAGTTCACCGACACCTCGGTCTTGCCCGACCCGTAGTTCCCCGTAAAGACGATCACCCGCGTGGGAACGGACTCAAACACGGTATTGGGCACAGACAGCACCATTCAACCTCGGAATCTTACGCAATCTACTATATTCACCGAACAATCTTCGGCAAAAAGCCAAGTGGTCGGGTGTAAAACCTGGGTGACCACGAGGCATGTATAGTAAACGCGAGCCATTGAATCAACCCCCCATCTGAACCGATTTCAACCCATCAGAAGTACAGCGAGGAACCGAGGTAGAAGGCGAACTCATGGACGTAGTAGATGCGGTCCACCTCGCCGGTGTCGTCCGAAACCAGATCGTTGATATAGCCCCGGAGCGTGCCGGTACCGTTGGCGTAGCGGACGGCGATGGTGGTGGAGAAGACGAGGGCGTCGTCACGTACGCGACCGCGCACGGAGTAGGCCTTGCGCCACTTGAGGCCGATGACCGCACCATAGTAGTCCAGGTGGTGATCTCCCACGAAGAGCAGCTCCTTGCGAAGGCTGCGCTCGGTAAAGGCACCCACGCCCAAGGCCATGGTCTGGGACAAGAACATGCGACCGCCGAGGCGCAGGTTCCACTGCGGGTCGATCTCCTTGATGTATTCCTGGAAGTGGTGGAAAGGCAGGTGGAGCTCCCCCTCGAAACCGACGAAGAACTTTTTGTTCCGGTAGGCAAAACCCGCCACCATCTCCAGGGGCGTGTTGAGCCCGAAGGCCGGCTCCTCGGTGTCGAGCTTGAGAAAGACCCCCGCCAGGTCACCGGGCGCCGCGGAGGCGTCCGCCAGGGTCAGCAGCACATCGAGGCGGCTCTCGTCATATAGCTTCAGGGTGGGGGTCCGCACCATCATCCCGAAGAACCAGTCCTTGGCGAACTCCCACTGCATGCCCATGGTGAGTCGCAGCGCCCAGAAGGTGGACTGCACGCCGACGTCGAAGGCGTACATCCACGGGTCCTGCAGCTCCGAGGTCGCCTGATCCTCCAGGTGTGACGCCGTGAGATCCCGGAACTCGTAAGAGAACCGGGAGTACACGCCGAACAGACCCCAGCCCAGCCGAAAGCGCGGGGTGACCGCCCAGCTCAACATCCCGCCGAAGTGGTAGGTCTGGCGCTTGGAGCTGACGGTGGCGCGCTGGTAGTAGCGCGAAAGCATTCCGCCGGCCGACCCGGTGATCTCAAACACATCGTGCATCTCAAAAGAGTCTTGATCCGTAACGAACATCGCCACGGCGGCGTGCACCTTCTTACTGAGCCGACGCTTGTACACCAGGGCAGACGGGATCATGTCTATGGAAACGTAGTCCAGGTCGGCCTTGTGCACCTGCCCGGGTGCCCGCGTCTCGAGCAACGCCGCCGAATCTTGAAACCGCAGGACGAATACGCTCGCCGAAAGGTCCACCTGGTTGCGCCGGTTCCCCACCAACCCCGCCGGGTTGTACCAGGCCGATCCACCGCCCCG
>JAOZUO010000099.1 GCA_029938605.1 Deltaproteobacteria bacterium | reverse complement strand
AAACTGTGAAGGCCTCCCCGGCAAAGCCGGGGGGACTCCTATATTGAGCTAGTCCGGTAGGACGCGATCCGACAGCGCGACGGGTGTGTGATCCTGTGACGCATGGAATACACCTGTTGCCAAATGACCACAGCCTCCGGGTTGCGCCAAAGCCTCATCTGCCCCACCAAAAAGTCAGCGTGGCGCCCAGAGACCAGGTGAAGCCCACCCACTGCTGGTACGCCAAATCCACACGCTCGCAGGACCGGAAACCGAGACCGCTGGTGTGGCAGTGACGGGTGATCGCGGGCTTGTGAAACCACAGCGCGCCCCCCAGCGCCACGGCGGGCAGCACGTAGTAGTGAGCGCCGAAGCCCCAACCGAAGGAAAACCCGTGGTACCAGTCCGACTCCTGGAGGCGGGTCTCCCAGTGTGGAGCCTCGATCATGTGCCGGAAATAGCCGAAGGTCAGCGCCGCCCAGAGCTCGGCCCTGCCCAGCGGGACCAACCCGCGCAGCTCCGGCGCCACATTAATCTGCACGACCCGTGCCTTGCCGGTGCCCTCGAACTTCGGCTTGAAGAAATGGGCCGAAAAATGCACGCCCACCGCAAAGAACCGCTTCATCCGGAAGAGAAGCTGGGCCTGTCCATACGCCATGGGCAAGACCTCGATGCCGCTCTCTCCCATGCAGTCCAGCCCGCTAGACAATCTTCTGCTACCTGGAACGGTGCAGCCGGAGACGCCCCCGGAGAAGCTGGCCAGCAGGCCGAAGTTGCGGCCCGCATTCTCCCCGAGGGAGCGGCTCCGAGGCGTGGAAGCGGGCGGTGTCCTACGGGGCAACGGCCTGCGGTAGACCGGACGCCGGGGAGGCGACACAAACCGAGGCGGTGCAGTCCGACGCGGTGCAGTCCGAGGCGGCGCAGTCCGACGTGGCGCGATCTGGCGTGGCGCGATCCGGCGCGGCGCGATCCGGCGTGGCGCGATCCGACGTGGCGCGATCCGGCGTGGCGCGATCCGGCGCGGCGCGTTACGTTTTTTGGGGGGTGCGTGGGTGTGGTGGGTGTGGTGGGTACGACCTTACGTCGCGGAGGCACCGCCGCCGGCTGGGCTCTCAACGAGGCCCCACCGAGAATCGACAATCCCATGACGACAACAAGCTCTTTCAAGCAGTCCTCCCACGGCAAACGATACCACATCTGAAACCGGTGCAACTCTCGTACCAATCAGCGCTCGAAGTTGGGCGCAACTGCCGATCCGACGTAGGTCTGACCGTAGACCACCTACCGGGGCTTCTACCGAGACTTCTACCGGGACTTCTTGGATTTGGTGGGGGCGGGGCGCATGTCGGGCTCCATGGCCTTTTTGTCAGGCTCCATGGCCTTTGGGTCGGGCTCCATGGTCATGGGCGGCTCGACCTTATGTCTCAACCCACCCGGAGGCCTGGGTCGATCGGGCTTCGCCTTCACCACACCCCCAAGCGTGGGCGGCTCTGGCTTCGCTATTTCACCCGGGAGCCTCGTCTTGTCTGGCTTTGCCTTCGGTTCGGGCTTTTTCTTCGCGCCCGACTGGGATGCTTCTTCTTTGCAGCCTGCCGCTCCCAGTAGCACCGACGATGCTGAGCCACCGAGCAACAGCAGGAAGTTACGCCGCCCCTCATCGTATCCGGGATAGTCTGGCGAATACTCCGCTACGGGCTTTTTGGGAACGCTCATCTCACACTCCTTGAGTCATCTTTGACACAAAGGATAGTACACCGTACGAAGAACCAGTACTACCCGGGATGGAGGGTCAGAGATTGCTCCGATCGAGTCATCCGACGAAGGAGAGGACGTGCGGAACCCAAACCTGCTGCTCATCAATCCGAAGGCCCACTCGGTCACCTTCGGCAACCTCACCTTCATCCCCGAGCTGGTGGAGAAAAGAGGCTTGCTCAACGTAGCCCTGCCAACGGTGGCGGCCCTTACGCCCCGGCACTGGACGGTGCGCATCATCGACGAGAACGTCGAGCCTCTGCCGACGAACCTCCGACCGGACCTGGTGGGGATCACCGGCTATCACACCCAGGTATCCGCGGCCCGGGCCGTGGCCGAACGCTTTCGCCGCAAGGGTATCCCCGTGGTGTGTGGCGGTCCGTCGGTGAGCATCAGTCCTGAGCGCTGGCGCCCCTTCGCCGACGTGCTCATCCACGGCGAAGCCGAACACACCTGGGGAGCTTTTCTGGCCGATTTCGAGGCCGGCCGACACCGCCCCGACTACCACGCCAAGGAACGTCCGCCCCTCGCCGATTCACCCTGCCCGGACTACTCGGGGTTCGATCAACGCACGGTGCGCTCCCACTTCGCGGGGATCGTCCAGACCTCGAGGGGCTGCCCCCACAACTGCGAGTTCTGTGACGTCATCGTCTACCTTGGCCGCCGCATGCGCCACAAACCGGTGGCTGCGGTGCTGGCGGAAGTCCGCCAGCTCAAGCGGATGGGCTTTGGCACCATCGTGCTGGCCGACGACAATTTCACGGGTCACCGAGGTCGCGCCCGTCGTCTGCTGGAGTCGCTGCGGGACTGGAACCGGGCGCAGCGCTCACCGGTGATCTTCTTCACCCAGCTCGCCATCGACGTGGCCGACGACGACAAGCTGCTGAAGCTAGCGGCCGAAGCCGGTCTCACCCGGGTCCTGGTCGGTATCGAAAGCCCTAACCCCCAGGCGCTACGAGAGGCGCGCAAACGTGTCAACCTGAACATCGACCTGGTCGCCGCGGTGCGCCGATTCCACGAACACGGCATCGTGGTCATCGGAACCAGCATCGTCGGATTCGACCACGACACGGTGGCGGCCTTTGACGAGCAGTTCGACTTCCACACCGAGGCGGGCATCATTACCCCCCAGGTCTACCCGCTACAAGCCCCCGACGGCACCCCGCTCAAGGCGCGATTGCAGCGCGAGGGCCGCTACCTGGAACAGACCCCCGCGGGCCTGGCTCCGGAGCAGGTGAACCTGTACAACTCGCTGACGGTGCAGCCGGTCAACATGACCCTGGAACAGCTGCAAAGCGGGCTGCTCGCTCTGCTCAGCCGACTGTACGAGCCCCAGAACGTGGCGGCCCGGGTCGACACATTTTTGCGTCACTTCGAGGACTCTCCGGTACGTAGCCAGCTCCGCCTCGCTCGACCCGCGGTCGACGCCGCCGGCCTCTTCACCCTGGGTCGACTGATAAAATATGCCACGCTGCACGCCCCGCGTTCCGAGCAACGGGCCCTCCTTCAGATGGTTCGCCGGGCAGTGGGCTCCTCCCACCCTCAAGCAGTGCTAATTTGCGCGTCGGCCTTCTTGATGATGAAGAACGTCCACGGCATCGTCGACTTCGTTCACAGTACGCTAAGGACCCGATCGAATAGTAGTTGATCACTCAGACCGCCGACCCCATGACCGACGGCGACCTCTACGGCATCATCCTCACGATCCCCTCCGCCGAGGACCAAGCCGCGAGAAACGGCGTCACCAGCCCCGACGGCCGCCCCATCGTGCCCTCCCCGGTCACGGTCCTATTGCGCAGCCGCGGCCCCATCGTAAACGCCGCCGGTGAGTCCCTGGTCTCCGGCATCACCGACGAGGACGGCGCACCCCTCGAGGCCGGCCGCCTCCAACTCATGGATCTGCCCGACGATCCCACCTTCGGGGCTGCGGCCAAAGTCACCCGCGAAAACGTCGCCTACCTCTACGCCTTCGAGTTCCCCAACCCGTAGCCTTGCTCTTGTCAGCGTAGGCTTCCTATCTTCTCACCTCCACCTGAAACACCAGTACCCCGGCGAGGGCTCGCAGGACCTTCTTGAGATCCGCCTCAGAGATGGTGTTCCCGGCCTCCTTGCGAAACACGGCGCGATGAAACTCATGCCACTCCACCGGCCTGACGGACGACTGTGAGAGCTGAGTCAAGCGGCCGCACAACTTGGGCTTCGGACTCTTGAGGATCGGGCAGTACTGTCGGCCGCAGCCAGCCGCAATAAGCCGCCACTTCTCATTCGGCGCCGCACCACCGGTGGCCTTCCAGGCGTTGTTACACTTCGTCTTGCCGAAGAGCTTCTCCTGGGAAACGCAGGAAGCCAGCAGCGCAGAGCGCTGGTCATGCGGCTCCGACCTTGCAACATCAACGCACTTGAGAAAGCTGGCAATCCTCGTCGCGCTTTTTGCCTTCTGGCGTTTTTTGCAGGCGCCCCCGATGGTTCCACCAAAGCCCACCAGGAGCACGATGAGCAGCGGCCGCCACCGCGACTCGAAGCTCGCCCTTTGCGGGCATTCACAGCCTTGCCACATCTGTTCCTCCGTACATGATTCCAGTGTTAGCACCAAACCCCGAGCCCGTGCGTACAATCGCCTCACTGTCTGGAACGTCCTCGCCTGGTAAGTACGCGCTTGTCCGGTAGGGTCTACTCGCAGGAACGGGAACGGTCTCCTCGCCGGTGACAACCTTACCCCCGGTGACAACTCACCCCGGGCTGTGTTACAGGTCTGCCAGAACCCGGCACACTCCGGGTCCTCGCTGTCCATGAGCATGAGCAAGAGCAAGACCACATCCACAGGTCGAGCGGGTCGGGGGTTCCTCTGGCTCACCGCCGCCAAGCTACACTTCATGCTCGCCGGCTGGGCGATCTACGCCTACCTGCCCCACAAGCTGTCCCAGGTGCAATTCGGGCAACTGATGATCGTCATCAGTCTGGTGTCCATCGCCAACAACGTGATGGTGCAGTCGGCCGTGCAGGGGACCTCCCGTTTCACCGCCGCGATGCCCCATGCGCTGGGCGCTGCCCTGCGTTCAGGGCTGGGCATCTTCCTGTTGGTGGGAGGTGCTGCTACGGCCCTTCTGATCCTGGGCGCCGACGCGCTCGCCTGGCTGTGGAGCGATACCGCCCTGGCTCCCCTGTTCCGCATCGCCGCCCCCATCGCGCTGGCCTACGCGCTCTACGCGGTGTGTGTGGGCTCGCTAAACGGTCGCAAACGCTTCGCCATGCAGGCGGGATTCGACGCCAGCTACGCCACCCTGCGCCTGGGCGCCATGATCCTCGGAGCCGTGGTGGTGGGCAGCTCGTGGGGCGTGCTGGCGGGGTACTCTGCCGGCGCCGCAATCATCTGCGGGGTGGGCCTGATCCTGGTCGGACGGGTTGCGCTCACCGACCGCCGACGGGAGCCGGGCCTGACCCGATCCATGGTGCTGTTCGTACTTCCCCTGGCCCTGCACCAGATCTTCGTGAACTTCCTGCTGCGCACGGATCTGTTCCTGATCAAGGCCCTCGGCGGTCATGTGGCGGACGCCGGGGCATCGCAAGCCACCGTCACGTCTGTCTTGTCGGCCCACTACGCCGCGGCTCAGCAATTCGCCTTTTTGCCCTACCAGGCCCTCATCGCCCTGTCCATGGTGGTCTTTCCCCTGGTGGCCGACGCCGCCGCGGCCCAGCACAAAGACCGCATGCGGGAAACAGCCACAGGCGCCCTGCGCTTCGCCCTGCTTTTCGGCGCAGGCCTGGCCGCCGTGCTCGCCGCCCAGCCCGCTGGCATCATCGACGTGGTCTATCCCGAGGCCTACCGCACCGGCGGGTTCGCCCTGCGGTTTTTGGCCTGGGGCATTCTCGGGCTGTCCCTCATCACCCTGAGCTGCGCCATGCTCAACGCCGCGGGAAAAACCCACCGCGTGGTGCTCCTCACGGTGGTCACCTGGATTGGACAGGCCGCGGCCGTGGTCTTCGCCGTCCGGTTCGCCTCCACTCCCGTCGAGGTCCTGCGGTGGGCCGCCGCTGCCTCGGCCGCGGCGCTGCTGGCCGGGGGCGTGGCCGCAGTGGGCGTGGTGTGGCTCACCTTCGACGCCCGGCCATCGGGGTGGACCGTGGTACGTACGATTCTGGCAGCCGCCACTGCGACGACCGTCGGAGCCCAGCTCCCGGACCGCTCCATGGCCCTCACAGTGGGCAACTGCTTCCTTATCCTCGCGGTGTTTGTACTCGTGCTGGTGCTCACCGGCGAAGTCGGGCGAAAGGACCTCAACGCCGTAAAGCGGCAGCTTCTGCGTCGCTGAAAGCGGCTCGCACCACTCAAAGACAATCACCGGATGGTGATGTCGTAGGGCAGCCGCGCCTGGGGGGTGTCGGGTGCCGACATCAGCAGCGATGGCGGGATCCTGGAAAGGGGCGCGAGGAGCTTTTTAACCAGTGGCGACAACCGGCTCATGGGCTGGGGGCTCTTGACGAAATACTTCACCAGGCGCCTCAGGAAAGTGGTTTGAGGCCGGGGGAGCACCACCACCCGGTGACCGTCTCCCTCCCGAAGTCCCCCCAGCTTGCGGGCCGCCTGTACGGCTTCGTAGAGCCCGCCCGCCCGATCCACCAAACCCCGCTTGCGGGCCTGGGCGCCGCTCCACACCCGTCCCGCCGCCAGGGGAAGCACCTTGGCCCGCTTGCCCAGCTTCTTGCGTCCGGCGGCCACGGCGTCCACAAAGCGCAGATAGTAGTATCGCAGCTTCTTTTTCAAGGCCGCCTCCTGGGCGGGCGTGTAGGGTCGGTAGGGGGATTCCACGCCCGCCAGGGCTCCGCCCCGCTTCTTGATGTCCACGCCGATGCCCACCTTGGCGAGCAGTCCGGAGAGATCGGCCTTGCCCGCGAAGATGCCGATGGACCCGGTGACGCAGGAGGGCTCCGCGTAGATGATCTTGGCCGGCGCCGCCACGAAGTACCCACCCGACGCCGCCACGTTGCCCAAAGACGCCACCACGGGCTTGAGCTTGGCGAGCTGCTGCACGGTGCGCCAAATGGCTTCGGAGCCCAGGGCCGACCCGCCCCCCGTGTCCACCCGTAGGACCACGGCCTTGACCCGCGCCTCGGCGGCCAAGGCGCCGAGCAGCTTGATCAACGTGCGGGCCCCGGCGAGACGCCGGCCGAGCAGCGGCAAGGTACGGCTGTCCCCATCGACGATGTCCCCCTCCACGGCCACCACGGCCACCACCGGCGCCAAACCCCAGTCCCTCGGCTTGCGAGGCTTTTTCGGGGGCGGTTCGATGTTCAACTGACGGCCCAGGATCTTGTGTACTTCGTCGGGGACCTTGTCCGGAAAGACCAGCTTGTCCACCAGCCCCAGGGCCAGGGCCTCCTTGGCATTAAACGGACCCTTGGCCAGCACCTGTCGCGCGCGGACCACGGAGCGGATCTTCGGCCTGGTGGCCAGGGCCGCGTAGAACCGGCCGACGAAATCGTCTAACAGGGCGTCGCGCACCTTGGATGCCGCCTCAGAGGGTCCTTCGGCGGTGAAGGCCTCCGGAGCACTCTTATACTCGCCGTACCGGAAGATCTGGGCCCGGATGCCCAGCTTGTCGAGCACCTTCTTGAAGTACATTCGAATGGACACCAGCCCGGCGAAGCGGAGGCCCCCGCCGGGAAATAACAGGATGCGATCCGCGGCCAAGGCCATGTAGTAGCCTTGGGCCGTGGATGCGTACAGGTAGACGATCACCTTCTTGCCGCGCTTGCGGATGGCGGCAAAGGCCCGGCGGACCTCTTCGCTGACGCCCCAGCCCAACCCATCGCCGATCTTGACCAGTACCGCGCGCACGCCCCGCTGCCGGGCGGCCCCATGGAGCACCGACAGCCGTCTCCAGTGGGTGCGCGCGTCCACGCCGTCGCCCAGGTCCACCAGAAGCACCCGTTTGCGATCCCGGTTCACTGTTGGGTAGCGGTCCCCCGAGATACGCATTGACACCGACACCCCGGCGGCCACACCGCCGGTCAGGCCAGGGGCCCCGCCCACAAAGGCGGCGCCGATGCCCACGCGCTCGAAGTCCAGCCGCAGCCCCACGGTGAATCGCACGTCGTCAACGCGCCGCTCCACGCCGTCGCCGCTGTCGAGATCCCGCCGCAACCAGGTGGCGTCCGCGAAGAGCGTAAACCCCGGCCAGGGCTCCCCCTGGAGCACCGCCCTCGGGCCCAGATCCTGCCGTCGCTCGCCCACGGAGATACCCAGGGCAAAGGCCAGGCGGCCGCTGGCCAACGGCTTCACGCCGATCTCAAACTCCCAGCGCCGCTGCAGGGGCAGTCCCGCCCAGACGGGGTTGGTGAGATCCCGCAGCACCATGGCCAGCGACAGCCAGTCGGTGGGTCGCGCGGTGATCCCGGCGTCCAGGGTGGCGAGCCCGGTGCGCACGGGACTCGACGGGGTCACGAAGACGTGTCCGCCCAGGCCAACGCTCAGCCACTCCTTGGGCTGGATCGCCAGGCCAAGGCTCAGCTTTCCCATGGTCGGGTACCGATCCCCGAACTCCTGTCCAGGGCGCAGCAACTGCGCGCCAAGGCTCAGGGACACTGGCAGTAGCGGCATCCTGAATCCCAAGAAGGCCCCGGTGCCCTGTCCCAGGTACCGGGCGCCGGCGAGCATCTCGGTGTGGACGAGCAATACGCTCCAGCTCCGAAGCCACCCCGCCTGGGCCGGGTTGGTGTCCAGGTCTCCCGCGTCGGCGCTCAGGGTAAGGCTGGAACCGGGCTGAAAAACCCCCGTGGGGGGCGGCGCGCCAGACCTCTCGAACTGGGCCAGAGCGCTGCCCGCCGGCCAGACAACCAAGAAAGCGATCACCAGCGGGACAAACCCGACGAGTCGAACCATCGACCGGCTCACGAATCCTTGCCGATCTCCGACAGGAGGCTGGTACCCACCTCCGGGGGGGTGACGCCAAAGACGTCGGCTACCGTGGCACCCACATCGGCGAAGGTCTCCCGTACGCCCAGATCCACGGCTTGAACCCGGGGTCCCCACGCCAGCAGAGGTACGTACTCCCGGCAGTGGTCCGTGCCGGGGAAGGTGGGGTCGTTGCCGTGATCGGCGGTGATCATGATCAGGTCTCCTGGCTGGGCTCGCGCCTTGATGGCCGGCACCGAGGCGTCGAACTCCTCCAGCGCCTTGGCATACCCCTGGGGGTCGTTCCGGTGACCGTAGAGCATGTCGAAGTCCACGAGGTTGACAAAGATGAACCCCTCGCTGAACCGCTCCATGGCCTCCTTTGTGCGCCGGATTCCATCGGCGTTGCCCGAGGTGGAGATGGACTCGCCCACTCCGGAGCCGGCGAAGATGTCCTTGATCTTGCCGATGCCGAGCACCGGCACCTGGGCACCCTCCAGACGATCGAGCACCGTGGGCCCGTGGGGCTCCAGAGAGTAGTCGTGCCGGTTGTAGGTCCGCTCGAAGCTCCCGGGCGCTCCCAGGAAGGGCCGCGCGATGATCCGGCCGATGCGGTGCTCATCGCCCACCTGACGCATGAGCTTGCAGGCGGCGTAGAGTTCCTCTAAGGGGACCACCTCCTCGTGGGCGGCGATCTGCAGCACGCTGTCGGCCGAGGTGTAGACGATCAGGTCCCCCGTGCGCACGTGCTCAGCGCCGAGTTCCTCGATGACGGCCGTGCCCGAGGCCACCTTGTTGCCGAGCACACCGCGCCCCGTGCCCTTTCGGAGGGCGTCGATGATCTCCTCGGAGAACCCGTTAGGCCAGGTGGAGAAGGCTTCTGTTACGGGCAGGCCCATCATCTCCCAGTGACCGGCGGTGGTGTCCTTACCATGGGACTGCTCAGCCATGCGGCCCCAGGCCGCTTGCGGCCGAGGCGAAGGCGGCGTGCCCTGAACGTCACAGATGTTGCCCAGCCCCCATCGCCCCAGGTTGGGCATTGAGAGCCCCCCCACCGCCGCAGCAATGTGCGTAAGGGTGGACGCCCCTACGTCCCCGTAGTCAGCCGCGTCGGGCAGCTCACCACATCCCAGAGAATCCAAAACGATGACGATCACACGATCAAATAGACGATTAGAGCTCACGGAAACCTCCCGCCAAGTTTGAGTCCCGCTGCACCGTCGGCAGCCACCGGGGACCCGCTGGGTTGCCCCAGAGAGTAACGCGCATTTCCCCCCGGGTCGAGCCCAGGCCGATGTCCCGCCCGATGAGGGTCTCGTTTTGTGGTCTCGTTGCGTGGTCTGGGTCCGTGGTCTTTCTCCATGGCATCTGATAACCTGGAATATGTCTCAGGACGCTGAGGCTACAAGGAGCAGAGCTATGACGATGCAATCGCTGTTTGGCAGGGGTCTGCCCCTTCTTTGGCTGGTGGTGTGCGTGGCTGGGGCCGGTGGGATCGGCTGCGGTGGGAACACCGGGGGCGGAGCGGGCAATGACAACGACGGCAACACCAACGTCAATGACAACGCCAACACCAATGACAATGACAACGCCAACAGCAATCAGTCGCCGCTGTGCCCCGACGGCACCGATCAGGACGGGGATGGCTATGGCATGGGCTGCCCGGCCGGGCTCGACTGCGATGACCTCAACCCCCTCATCAACCCAGCAGCCACCGAGGTGTGCAACCACGTGGACGACGACTGCGATGGGGACACCGATGAGGGCGTGTTGAACGCCTGCGGGAACTGCTCTGCGCTCTGCTCGGTGTTCGACCTGGGCAACGATCCCTTCCCCATGCCCCCAGACGACCCCGACGCCGATGCCGACGGTGTGGGGCTGGACCTCAATGGCGACCTCATCTTGGACCAGACCAACACCGACTTCAATTATCTGTGGATCGCCAATCGCATGGACGCCGCCAGCCGCGGCACCATCTCCAAAATAGACACTGTGGCCGTCGTCGAGGTGGCCCGCTACTACACCGTGACCTGCTTCGGCAACGCCGCCTACCAGAACGGCGACTGCTTCGACGTGGCCGGCCTCCCGATCCAGATCGAGGCGAACCATCCCAGCCGCACGGCGGTGGACTTCAACTTCGACGTCTGGGCGGCCAACCGGGCCTTTTCCGGCCAGCCCTCGGTGACCAAGATCGCCAGCTCCCTGGCTGACTGTGTCGACCGAAACGGCAATGGTGTCATCGACACCTCCCAGGACTGGGACAGCGACGGGGTGATCAACCTGGACTGCAACAGTGACGGCGTCCCCGACGACATCACCATCACCTGCCCCACCGGGGATCCCCCCGAGTTCCTCGGCCACGACGATGAGTGTGTGCTGCACACCACCAACTACGCCGGCTTCGACGAGCTGGGCCGCTCGGTGTGCCTGGACGCGGGGGATTTCTACTCCGGCGGCGCCGGCAACGCCTGGGTGGGCACCTACCAGCGGGCGGGGAACAACAAGTTCTTCAAGATCGACGGAACCAACGGTGGCATCGTGGAGGAGGTGAACCTGCCCGCGGGGATCCACATCTACGGATGCACCGTGGACGGCCACGGGATCCTCTGGGCCCCCGAGCTCGGCAGCGCCGGACAAGGACGCATGACCTACTTCGATACCGCCAACACCACGAACATCGGGCCCATCATCCAAAACCCCTACGGGGGGTTCTACGGCCTATCCATGGACTCGGATCAGAACATCTGGCTCGCCGGCTGCGGCACCAAAAATGTGAACCGCTACCGGCCGGACCGCACCGCTTTCTCGACCCTGAGCCAGGGCACCTGGACCCAGGTCCGCACCGCCGAGGAGGGCAACATCGTCAACCACACCCGCGGCATGGCCGTGGATCAGCGCGGATGGGTTTGGGCCGCGGCCACCGCGGGCTGGATCTACCGCATCCCCCAGAACCTGCCTGACGGGGATCATAGCTGGGCCACGGCCGTGGCCTCGGGCGCCATGCGCATCGACACCAACCTGGGGGCCGGGATGATCGGCGTGGGCGTGGACTTCAGCGGGCACGTGTGGGGCATGAGCTACTCCAACTCCACCGCCACCCGGGTGGATCTGGACTCGAACGGAGATCCGGTGGACCTGGTGAACAACGTATTTACGACGGCAGTGGGGCTCAACCCCTACACCTACTCCGACTTCACCGGGTTCGGCCTGCGCAACTTTACACGTCCCATGGGCACCTACGGCTACCTCATGGAGGGCTGTATCGACGACTCGGACACCACCTGGTTGCGAGTGGAATGGAACGCCACCACGCCCCAATCCACCACCGTCCGCCTACGGGTTCGCACCGGTGACGATCCCAACGCCATGGGTGCGTGGTTCGGCATGTGGGACACCTCCCCGGCGCACCTGGACGACCCCGTCATCGGGCCGGTGGTGCCCAACCCGGGGCGATACATCTACGTCGAGTTCGAGCTCGCCTCCCCCGACCAGAACATCTCGCCCATCCTGCACGACTACCAGATCATCTGGAACTGCTCGAGCGAAGTCCCGCAGTAGAACCCACAGTAGAACCCGCAGCAGAACCCGCAGTAGAACCCGCGGACAGGAACTGTGGTCAGTACACCCCGCCCGCTGCGTCTAAGAGGCGCTGAGCCAGGGCCACGGTGCCGTTGTAGCCGAGCTCCGGCAACGGGAACACGAAGTGCTTGTGTCCGGCGGGGAAGCCTGTCTCCAGGGTGGCCACATGGGCCCAGGCCGTGTCAGCGAGGCTGAGGTCTGGACGCACCACCAGGTCGAAGGGCGGCGGGTCATCGATCCCACCGGCGAGCCCGCGCAGCTCCATCAGGGTCGGCGTCTCCACCACCCGCGTCCCGGGCGAGACCTCCCCGCCGGCCGCGGCGACCTGCGCGCGCAGGGCCGCCTCACCCCCCAGGGTCCGGTCCAGCAGGACCACCAGGGGCAGCTCCAAGCCCAGCTCCCCCGAGAGCAGCACCCAACCCGCCGCCAGCGGTGTATCGGCCAGGATGGCCAGTCGCCTCCCTCCCAGGCGACGGCGCGCCAGCTCCAGCCGGGGGGCCACGCGCGCCTCCCGGGCAGCCACCAACGCCTCCACCCGCGGTGGGGCCACGCCCAGGGCCGCGCCCACACCGCGTACCCAGACCCCCGTGGCACGCAGACCCAGGGGCAAGCCCAGTCCGCACACCCGGCGGGAGGTGAGCGTAGCCAGATCGTCGGCCTCCAGGCCGGCGTACGGCATCCGTACCAGCAGGCGGGCTGCATGGGCACGCTGAAGCGCCCCGAAGGACTCCCCCGCCAGGAAGGTCGGTCCCAGCCGGGCGCCGAGCCCCTCCACCAGCCGGCGAAGCTCAGCAAGGTTGGCCGCCTGCTCGTGCTCGTAGCGATGAAAGAAGTTCCCCACCAGCGACACCACCGGGGGATCCTTCGACCCCGCACGCCAATCCACCCCCCAATCCACACGATCTACCAGCGCCCGCACCACCGCACCGTATCCGGCATACAGGTCCGCGGCCGTGGCCACACCGGGCAGCCACACCACCGGTACGCCCAGCTCGGCTTCGAGCCGCTGGGTCTCCACCGCCAGATCCGTGGACGTGAGCTCCACCGCCGCCGAGGCCGTGACCAGCAACGCCGCCGCTTGACGCCGCCGCTGCAGCTCAGGAACCGCCTCCCGCAGGCGAGCCGCCACGTCCCGGATGAGGTCCTCCTCGGACAGCTCGGTCCAGCCCACCTGGGGGTGGGCCTCCCGGCCGAGGTCGTGCTCCACGAGCTGACGCTGGGTCTTGCCCTTACAGCCCACGCCCGTGTGCAGCACGTGTAGCGCGTCCCCCACGGCGTGTACGCCCAAGAACACCCCGAACAGCCCCGTGTGGGCCACCGGCGCCAGACTGAAGCGGCGAAGGGTGCTCATGAACCCACCCCCGCTTGCGCCAGGGAGGCGACGATCCGCCGGACGTTTTGAGTCACACCGCTGTAGCCGGGGCGCAGGGCGCCGTTTTCCAAGAACCCCACATCCGTTGGGACGATCAGCTCCCGTAGGTGATCGGAGGCGTAGGTGAGCCCCACCCCCTGGTCTACACAGAGATCGGCAAAAAACACCGTATCCGAAAAGACCGCCAGGGGCGCCTCACAACCCAGTCCCCCGAGGATCTCCCGCACGGCGGCGAGGCGCTCGGGATGGTCGTCGCCCTGTAATAGGAGCACCAGCTCGAAGCCCAGCTCCTCGAACACCGACACCTCCGCCAACCCCTCCCGGGCCAGCGTGCGCGGGTTCAGATCCTTTTTGGAGCCCAGGTTGAAACCCAGCCGCACCCCCCGGGTGAACTCAATGCCAAGCGCCACCGCCTGGTGGGCGGCCGCCCGGGGTCCGGCGAGGACAGCATCATCGTCTACCCCGGGACACACCGCCTCCAGCACCGTCGCGAAGAATGCGTCGGTGGCGGACGCACCCACGGGGTAGGCCACCTCCAGGGGAGCGACGCCGCGCTCGGCGCAGTCCGAAAGGAACCCCGCAAACAGCGCCTCGTCGAGCACCAGGTTCCAGCGGGCCCCGGCCAGTCGCTGCCACTGGGCCACCGAGGCGCCCAAGTCCAGCACGGCGTTCACCCTGACCCCGAGCCGCGCGAGCTGGTCCCGAACCTCTTCCCCCGGATCGAACCCCACCAGGTTCACCGCCCGGGGATCGGGTGCCGCCGCCCCAGATACCTGAAACGCCTCAGACGCCTGGGACGCCAGACCCGCCGACGCCATGAGCCGGGCGAACCGATCCACCACCGCCGCCTGGGTCACAAAGCGCATGCCCGCTCCAGCCAGATCCACCACCCGGACCCCATGGCGTACCGCCGCCGCTTGGGTCACCGACTCCACGTCGTCGCCCACCAGGGAAGAAAGGCAGGTCCCCAGCACAAAGATCACCTCGGGCGTCAGCTCCTCACACAGCCCATCCAGACACTTCCGCAGCACCGACAGTGACCGCCCACCGATGGCCTCGTCCGGGGTGATCTGGGTGCAGAAGAACCGCTCGGCCCCCGGGTGATCCATTCCGTGCATCAGTACATTGGCGCAGTCAGGATCGCCGTGAATCACCACGGCAAAGTTCCCGGGCGTGCGTTGCAACAGCGTAGCCATACCCTCCAATGTACAGACCACCTGATTGAGCTTCGCCTGCCGTCTCACCTGCCGTCTCGCCTGTCGTCTCGCCTCCATGGAACGCCCAGTATAGCCGCTCACCTCCCCCCCCGATAGGTTCGCCGATGGGATCGCCTCCCTATGGAATCACGCCTGGGAGAGAGAGAAGGGCTGTCCGGACGGTGGCGACGTACGAAGAGCTGGGACTCGACAAGAAGACATCGACCTGGAGCGAAGACGCCCACTGGTGGGATCTGTCACCGGGACCGGAGGGTAGCTGGTCCAGGAACAGGCCCCAGCAGCCGTCGTGCAACGCCTGGCGGGAAAAGTGATCTCCGTGGGGATTGACGAACCGCGACGGGGCGTCTGGGGCCGGAGGAAAACGGGAGAGGGAGACCAGGGGATTGATCCGCCAAAGGGCCGTAGCGCCCTCCATGGGCCCGATCGCCTCGGGGGCGCAAGTCACGCCGAGGTCCTGGCTGGCGAGCCATCGGGCCGCGCGGGTATTGCTCACATTGAAGGTCCAGTCCAGGCGGAAGCGCCGCTCGGGGAAGCGCGCTGTCAGGGCGAAGGCCTCCCAGGAGCAGCAGAGGATCTCGTCGGCGGGCAGACGATCCACCAGGGGCGCCAGACGCTCGGCCGCGTCCGGTCCGAAGAGTGGCGGAAGCCAGTAGCGCACAGGGCTGGTCAGGGTGTTGTCTTCGGCGATGGAGGCGTCCACCGCCGGGAGGATCCACCCCCCCGTGGGGTGAAGGTCGGCAAGGGGTTCCAGATCGCTGTGGCGCCAAAGGCGGATCCAGGTGGCGGGTTGAGGGACCGGGGACGCGCGGCGCACCCCAGGGCTCAGCCGAACCAATGGTGCGCCGGCAACTTCGATCGCGGGGAGGGATTGTCTGAGCGCGTCGATGAGGTCCCTCCGCAGCCCCTTGAGGGCCTTGGGTGGCAAAAAGAGCCCAGGCGATAGATGCGTGGTGTCCAGATCGATGGTGCGAAACCCCTCGCTGGGCTGGCCATCGACCTGGCCGCCGAACTGGCCAAAACGGTCCTCGAGTAGCGTCTCGAGGCCTTGGCCCCGGGCGGGCTCGAGGGGGACGAGGGACGCACAGCTCACCGTCCGGCCCTCACGGGTCGCCTCCACCGTCAGGGGCTCGGTGGAGCAGCCACCAAAGCGCAGGGTCACCGTCCGATCCTCCCACCGGGGATCCCACCCCGCCAGGGGATCGGCTTTCCGCCCCCTGCCCGTGCGTCTCAGGACAAGCCCCACCCGGTGGGGACGGTCGCCCCGCAGCCGGACCAGGCGGCTCCCCTCGCCCGCCGCGTCGATCCACGTCACCCGGGCGCCCGACTGCGCTCCGACAGTCCCAGCCGTCCCCTTTTGAGCGTCCCAAACCAGGCCGTCCCCGGGCGCGATGGCGCTGTGCACCGAGAGCCGAACGCGACCGCCACCAGCGTCGAGGCTGCGCACCACCGCCACCTCCTCACCGGTGGAACCAACGGAGGCCACGGTGTTCCAGTCCGTTGGGGGGCCGTCCAGAAACCCTGGGATCCACTCTCGCCCATAGACGCGATCCAGGTCCACGTGTCGGGAGGTTGTGGGCGCGGCGGGGCTTGCGGGCGCGGCGAAGGTTACGGGCGTGGCGGGGCCTGTGGGCGCGTCGCAAAGGGCGGCGCGATAGGTCCGAGTAACCTCCGAGACGTACGCCGCGTCCTTGAGCCGACCTTCGATTTTGAGCGAGGTCACCCCGGCGCTCACCAGCGCGTCCACCCGATCCACCAGGCGCAGATCCCGTGGGCTCAGCCACGGCGCCGCGGCGCCATCGGGGAGCCCGGACCCGGAGGCCACGTCCTGGGCAACGTAGGCGCGGCGACAGGGCTGAGCGCAGGTCCCCCGGTTCCCCGAACGGGGACCGAGGGCAGCCGACCACCAGCAGCGGCCCGAAACGGAATAACAGTGCGCACCGTGTACGAACACCTCCACCTCGAAGGGGTCGTCGACGCACAGCTCCTCTATGGTGGCCAGGGGCGTCTCACGGGGCAGCACCACCCGGGTCACGCCGAGCGCAGTCAGCGCGGTGGCGCCCCGCTGCCCTCCCGCCCCATCCCAGGCCGCCTGGGTGCTCAGGTGCGCCGGGAGCCGCTGGTCCCGGGCGACCCCGAGCGTCTCCTCTACCTGCCGTAGGGTCGTCAGCGCACCGAGATCCTGCACGATCACCGCGTCGACATCCAGCGCCACCAGGGTGGCCAGGTGGGCTTCCAGCTCACCCCACTGACTGTCATCCACCAGGGTGTTGACGGCCACGTATAGCCGACGGTCCAGGGCGCGGGTGACTCGGCGCGCCCAGGCCAGCCCCTCGCCGTCGAAGTTGGCCGCCGAGGCCCGGGCCCCAAAACGCAGACCGGCGAGGTACACCGCGTCCGCACCGGCGAGCAGGGCGGCCTTAAGCGCATCCCGATCCCCGGCCGGGGCCAACACCTCGGGACGCCCTCTACCCGTCGAAACGGGGGGCTCGGGTGTGGGGCTGACCTTCATGGAGTAAGAGCTTAGCTGACTAGACGCCGGACGGAAACTTCTCACTGCGCAGGTGGTGAGCCTGGCCTGACACGCAACCGGTGGGTCCGGGCGATGGCCGGGCCGTCGATGAACTCCTTGTCGCCGTACAGGTCCACGTAGCCGCGCCAGATCCCCTCGCAGCGAGGGCGGAGCACGCACTCGTCACAGGGTGGCACGTGCTGCTTGAGCAGGGTCTGGCGCTGGTGCTGCCAGTCGAAGCGCTTGGTGCCGCCCTGTTGGGCCGGGCGATGCATGGCCACCTGGGTTTCCAGATCCCGGACCTCGCCCAGGTAGCTGCGGGCCAGATGCCCGTTGGCCAGCACCTCCCAGGGGAGCCGGCACAGGGGAAAGTCCGCCAGGGTGAGCCGCATGCCCAGGGTCGTCTCGTTGCGCACCACGAGGTCGAGTACCCGGGGCGTGGTGCGGGCGAAGGTGGGCACCCAGCGGCGAGCCTGATCCGGCGGGACCTCCGGGCGGATGAAGTTGAACCGGATGTCGGTCAGACCGCGCCGGCCAAAGTAGGCCGCGAGCTGCGGCAGGGTCGCGAGGTTCTGGGCGTGCAGCACCGTGTTCAGGGACAGACCGTCGGGCAGCCGCCCCTGGTCCCGAGCCGCCGTAAGGAGCGCCAGCGCGGCGAGCTTCTCGTCAAAGGCCCCCGGCCGCCCGGTGATGCGGTCCTCCAGCGCGGCGCGGTGGCTGTGAATGGACACGGCCACCCGGGTGAGGCCCGCGTCGAGCAGCGACTCCAGCAGCGGGGCGCGTGCCAGGCGCCGGCCGTTGGTGCACAGCGCTATCCGGGTGTAGCCCAGATCCCGGGCGCATCGCACCGACCGCGGCAGATCCCCGTTGATCGTGGGCTCGCCGCCCACGAAGCTCACCGCCTCGGCCCCTTCCCGACGCCCCTGATCCAGGGCCCGGTCCACCTCGTCGGGCGCCATCCAGCCCCGGACCCCGCGACTCTGCTCTCCGGTGGCGCAGAACACGCAGCGGTTGTTGCAGGGCTTGCCGAGGTTCAGCTCGAGGTTCTTCACCGCTTCACCGTTCCTTGGGCCAGGTAGGGCTTCACCTCTTGATCGCCGTACCGATCGAGATAGTCCTGGCGCAAACCCCAGCAGACGCCCTGGCGGGTACACCCCGCGCACCGCGGGCCAAACCGGTTGGCCGAGATCACCGACTCCAGCAGCCAGAAGGCAGATCGCGGGGTGACCACCCACACGTCCTCGTCCCCGAGTCGCACCACCTGATCTTCGTAGCCGGGCAACATGCAGGCCGGGATGTGCCGGGACTTCACGGTCAACCCGTGCGTCCGACCGTAGTCGAGGGCTTCGGCGATGTAGGGCCGCATTTCGGACACGGGCACCAGGGACTCGGAATTTTCGGCGTTGCGATCGGTGAGCGAAACGAGCCACAGGTACACCTCGGTCACGCCCTGGTCCGCGTAGAAGGCCACGGTCTCTCCGATGTGGCGGTAGGTGTCGGCCTTGAGAATGAGGTCCGCCACCAGAGTCACCGGCTCCGACCGCAGGTTTTCAAGCGCCCTGAGCACAATCTTGAGGGAGTCGGCATGCCCCGTGATGCGATCATACAGATCGGCGCGGCTGGTCATGAGGCTTAGGTGCAGCCGGTTCAGGCCGGCGGCCACCGCCCGTCGGGTGAAGTCCTCATAGGCGAAGAGAAACCCATTGGTCTGGTACCGGATGGTCCCGTAGCCCAGGTCCCGGGCCGTCCGGGTCAACCGCAAGATATCGGGCCGGATGGTGGGCTCGCCGCCTCCAAAGCTGACGTAGTCGACGCCCAGACCGCGCCCCTGCACCAGATAGGGCAGGATCTGGTCGGTGGTCATGTTCACCTGCCGCATTTCGGTGGTCACCGAGCAGTAGTCGCACGCCACGTTACAGGCGTAGCCAGGAATGATGTCGATCATGCGCACCGCGCCCTCGGAGGGCAGAGCCGGCACGGACTCCCGGGGCGGGACCGACTCGGGCCCAGGGCGGTGGCCATCGACAAACCGGGTATCAAAATCCCAATATCCCCCGCACAAAAGCAGCCGCTCGCAACCGGAGCAGGCCGCGTCGTGAGCCCGCCGCTCATCCAGGTATTCGCCCAAGCTCACCTGGGCCCCGTCCACAAAGAGCATCTGCCGTACCATCTTGTGGTGGTCGTCCAGGGCGAGATCCTCATGGTCGCCCAGGCCACACAGGGGTAGCCCCACGATCTGCAGGGACAGCTCCTGGGCGAAGCATTCACGGAGGGACCCCAGCGCCTCGAGCGACTGGTCCCAGTCCGGCGCCAGGTCAGACCGGGCGATGGCGTGACCAAAGGGGGTGACGAGCTGTACGTTCCAGGTGTCGACGCCCGCCGACACCAGCAGCCTCCCGAGGGCGGGCAAATCGGCCAGGTTATCCGACACCACGGTGGTGTTCACGCCGAGCCGCCCGAAGACCTCACGGGCCCGACCGATCCCCTCCAGGGTCTGCGCGAAGCTGCCCGGGACCCGGGTCAACGGATCGTGAATCGCCGCGGTGGATCCATGCAAGGAGACGAGCAGGTCCACGCCCCGACGAGCCAGCCGCCCGGCGAGCCCCTCATAGCCCAGCATGCGACCGTTGGTGGTGACCGTGATCCGCTCAAAGCCCAGGTCCAGGGCCCGATCCACCACCGTCATCAACGCCGGGTAGAGGGTGGGCTCCCCACCGTCGAGATCCAGCAACCGCACACCTTGTTCCGCCGCTCGCACAAGAGCCGCGAGCTGATGGTCGAGGCGACCGTCCACCCGCTCCCGATCCCCCACCGAGCAGAACACGCACTCGTTGTTGCAGCGATAGCTCAGGTTCAGGATAAGCTTGGACTGGCCGGGAGCGGCGCGCTTGCGCTCAAAGGAGTCCATGAACCCCAGAAGCTGTTCCGGTTCCAGACCCCCCTCCACCGCCAGCGGCCGCCGTCCGAAGGCCTCGTAGAAATCGTCATTCAGACCCCGATCATCCCGGGTGGGAACGGCCATGCGCTCGGGATCCACGTAGTACTGCAGCAAGGGCTCGGCCCCCCAGCGGCGTCGGGCCTCGAAGGCAAAGGCCAGGGTGCGGTTCACCTGGGCGGCGGATTCGCCGGGGGCGCCCATGAGGTAGTGCACCTCGGTGGCCAGACCTACGTCGGCCGCCGCGGCGAGGGTGTCTGTGGCACGGTCCAAAGAAAGCTTCTTGCCCAGCGAAGCAAGCACCTCGGGATCCGCGGACTCCACTGACACCGGCACGCCCCTGGTCCGCCGCGCCAGCAACGCCAGGGTCGCCCGATCCAACCGGTCCACGCGCAGGCCGTTGGGAATGGCCAAATCCAGGTCGAGCTCATCTACGAGCGTAAGGAGCGCAAAGAAGCGCTTGGGGTTGGCGTTGGCGATGGCGTCCACCAGCCAGATCTGCTCCACGCCGTGGTCTCGCAGCACCTCGAGGTCGGCCCGCACCCGATCCAGGGGCTGGGCCGCGAAGCGACGGCCGCGCTCCGAGGTGCAGAAGCGACACTGAAAGGGACAGCCACGGCTCGCCACGTAGGGAAAAATTCGCCGGGCGCCGTCGTGCCCGGGCATGAGCGCCCCCAGGCCCGGGTCACCGAGCCACGCCACGGTGCGGTCCAGGTCACACAGGTCCAGGCCGCTGTGCCACCGCGCTACCTGACGGTCCGGCCCCCGATCTCCGAACCCGTCTCCAGCCCCGGCCCCGGCCCCGGCCCCGGCCCCGGCCCCGGCTCCGGCTCCGGCTCCGGCCATGTCCCTGAGAAACAGCCGCGGATGCGCCCGCTGGCTCATCAACGCCTCCAGGGGCTTCTCCGGCTCCCGGGCGAGCCACGCGTCCAGCCCCCGAAAACGGCCCAACAGCCACATCCAATCCGTGGCCACGTAGTGGGTCTCCCCCAGGCAGCCATCGGCGAGCGCCAGGGTCCGGCCGGGCCGGATCAGCCCCTCGAGCAGCGGCGCCAGTACCTGGGCCAGGTTGCGCTCCAGCCGGGCGAAGGGCGGAAAGTGCACCACCACCAGGGGCGCCGACTCGGGGGCCAACTGCTCCAAAAACTCCGGGACCGTGGTCCCCAGCCGGATCCACCCGTCCGGCCCAAGGACCGGCGCCCCCCCGACGAAGGCGTCACGGTAGATCACCCGAGCGCCGAGCCGGTGCAACGCCGCGGCGCCATGGTTCGCCCCCAGGAAGGCGAAGGGCGGATAGTCGATGGGATCGGGCGGGACCCAGAGCGGCGGGTTCACGTAGAGTACTGAATCAAACCGGCTCATGGCGACACCACCCCTTGCTGTAGGCCAAGGGGCTCACGGGTTGGAGACGCGCCGCCTCAACAACAAAAACAGCGCAAACAGCCCGAGGGGCAGCGCGGTCCCCACGAAGCGACCAGGGTGACCGGACAGACCGGAGTTACCGGACTGATTACAGCCCCCATCGTTGGTTCCCGGGTCGACGTCACACACCGGGGGATCGGCGCAACAGGGGTCATCGGCGCAGTCGGGGTCGGCGCAGTCCGCAAGACCATCGCCGTCGTCGTCCCCCACGGCCTGACAGTTCTCCTGGCCGGTGATGCCGGCGTAGTCCTCGATCCAGTCCTGGTAAGAGCTCACGGTGGTACTCACGCCCGAGTCCAGACAGTCGTACCCGTAAGACGTCACGCCGGCGACAAACTCGAAGTCCCCGCGCCAGATGAATGCCGGACCCCCGCTGTCCCCCGAACAGGGTCCACCGTTCTCCTGGGTATATCCAAATGCCCAAGGCGAAATCCAGGTGGAGTTGAATAGACACTCCGCCGGACCTGGACAGACCTTGTCGATGGGGATGGCCACATGCAGCTTGACGTCATACCCCAGGTCCTCGGTCTCGCCGAACCCGGAGAAGTCCAGCGCGGTTCCCTCGTCAGCCTCCCGCAGTCCCAGGCTCGCTGGTAGAAGGGGAATCGGCACAACCCCCATCGGGGCGTACTCGGCCAAAAGGATCAACGCCATGTCGTCGGGGGAGGCGGGATCAGACGGGTCCCAGCCCAGATGCTGCTCCCAATGGCTGATGTCGACAAAGACCCCACCGGCGGTGACGTCGTCACCAAAGTAGATCTGCACCTCCGCCATGACAAGATCGTCCAGGCAGTGCGCGGCAGTGAGCACCACATCAGGGGTGATCAGCGTGCCCGTGCAGAAAGACTCCATGTTGCCCTGCCAATCCTGTACCAGAGCCACCACGGCCTTGTGGGCCGCGCTGGTGTCGGGCTCACCCAGGTAGATCGGCCGACGCTGCTCGGCGGTGTCAACCTCGGCCTGGCACGCCGCCAGCAGAACACCGAACCCCAACAGCGACAGGAGTACCAGCACCAGCAGAACAGGGAGGCGACTCAGGACAAGACTCTTGTTCTCAGGCATGTTCATTCTGACATCTTACGTGATCGATGCCTAAATGTTACGGCAAAACGGTTCCACCACATCGTCCCCCTCTTTGTCCAGCGATACGACACCCAGGGAGTGCCTTGACCAAATTTGGTAGACGTTGCCGTACCCTTCTGGACGAAGCGGATACCGCCCAGTACAATCCAATACATGAGCGGATCGTCGACCTACGCCGCTAGTTGTTGCGATGCAAAGAACTAGATCATGAAAGGCAACGCCGTCCGTCGAGAATTGGACGACGTGGGACGGTTCCTGTTCGAGCCGTTGATCTCGCCGCGACGCGGTCGCCGGGGCTGGCAGCTGGTGAGCTGGGATGTGGAGCAGGGCCTGAGCTTGATTCTCGCCCGGAACCACCACCTGATCCTCGTGGAGCTCGAGGCCTCTGATCCCACGCTGGACTGTTACGCCCGAACCGCTCGATTCAATATCTGTGCGCGCCGACACTTCAGCGCCGGGTCGCCCCTGGACGAGGCCGACCGTCGGCTGGTGGACGGGGTGGTGCGCGTGGTCCGACAGCGCGAAAAGCGCCTGCCCGACTTTGAGCGTCCCACCACCTCCCGACGCATGGGGATCCGCGAGATCGAGGTGGAGCGGGTGCTCATCCCCGAGGGTGCTAATCACTACTATCTGAACCCCTACGTGGGCTGCCTCATGGGCTGTGAGTTCTGCTACGTGGCGCCCCGGGCGGACTTCTCCCGCCAGCTCGAGGGGCTGCCGCACCTCCCCTGGGGCCGGTACGTGGACGTGAAGGTCAACGCCGCCGAGGTGCTTCGCCGGGAGGTGGTCGGGCTCCCGCCGGGGATCGTGCGGCTGAGTCCCATCGTGACCGATCCCTACCAGTCCCTGGAGCGCAGCTACCGCATCACACGCCAGTGCCTAGAGGTCCTCCTCGACGCGGACTTCACCCCGGTGATCCTCACCCGGGCGGCGCTGGTGCTCGAGGACCTGCCGCTGCTTCGCCGCTTCGCGCGGGCGTCGGTGGGGTTCTCCATCCCCTCGGATGACGACCGGATGCGACAGTACTTCGAGCCTGGCGCCGATCCCCTGGAGGAGCGGCTCGACGCCCTCGCCCGCTGCCGGGAAGCCGGCCTTCACACTACCGCTGTCATCCAGCCGGTGCTGCCCATGGATCCGGACCGGCTGGTGGCGCAGGTATCCCCCCTGGTTCGTACCGTCCGCGTGGATCGCATGCACCACGTGGACCGGTACCTCCACCTCTACGCCCGACACGGGCTGGAACACGCGGCGACGCCGGCCTTCTTCGAGGAGATGATCCCCCGGCTCCGCCAGGGGTTCACCGCCCAAGGCGTACAGCTCGACGACATGGACAACCTCGCCCGGCTGCTCGGCCGAAGTCAGGAGTCTTAGGACTCTTCGGGAAGCATCGGCTTGAGCACCGCGAAGCCCTGGGCTCGCACCAGGTTCACGTGTAGGCCCCCGCAGCGAAGGTGATGCACGCACCGGACGCAGCGCAGGGACTGGACGCGGTACTCCCGTCGGATGTACTGCTCCACGTACCGGTCGGGGTCCAGCCGACCCTGGGCGTCCAGCGCCTCCAGATCCAGGTACCAGGGCGCCCCGTCCTCCTCCAGGGTTCCGCCCAGACAGGGGGGCAGATCCTCGATGCGTACGCCTTGGGCAGCAAGATCGGACAGGCCCTGATGGCGCAAATCCACGGCGTGGTCCCGCACCGCGGAGAGCCGCTCGGGCGGGTCAAAGCCGAGCACCAGCCGGGGCGACAAACTCTGCTGCGCCAGCACCCAGGCGAAGCTCTCGGAGTCCAACAGCAGCTTCACCTGGGCCACCGACGAGGCCAGGGCCTTCGCCGCGTCCTCTCCCCGACGCACCACCACGCGCCGCACGTCATGGACGCCGAAGGGATCGCCATCGGTCAAGCCTGAGACGGAGTCGAGCTCCCACACCTCATCGGCCGCCACCACCGGCAAGGCGCGGGGTCCCGCGGCGTCGGGGGCGCACACCCAGAGGTATCGTAGAGACGTCGCCCACCGGCGCAGGTCCGGTGCCCGATCCCCGGGTGAGAGGGTGACCCGAAGGGCGTCCACGTCTCCAGACTGCACCCGCTCCTGCAGCGGGTGCAGTCGATCGCAGAAGTGGATCAGGTAGCAGGAATCACACCGCTCGTCCCGGCAGGGCAGCGGAGTCCCCGTCTCCACCAGCCGGATCATGTGCTCCTGCCGGCCGCGCACCTCGTCCACCAGCTTGTGCGGGTCCTGGATCAGATGCTCGTATCCCTCCAGCACCTGGGCCGGTAGACGGTTGGTCCACAACACCAGGGAGCGTCGACGCGCCAGCTCAAAGGTGCGCGCCAGCCGATCTCGCAGCAGGTCGGGCTCCACGGCCAGGGGCACGGTACCCTCTTCGGCGCAAAACGCCCGACCAAAGGGAACCAGGTGTAAAAGGTCGAACTCCCCCACCCCGAGGTCAGCGAAGTAAGCCACGGTCTCGGGCAGGGTCGAGGCGTTGAGTCGGTTGATGACGATGTCCACGCTCACGATGAGGCCGGGCTCGGCCAGCGCCCAACGCAACGCCCGAAGCGCCTGTTCGGTTCCGCCGGCCACACCGGTGATCTGGTCGTGAATGCGCGCGCGGTGGCTGTGCAGCGAGAAGGTGATCTCCCCGAGGCCCGCGGCTACGACCTCCCGAAAAAAGTGCTGGTAGGTGAACATCCGGCCGTTGGTGATGGTCTGCACGCCGTCGTATCCCGCCCGCCGGCCATACCGTATGAGCTCCACGAAGTCCGGGTGGATGGAGGCCTCGCCGCCGCTCAGGATCAACCGCGTGGCGCCCAGGGCAAGCCCCTCGTCGATCAGGCGCTTCACCTCGTCGGTGGGCACAAAGGGGTCTAAATAGACCAGGTCCGAGTCCAGGCAGAAGCAGCAGCGGTTGTTGCAGGTATTGCTGATGCGCACCCAATGGCGCCGTTCGTGGGCGGCGTCCTCTTGGTCCGTCACCGTCTGCGCGAGCACCTCTCCCCGGTCGTCGTCAGTTGCTGTCATGGGAGGTCAGCCTCTTTGCCGTTGACGACGCCACAGGCCCAGCAGCAACAGCAGTCCGATCAGCAGCGTCGCGCCGTCGGAGCCGGAGCCGGAGCCGGAGCCGGAGCCGATTGATGTACCGCGACCACTGCGACAACCACAGCCGGACTTGTTCTGGGATTTGGGGGACGCCGCCTTGTCCCGCGCGGCTTTCTCCCGGGCGCTGCTCCGGGTCCCGTGGGCGAGGGAGTCACCGCCCTTTCGGGCGAGCTCCTTGGGCAGGTACACCGCGATCCGTCGCTGACCCTGGGCCCCACCCACATCCCGGGCGTCCACGGCCACGTAGTTGGTGCCGGGCAGAAGCCGCACCAAGGCGCTCACCTCGACCTTCTGGGCGCCGGCCTTGGGAGCCGCGCGATACACCAACTTGTCCACCGCCCGGTGCTTGCTCTCGGGGTTCCAAACCCGCACCCAGAGGTCCTGCACACCGCCCGTAGCGAAGGCCTGGGCATGGACCTTGAATGCCGCCGACTTCGCCTCATGGGAGGCGGGCGTCAGCTTCAGCCGGGGCGGCACCACGTTCCAGACAGGCTTCACCCCCGAGCTTTGCTTGGCGGCGGGGGCCACGACCTTCACGGCCACGACCTTCACGTCGGAGGCCGACACAAAGGCGAAGCGATCGTCGGGCAACGCCACCCTCAGCACGGAGGCCCGACGCGCTTCCACCACCAGCCGGCTGGCCAGAGTCACCCTCGCCACCTGCTGTCCGTTGGGACCGGCGTGGCCATACAGCACGGTGCTCCGAGACGATGGCGCCACCACCCGCTTGTCCGGCTCAAATTTGATCGGCGTGCCCGATCGGGGCAACCAGATGGTCTGCACTACATCCCCACCAAGGGTCTTGTCGTACAGGGTGAGGGTCACCCCCGGACGCCTACCGCGGGGATCCGGCCGATCCATTCGCCGAATGGCGAGTCGCGCCACGGCCGTGGACTGGGGCGCAAGCTTGGAAAACACCGCCCGGGCCCGGGTGATGACCAGCCCACCCACGGGCTCGGTGGCGTCCACCCGCACGTCGTTGGCCGCACCGGCGCCGTTGTTCTGCGCGAACACCACCAACGCCGCGGACTCCCCGGCATCCAGAACGCCATCGCCGTTGCCCCGTAGACGATCATCCACCTGCCACAGGAGCCGCAAGGAGGGCCGGGGCTTCTCCAGGACGCGCAGCAGCAACCGCGCCGCGGCGGCCTTGGGCGCGCCCTGCGCGATCACCTTCACCTGCACCCGCTCCCAACGTTCGCGGATCCCCGGCGGCGCCTGGCAGCGTAAGGTCACCGTTCGGCTCTTCCCCGGCGCCATGCGCCCCACCAGCAGCTCCCGCCCGTCGATCATCGATGCGTAGGCCGCGAACAACGCGCCCACCTGGTACACGGGCTTGGTGCCATCGTTACGGATGGTGAGCACCAGATTGAATGGCTTCCCAGCCCGCACCACCGACGGCTTGGCCACCACAGTGGCCGTCAACTTCACCGCGCTCCCCGCACCCCCCGTACCGTCTGTGCCCCGGGACCAGTCTACGCCGCGCTTCTTCAGCATTTCGCCCAGGTGCTTCCGCTGTGCCTGACGAAACTTCGCCACCAGTGGCTTGGCCGCCGTCAGCAGCGCCGCGCGCGTGGCCCCCTCGGTGGCCAACACCACCTTTCGGCCCAGCTCGATCACCGGGTCGGCCCCGGCGTCCGCCAGATAGCGCACCTTCTTCATCACCGGCCGCCCACGCCAGGCCTCCTTGCCCTTCATGGCGCTGATGACCCGGGCCTGGCCCGCCTCCCCCGAGGACCGCGCCGCAGTGAGGTACCGCACACCCTCGTCAGTGATCCGCACCCCCACCACCTCCACGTCGGGCACGATGGCGGCGGTCTGCACAGGGATGTCTCCCCGCAGCAGGTACTGCCACATGGTGAGCTTGAGGGCGCTGCCGTCCTTCATGGGAAACAGCTTCTGCACGGTGCCCTTGCCCCAGGTCTTCTCTCCCACCAGCAGGGTGCGCCCCGCCGTGGACAGAGCCCCGGCGAGGATCTCCGCCGCCGACGCCGTGCGCCGGTTGATGAACACCAGCACGGGCGCGGTGATGCGGTCCTTCCGCTTCTTCACCTCCCAGGTCACCTTCTTCTGCCCACCCCGGCCAATGGCTTTGACCAGAACACCAGACTCCAGGAAAAAGTCCGCCATGCGCACGGCCTGCTGGATGTAGCCCCCTTCGTTGCCTCGGAGATCCAGCAGGTAGGCCTTGGGTCGACGCTTCCGAATGGCGGCCAGCTCCTTTTTGAACCCGGCGAGGACATTCTTCGGAAAGCCCGTTATGGTGATCAACGCCACGCCTCCGGCCAGCATGCGCGTGGTCACCGAGGGCAGCACAATCTCTTTGCGCGTAACAACAAACGTCATCCGCCGTCCGCGCCGCTCGACGACGAGCTTCACCTTCGTGCCCGCCTTGCCCCGCAGCCGCTCCGACGCAATGGTCGGGTTCAGGTTCGCCATGGTCAGCGCACCCACCTGAACCAGCACATCCCCGGCCCTGACCCCGGCCCTGGCCGCCGGTCCCCTGGCCAGAACCTTTCGCACGACGATTCGCCCCTCCACAGTGCGAAGGTAAACCCCCACCCCAACCACCGAACCGGTGAAGCGGCTCTTGTTGGAGCGATACTCGTCAGGAGTAAAGAACGTCGTATGAGGGTCCAGCACGTCCAGGGCACCCTTGATGGCCGCGTACTGCAACAGGTCCCGATCCGATCGGTCGCCCAAAACACCGTCTACCCACCGCAGCACTTTCAGCAGCCGATCCCCCATGCCCATCCAGGTAGACAGGTCCGCTGTCCCGAAGGAACGGGACTGCCCCCCCGCGGTGAGCCGAATGGCTCCCTTACCATCGGGACGATGCGCCACCACCTCGGGCACGGCCGTCTCCAGTCGCGCCATGGCCGACCGAAAGGCGCGCTTGGGCCTCAGCCGCTTGGGATCGTAGTATGCTTGCGGCAGCCCCACGAGCACGTTCGCAAAAGTAGTGGGGTTCCAGGCTGATGGCGTACCGGCGGGTTTCGTACCGGCGGGTTTCGTACCGGCGGGTTTCGTACCGGCGGGTTTTGTACCGGCGGGTTTTGTACCGGCGGGTTTTGTACCCTTTGTGCTCCTACCAGTCGTACCGCCCTTGTAACCCTCCCCCGAGGCCACCTGTGCCCGAGCGGGGACAAGCGAGACGAAGACAGCCACCAGCGCTGTACGAAATTTGAGACGAGCGGAGTCGGACATGAAGCGCAGTGTATCATCCTTTTTTAGCGTCTCCCACGCGGGCGTCTCCCACGTAGGCGCCTTGGGTAAGACATTGATCTTGGCCCTGATCTTGGGCGGGGCGTCGGCTGGGTGCCCCTGTAAGCCCTGCGTACAGACGATGTCGACCCGGTTCGTGGATCCGGAGATCGCCGGGCTCACGCTGGCCCAACGCCGGGCGGACCTGGGGTTCCTGCAGGCGCTGCTGGAGCAGAGCTATCCGCACCTGGCGGCCAAACAGCGGCGGTTCCGCATAGTGGTCTCCACGATCATCGACGCCCACCGCGCGGCCCTGATGCGTGCACGCAACCGGTACCAGTACATGAACGCCGTGGACCGGATGCTCATCGCCTTCCACGACGGCCATCTCACCACCCGGGGCTATCGACGGACCTTCGCGCGCACCTATGGCGGCTCCTCCTCCGGGGCCCGATCCCGCAAGCGACAGGCCAAGCCCCACCCCCGACCCGTACGCGTGGATGTGGGCCTGACCTTTCGCTACGTGAAGGGCCAGGTGGCGGTGGTGCGCGTGCGACGGGGCTCGGCCGGGGAGCGCGCCGGCGTGCGGCCCGGAGATGTGTTCCTGCTGGTGGGACACCGCCCGGCCCTGTCGCGACTGGGTTCCTCCTTGCGGTGGCGCGGCTGGGCGCGGCTGGCCGCCGGCCTGCAGTTCGCCGCCTCCCGGGTGATGATCGCCCGACCCTGGTACCCCGACACGCCCATGCCCGCCGAGCGCGTGCTGATCCTGCGCGGCGCCCGGCGCCTGACCCTGAACCTCGTGGGGGACCGCACGCCGCCCTCGGAGGAGCTGCACTTCGGCCTACGCACCCTGGCCTGCCCCCCACTCCCAGGACCAAAGGGCGCAACAACCCGGGTGGGGGTGCTGCCCCGGGTGGGAGTGCTCCGGGTGTCCACTTTCGTGGGACCCCGCCCCAAGGTCTGGAAGCGGTTGGCCGGGCTCCTTGCGCGCGCCCGAGGCCTCGGTCTCAGCGCCCTGGTGGTGGACTTGCGCGGCAACCGCGGTGGATCCCAGGGCGTGGCCCGTCGCCTCGTGGCCCGGCTGATCCAGCGCCCGGTGGTGGCCGGCGAATACCGCTACCTCCGCACCCAGGTCCTGGCCAAGCGGGTGGCTGTCCTCTCCAAGCTGCCCGCGGATCCCAAAGACACCCGCTGGACCACCTGGCAGAAGGACACCATCGAGCCGGCATCCGATGGGGTACGCATGCCCGTGGCGGCGTTGGTGGACGAGGTCTGCGCTTCGTCCTGCGAGACCGTGGCCCGCGCCCTGTCCGCCGCGCCCGGAATCAGCCTCTACGGGCGCCCCACGGCCGGGAGCTCGGGACTGCCCGTGCGGGTGGCCCTGCCCCACAGCCGGCTCCTGGTGAGCCTGCCGTCCTGGCAATCACGCACGGCCACCGGGACGCTCATCGAGGGCAACGGCGTGACGCCCCAGGTACACATTCCCCTGCGCCTGGCCCCCTTGCGCGCCGGCCGGGACGTCCCCCTGGACCGCGCCGTGTCCGATCTCTGCAAGGCTCTTGCCTCCGCCAGGTCTCGCCGGTAGGTTTGTTACCTCTACGAAGGAAGCGAGTCACCGATGCCGATCACAGACG
>JAOZUO010000098.1 GCA_029938605.1 Deltaproteobacteria bacterium | reverse complement strand
CGCGACAATGCTCGGGTACCTGAGCGTCAGGTACCCAGAATATGTCGTTCTTTTGCCCTAAATCGCGACAATACTCGGGTACCTGAGCGTCAGGTACCCGGAATATGTCGTTTTCGTCCCGGTGCTTCGACAGGTTGGTTATGCAGCAAGCTCTTTGGCCGCCGGGGCCAGGGACCCGCAGGGGACCCGAGGCGCCCAAGCCCGATGGTTCAAAGTTCGACATGTAGAGAATTCTCTCACGAACCATCTCGCACGCGCCAGCCAGATCCCGGGTGTAGTCTGGGGAGACTGATTGCGGTATGTATGATGGGGTAGGCCCAGGGGAGGATAGGACCACATGCGCTCCAGACATCTGCTGTGTACCGTAGTGGCGGCCGTGCTTGTGACGCTGCCCGCTTGTCAGGAGCCCAACGACCTGGGGAAGTACTGCTTCGTTGGAGCGAGCACGGATACCGACGCCGGGATTTGGGACATGGATCCGTGGCACAATTCGGGTTGTTTGAGCGAGCTGTGCCTGAAGCAGGACGGCTATGGTTGCGACGACGGGAGCGCGACCTGCCCGGATCCCGAATCGCAGGTGAAGATTCAACCCATCTGTACCCGCGCTTGCCAGACGAGCTCCGACTGCGAGGGATCGTCGGACAACGTCAACGACTGCCAGGCGTACGTCTGCCAACGCAGCGAGCCTACCTCCGGAGGACCACCTGTGCCCTGCCACTGCGTGTGCCTGGACTACATCCGAGACGACGACGGAGTCACGCTGACCCAGGCGGCCTTTGATGCGAGCGACTTGTCGTGCGTTTCGCAGTGAAGGGCTTAGCTGAACTCGAGCAGTCTCCAGCCGGCGCTTGTTTGCAGGAGCATGTCCGGATCGGCGAGCCAGATCTCCCGGCCGTCGCACTTGGCGAACAGGTCGATGGAGGAGATGGTATTCACCTTGCCTCTCATCTTGCTGGTGCCCTTTTTCAGCCGCGAGAAGATGAGCTTCTTGCAGCCCGACGGGTACTTGCGGCGGTACTTGGCCACCACCTTGGCGAAGCCCCGCCGCCGCTTGGCGAGGAACTTGGCGTACTTCTTCTCCGAGGCGTCGCGCATGAGGCCGACCTGCTTCATCTCGGCGAGGGTGGGCAGGAGCCGAAAGGCCGCGGCCTCGTCGCCCGTGTGAATGGCCGCCACCAGGAGCCGCCCCAGATCGTCCAGGGTCTTGGCGGTGGCGACCGTTGCCGAGGGCTGTGGGGGCGTGGGCTGTGGGGTCGTCGTCTTGTTTTTGTTGGCCGGCGATTTGCCGGCCGATCCGCAGGCCGACGCCCAAGCGATCGTTGTGGTGAGCAAAACAGCGAGTGCGAAGTGGCTCATGGAGCCTCCGTCTATGAGGGCAAAGCGATGCCGAGGACGAGGGTGGCGTAGATCACCAGGTAGGCTGAGACGAACATGAGGGCGTCGGCGCGGTCGAGGATGCCGCCGTGGCCCGGGAGGATGGAGCCGCTGTCCTTGACGCCGAAGGAGCGTTTGAAGACGGACTCGGCGAAGTCGCCCACCTGGCCGAGGACCGCGGCGGGGGCGCAGATCAGCACGACGTCGATCCAGCTGAGCTGGGGCATGTACCACAGCTTGGCCAGCACGCCGGCGCCCACGGAGAAGAAGGTTCCGCCGATGGAGCCGGACCAGGTTTTTTTGGGGCTCACGGCCGGGTAGACCTTGGGGCCGCCGATGAAGCGGCCCGTGAAGTAGGCGCCCGTGTCGCCGAACCAGGCCACGGTCATGGCGAGGAACACCCAGTCGCCGCCGAGGTCGAGCTGTTTGAGCTGGGCGATGGCGCCAAACAGGAGGCCTACGTAAAAGATCGTGCCCAACCAGTAACTGACTCGCGGACCGATGGTGGTCATGTCACGAAAGCGGAATACGCCGTAGGTGAGCAGCGCGATCACGGTGGCGGCGCCGATAGGCAGGGCGCGCCCCGGGAACCAGTACAGGAGGACCGAAAAGGCGATACCCAGGGTTAACACGACCCCCTTGTCCACTCGGTCGGACTCACCGGGGACCATATTGAGCATCTCCCAGTAGGCCACCACGTTGGCGCAGAGGATGAAGATCCAGAGGCCCAGGTGGTTCTCCCACAGGATCAGGGCGATGATGGCCGGCCCCAGAATGAAGGCGGTCAGAAGACGTACGAGGAGGTTGCTTGGCCCGGATGGCTTGGGCTTGTCGCTCGCGGGATCAGTCATTCGCCTGGAGGAGCGCCTCGATGTTCTCGTCCGTGCGCCCGAAGCGACGTTCCCGGAGGCGGAAGGACTCGATGGCCTCGTTCAGGTCGTCCTCGCAGAAGTCCGGCCACAGAGTCGGCGTGAAGAAGAGCTCTGCGTAGGCTGCCTGCCACAGCATGAAGTTGGACAGGCGGAGCTCACCGCTGGTGCGGATGAGCAGGTCCAGGGGAGGCAGGTGCGATGACCAGAGCTCGGCGCCGATGCGTTGCTCGTCCACGGCGTCCGGGGCGAGGGTGCCGTCTGCCACCTGCTGGGCCAGGCGGCGCATGGCGTCACCGAGCTCCTCCTGACCGCCGTAGGAGAGCGCCAGACACAGGTCCATGGACTGGTTGCCGGCGGAATCTCGTATGAGGTCCGCAAGGGGTTCGGATACGGAGGAGGGGAGGCGGTGGGTCCGGCCTATGGTGGTGAGCCGGATGTCGTTCTCCATGATCTCGGCGCGTTCCTCGAGCAGGTAACGCCGCAGCAGCGCCATGAGGGACTCCACCTCGGCCACCGGGCGGTTCCAGTTTTGTTCGCTGAATGCGTAGAGCGTGAGGGCCCGAATGTCCAGCCGCCGACAGGCACGCGTGATCGTGCGTACGGAGTCGGCACCCTTGTTGTGGCCTTCAAAGCGCGATAGTCCCCGCTTGAGGGCCCATCGGCCGTTGCCATCCATGATAATAGCCACATGATGTGGCTGTCCATTGTCCACCTGAGTCACGGGACCGCACGTACCACAAACTGTCGGGCTTCACAAGCATGGTTGCCGCTCGCCTGGCGATCCTGACGGGCTTGTCGAAGGTTCCTCGGAGTGTCATGGATCGTGCTATGCTCTGTGACAGAACCATGACCAGACCCTTGATTTTTGCCTTCCTGGTACTTGCCGTCCTGACCTCCGGCTGCGACCCCACCGACCCGGTGTCCGTGGACGCCGCCGTGGAAGCCGCCGTGGATGCCGAGCCGAACCCATTCGACCACCCGGCCCGCGTGCTGCGTGTCATTGACGGAGATACTCTCGAGGTGAATTTCCAGGGAGTGGAGCTCACGGTGCGGTTTTTGGGCATCGACACGCCGGAGCTGGGTCCTCCGGTTGAGCCCTGGGCCGCGGAGGCCAAGCTGGAGACCACTGTGAACGCCACGCCCGCTTCCATGGTGGGTTTGGAGTTTGATGACGAGGCGTGCGCTATCATCCCCTTCCCGTCGTCGTGCTTCGATGGGTTCGACCGGATGCTTGCATACATCCGCACCGCCCAGGGCTACGACCTCAACGCGATGCTGCTTGCGGGCGGATTTGCTACGGTGTTCGAGTGGGAGGACTTCGACCGCAAGGCGGACTATCTGGCCATCCAGGCCCAAGCCCAATCCGAAGGCGTTGGGATCTGGGGCCCGTAGAAAGGAACTTCCCATGAGCGACACCAAGCCGAACCCCAAGGCCCAACCCAAGGTGGCCATCCAGATCGATGATCAAACGGCCATGGGGATGTACTCCAACTTCATGCTCGTCAACCACAATGAGAACGAGTTCGTCATTGATTTCGCGTACGTGCTCCCTGGCCCCCCCCGGGCCAAGGTGGGCTCGCGGATCATTCTCAGTCCCCGCCATATGAAGCGGGTCCTGACCACCATGCAGGGGAACATCGAGAAGTACGAGGAGCGGTTCGGCGAGATCGAGCCCCTCGCCGGGGACTCCACCCAGCTCGTGCATTGAGGGCCCTGATTGCCCTGATTGCCCTGATTGCCCTGATTGGTCTTATCTGACCACACCACCATCCCAGGCGAGGATTCCGGCCGCTGGTTCGAGACGCGCCCGGACCCCGATGGGGAAGGCCGCGTTTCGAGCGCCATGTCCAAAGGGCAGCGTCGACACCAGGGGGCGGCCAGGCGCCGTTAGCCGCTCGGTCACCACTTCCAAGGGGGAGAGACCACCGGCCTCGGGTGCGGCGCAGCCAGGGAGCTCCCCTACGGCTACCCCGACCAGGGTGTCGGTGCTGTGCGTTTGGGGCTGGTGTCGGAGGGTGGTAAGGAGCCGGTCCAGGCGATAGGGGGCCTCGGCAACGTCCTCCACGGCGAGGATGGCGCCGTCGAGCACAGGGGCCCAGGGGCTTCCGGCGAGGGCGCCCAGCAACGACAGGTTGCCGCCCGTGAGCAGTCCCTCCACCGGGACCTCGAGTGTCTGGTCGCCGGAGCCCGGTTGGGGCGGGGACCCGACACTCGATGACCCGGGTGAGCCGGTCATGCGTGGCGCGTAATCCGGCTCCTCCAGCAGGCGGAAGAGGTGCTCCAGATCCGACTGGGGCAGCCGGCCCAACTGGGTCACCACGGGTCCGTGTATGGCCACGACACCGTGGACCCGGGCCCAGCACAGCAGGGCTGTGATGTCAGAGAACCCGATGATGGGCTTGGGATCCGCCCGCAGGGCGTCCGCGTCGAGGCCCGATAGGATCCGCTGTACGCCGTAGCCGCCCCGGGCACAGAAGATTGCGCGCACGTCCGGATCGGACAAGGCGCGATTCAGGGCGTCCCGGCGGCGTTCGTCCGACCCGGCCAGGTAGCCCTCCCGGACAAACAGGTTTTCCGCCGGGCGAACCCGGTAGCGGGATTCGAGCTGGGCCAGGCCCGCGGACAGGTCGCTCTGCGGAGCGGGGCCCGCGGGGGCCACCACCGCGACGGAGTCACCTGGTCTCAAGGCCGGTACGGGACAAGGAGTGCGTTCGAGCATGACGGTACCAGTGTCGACCATGACCCGGGATCTCGTCAATGTTTCAGGCACTTTCGTGGATAATCATTGACGATGCTGCTGGAATTCGGTAGTTCCGTGGACTTATTGATTGTTCGGTAGGTACAGTACATACCGGGTTTCGCCCGGGGAAGTGTGGAAACCAGATATGGAAATCGTAGTCCAAAAAGCAGACGCCATGTCGATTCAAGCCGACGGACTCGCTTACGCCGGGGCCACCACCGGGACCATGGACGACGCCATGGGCGAGCGGATCCTGGGGCTGATTGCCGAGGATCTGCTTCAGGAGACCCTGGACACCGCGCCCATCGCCGTGGGCGCCGCCACGGTCAACGACGTCTCTGGGCTCAAGGCCGGCAGCCTGATTTATGCGCCCGTGGTGCTCCAGACCGGCGACCGGATTACCGTGGAAAATATCAGGCGTTGCACGCGGGCCACCCTGGTGGCCGTTTGCGCCAAGAATCAGGATTCTGTTGTTCTGCCAGCCATTTTGCCATCCTCGGACGAGATGTCCATGGCCGAGGCCGCCCGGGCCATCATCGACGAGCTGCGCGGTTTCCGCTCCGACCATGAATTCACGGTGTATCTGGTGCATGAGGACGCGGAGGTTGTCGGCGCCTTGAACCGGGTCATCGAGAACGTTCGTTAGGGCCCGTCCTAGCCTACGTCAGTACCAGCACCAGTTCCAACGCTGAAGCAGACCTTGCTTGACGCCCCCACGTACGCGGGCTAAAGTGCTACTTGGTATGAAACACCAATTCTTTCATGCGGTTGTATTCTGGATGCTGGCTGCGGTCGTAGGCGCAGTTGTGGGATGTAGCGAAACCGCCCCCGAGCCCTTCAAGGTTCAGTTGGTAACCTCGCCTCCGGTCCAATCCGGCACCTGTCCGCCCGAGGGAGTTGCCGGCCTGCGCAAGGAGGATATTCGGACTGTGCGGCTGACTTTCTTCGACGCCGTGCTCGGATCGCCCTCCCTCGAAAACTTCCTGTGCGACATCGTCATGGACGCCGACGAGAGCGGCAAGGTGTTCTACCTCGAAGCGCTCAAGGACAGTCGACTTACGGTTTGGGCCGAGGCATTCGGCGAGCCAGCGAACGCCGGAGACGCCACTCCCCTGCTGGCTTCCGGCAAGCTCGAAGACATTCTCTTTTCCGGCGAGTTGGACAATCCCAGCATCTTTATGGCCCTCACCGGGCGCATGGGTTGCTCCCTGGGATCCCTGTCCAAGGCTCGCGCGTTCCACACCGTCACGGCCTTACCAGGCGGATTCGCCCTGGTGGCCGGTGGGCTGGTGGCCACCAACGGTGACGTAACCGCCGTGGCGGAGGGCAGTGGTCTGTTGCTCACCTCCGAGCTTGAGATCTACTCCACCCACACCGGGCGCTTCGTGCAGCCCGAGATCACTGGCGATGAAGGGATCCCCAGAGCCTTCCACACCGCCTTTCTCATCGATGGATCCGACGCCGACACGGCGCGCGTGTTGCTGATGGGAGGCGTCGCCCAGGGCACGGTACCCTTCGGCAACGGCGTGGTGAAGATCCGCACGAAGCCTGAGCACACGCTGCGCTTCACGCCGGACCCCGACTCCGTGGGGGCTGCCCCCATGCTGCTCACCATCGATCTGACCCGGGATCCCCCCGTGGTGACTCGCTCCACCGCCGATCTCGAGGGGTGGCCGGAGAGCTACTTCCAGGCCGGCGCTTTCTACAAGGATACGGGGGTTTGTGTGGCGGGTGGGGCCTATAATGTAGCCATTGACGGCGACTTTTCCCTCTCCACCAACATCGACCTCAGCGACACCGACTCTGCGGTGCATTACCTGCTCGAGGGCACCATGGACATTCCCCGGCTGGGCCACACCTTGTCCATGTCGTCCGACGGCATCTCCGGGTTGATCTGGGGCGGGAACCTGGGACAGGCTAGTCCAGAGCTGAGTGTAGCGGAGCGGCTGTCGGTTGAGCCGGCGCCGCCGACGTCCAGCGTCCTGACCTTGGATGCGTCGACCACCGGCGGGGCCACCCCGTTGTCGACGGCCTTCCATACGGCCACGGTTTTAGACGATGATGACGTGCTCATTGTCGGCGGCTTCCTCGTGGAGTCCAACCTCGCGTTGAACCCGAGCCCAACGGTGCAGATCGTCCGGATCCGCCGCAACGGGGCGCAATACGAGTACTACCCTCAGAATTTCGGTGATATGATCCCGGTGGGCTACCACGCCGCCGTGGCCTTGCCGGATGGCACGGTGCTGCTCACCGGCGGTAGCCCCATCTTCGAGCCTGGAGTCACCGCTTGCCCCGGAGGCGAGAGCGCGTGGACCTGCTCGGTATCCCAGGTTTGGATCTATACGCCGGGCATTAACCCGGCGGATGGCGGCTCCGTGTCGCGGCTGCCGTTGACCAGTCTGGATGAGCAGCCTGAGCTGCAGGTGTCGCGCTTCGGGCACACCATGACCATGCTGGGCAACAACACGGTGCTCATCGTGGGCGGGTTGCGACGGGACAACTCCAACCTGTACACCGAGGCCTCGGCGGAGATTTTCAACGCCGCCACGGGCAGTGCTGGAGAGGACGAACCCCTGTATCGCCAGCCCGCCGGTGTCTACACCGCGGAGACCATCTGCCCTGTTTTTTAGGACCCGTCCTCAACGAAGCCGGGCCGTTTTCATACCCGTACCCAATGACCGAAGCAGCCCAACAAGCCACGCCCCTTGGACCCATTCTGGGAGACGGCAGCAAGGAGATCTCCTTCGGCAAGTACCGCCTCATCCGCAAGATCGCGGTGGGTGGCATGGCCGAAGTGTACCTCGCCAAGAGCTTCGGGCAGTTCGGCTTCGAGAAGCCTGTAGTCATCAAGGTGATGCTGCCCAAGTTGTCCGCGGACGAGGAGTTCGTGGAGATGTTTGTGCGGGAGGCGCTCATGGCGGCGGACTTTCGCCACCCGCGCTTGTGTCAGGTCTACGACGTGGGCGAGGCCGCCGGTCTGTACTACATCTGCATGGAGTTCGTTGACGGAGTGGATCTGACGCGCATCGTGCGCCAGGCCAACAAGAGCCGGAACCCTTTGCCCATGCGCATCGCCCTGAAGGTCGCGCGGGACCTCACCACGGGGCTGCAGTATGTGCATACGGCCAAAGCAGCGAACGGAGTCCCACTGAACATCGTGCATCGGGATGTGACGCCCCAGAACATCATGGTGGGCTTCGACGGCCATGTGAAGCTGGTGGACTTTGGCGTGGCCCAGACCAGTATCGCCGAGGAGCTCAAGCGGTCCACTCTCAAGGGCAAGGGGCCCTATATGGCGCCGGAGCAGTGGCGGGGGCAAAATGTGGACAACCGGGCCGACATCTTCGCCCTGGGCATCGTGCTGTATGAGCTGACCGTGGGCAAGAGGCTCTTCAAGCGGGGAGACCCCGGCCGAGTGCGCCGCGCGATCCTATCGGGGGAGGTCACACCGCCTCTGGAGCTTCGGTCGGACTATCCACCATCCCTGGAGGATGTGGTGCTCAAGGCCCTGTCCTCAGACCCCGCTGAGCGGTACCAGACCGCCGCGAAGATGGGCGAGGATCTCACCGCGCTCATGGTGGAGGATGGACTGGACGCCACCACGGAGGAGACCGCCACGTACATGTGCAAGCTCTTCGCCGGAGTGTCCCGGGATCTGGTGTTCCGGCCTCTGGAGCTCACGGCGCCGGGCCACGCGGCCACGGCTGTCGCCGCCGCCGCCGAGCGGGAAACGACCAACGTCTCGGTGAAGGGTTTGTCCGAGGAGTCTACGGTGATCTTGCCGTCCCCTCGTAAGAAGGGGCGGGTGATCCTGGTCGCCGTATTGCTGCTCGTGATCGCCTACGTCCTCGGAGCGGTGGTTCATGGCGACCGGCCCGGTGGGGCCGGCGATCCGTCGGTCTCAGCCCAAAAGGGTCCGCCCGCCACGGCGGGGATGCAGCAGCAGTGGGTGCCCGTGGTTGCCACGGCGGCTCCCGCGCCCAAAGAGCTTGTCGGCTGCACGGTGGCCTACGGCGCGGTCAGCGTGGATGTTCAGGGGCGGGTTTCGGCCGTGGATCCCCATCGACTTCATGTGCAGTGCCCCGGGCGCAGCCAGATCCCCCTGAGTCGCTTACTTCGCACCTTGGCGGCGGATGCTCTCGCCGACTGGCGCTTTGTCCCGGTACGGTTCCGGGGCCGCCCCGTTGCCACAACTACGCCCTTGACGGTGGAGTTTGGGCCCTTATCCCGCTGACGGAGGCTCGATTGCCTGACGATCAACGGTTTGCCGACCGCTACTCGCGACAGATCCTGCTTCGCCACCTTGGGTTGGAGGGCCAACGCGACCTCGCCCGCCAGGCGGTGCTCGTGGTGGGCTGTGGCGCCCTGGGCAGCCACCAGGCGGAGCTGCTCACCCGGGTAGGTGTGGGGACCGTCCGAGTGGTGGATCGCGATGTTGTGGAGCTATCCAACCTGCCCCGGCAGACCCTCTTTGACGAGGAGGACGTGGCGGCCCGACGGCCCAAGGCCGAAGCAGCATCGCTGCATTTGCCGCGCATCAACGCCGACACCACCATCGATGCGCGCGTCATGAGCGTGGACGCTGACACCTTCGGCCCTCTGGTCGAGGGGATCTCGGTGGTACTCGACGCCACCGACAACTTCGCCACACGCTACGTGATAAACGACCAGTGCGTGGCCCGCGGCCTGCCGTGGATTTACGGCGGTGTGCTCGAGACGTCCGGTATGACCATGACCGTCATTCCGGGCCGGACGCCCTGTCTGCGTTGCCTTTTCCCGGAGGCCCCCGTGGATGGCACCGTGCCCTCCACAGCCACCGTTGGCATCCTGAACACCTTGCCGGCGCTCATCGCCGCCCGACAGGTCACCGAGGCGGTCAAGATCCTGCTGGGATCCGACGCCGTGAACCCCCACCTGGTGCAGCTCGACCTGTGGGGCAACGAGCTTCGGCAGCTCAAGGTGGTGCGGGAGCCGGGCTGCCCGGCCTGCGGGAAGATTTCCGCCTCGCCATTGACATGAATCTCATTGACACCCACTGCCATCTGTACGACGAGCCGTTGGCAGGGGATCGGGACGGGGTGCTCCAACGCGCCCGAGCGGCCGGCGTCGAAGCGATCGTGGTGGTGGGTACGATGCTTTCGACCTCTCGCAGGGCTGTTGATTTGGCTCAGCCAGCCATGGGGGACCACGCGGTTGGGCCGGACCTGTGGCCGGACGTGTGGGCCGCCGTGGGCCTGCACCCGGACGCTACCGAACCGGTGGACCCAGACGCTCTGTCCGGGCTGATCGCAAGATCCCAGGGCCGCGTGGTGGCCGTGGGGGAGATCGGGCTCGACGGTAGCCGTGGCAAGGAGAGGGTCGCGGCCCAGGAGCCCGCCTTCCGCGCCCAGCTCACGCTGGCCCGGGACCACGACCTGCCCGTGATGATCCACAGCCGGGACGCTACGGGTCGCGTGGTTCGGATCCTCGAAGAGCTCGGCCCGGGTGGGCCCGGGGGGATCCTCCACGCCTTCGCGGGTTCCCGGGAGGTGGCCACTGCTCTGATTGGGCTCGGGTTCGTGCTGGGGGTGGCGGGGGTGGCCTGCCGGCCCCAGGCCACGCGCATTCGCAAGGTCCTGGGGGCGCTGCCGCTCTCGGCGCTGGTGCTCGAGACAGACGCGCCCTTCATTGGCACCGCCACCCGCCGGCCCGGCGAGGTGGAGCCGGCACAGGTCCTCGAGGTGTGCCACGCCCTCGCCGAGCTGCACGGCTTGGACCCAGACGAAGTGGCCGCCACCACCACGGCCACTGCCCGCCGGATCCTGAGCCTACCCGCCGATCCCGACGCGTAGAAGATTGGCGTCTTCCTGGTGTTTTCTCAATTTTGGGTGAAACTTTTTGAGTCCCCGGCTGTCGCATGTGGGTACAGGGAAGCTCGATCGCGAGCGCGGAGTATCAAAGAGAGTGACAGGCGATCAACGATCCGAAGATCTTCTGTCCGACTCGCGCGTATTGAACACCACTGCCCCGAGGACAACGCCCCATGCCCATGCAGCCACGCGAGCTTCCCAATCTCACCGTCGCCAATCGACCCACCATGGGCCCCGACTCGGGCGACCACTATGGTCAGCGGGGCTTCCGTTGGCTCATGGCCTGCTCCCTCGGTCTGTTGGTGGCCGCCGGGGTTACCTTTACCCTGGTGGTTCAACCCGCCGAAAGCACGGAAAAGCCCAAGGCCGCCGTGGTCCAAACCGAGGCTCGCGACCTTTCATTGAAGGTCAAGCCCCAGCCCCTGCCTGACATGGCCTCCCCGTCCCTGGCCTCGTCCCCGACCCTCGAAATCAGATCCCGGGAATAGCCGTCTCGGGCGCTGGGTTGTACCCCAGTGAGAAAGGTTGCTGTCTGGCGAGGTACCCATGAACCATTCTTCCCAACGTCGTATGCCGAACGTATTCTCGAAACGGCTCCCCTCCATCGTCCGCAGTCTGCTGATCCTCGGGGTGTTCGCTTCGGTACTGCTCACGGGCCGAGCCAGCGTGGCCGATCACTACCGGGTGCCCACGGGATCCATGCGGCCCACGGTACAGGTCGGCGACCGCATCATGGTGGACAAGTCCGCCTACGGCATTCGGGTACCCTGGACCAACCACTACCTGCGGGAGTGGGCGGGGCCCCGCCCCGGTGACGTGGTGGTCGTGGATCCACCTGCGGGAGGAACGGTGCTGCTCAAGCGCGTCGCGGCAGTGCCCGGCGATCACGTCATGGTGCGGGCGGGCCTGGTGTGGCTCAACGGCGCCCCCGTGAAGCTCATCTACGACGACCACGGGCCACGGGAAGTCCTGGGCGGCCGCTCCCACGCCATCCGGCTCACCGGTAGCCCATCCCTTGGTCCGGACTTCGGCCCAACGATCATTCCCCCGCGCCGCTACCTCCTGCTCGGAGACAACCGCGGCGACAGCCACGACAGCCGCTACTTCGGCCTGGTCCCCCGCGAAAGAATTCTGGGCAAGGCCACTCACGTCTACTACCGCCGGGGCCACTTCGTCTGGAAGAAGCTGTAGAGAGAGGGGAGGGAGGGGAGGCGACCCCGCTACCTAGGATTCCTCGTCGGATTGGCGCTTCATGAAGTTGTCGTAGATGGTCTTGGCTTTGGCCTCGATGTCCCGGGCGGCGGCGTCCGCGATGCCGAGGGCCGGCTGCAGCTTTGACAACATCGCCGCCTCGGAGGACTCTTGGACGCCGTCCATCAGGGACACCAGCGCCGCCACCTCGTAGGCCTGGGCCCGCTCGGACTCGTCAGTGACCAAGGCTGCAAGCTGCTCCAGGTCCATCTGGGAGTCGCCCTGGGCTCGCACGGCCTCCTGCTCGGAGGGGGTGAGTCCCTGGCTCTCGATGAGAAAGTCCACCAGCCGCTGCTCCTGCTCGGACAGAGTTCCGTCCGCGTAGGCCAGCGCCAGCACCGTCTTGAGCACCGCTACCTTGGCTTCCGACATGCGCTTCTCCTGTGGTCTGCGGCCCCGTGAGATCGGGGTCGGGTCGTGGGCCGAGTCTACGGTCGTCAACCGCCAAGCGCAAGTGACGCGATCGTCCCAAAACAGTCTCGGACAAGGGCCGCATGTGTGTAAGAATGAATGGCTTGGTATGGATTGGGTTCGAAGGAGCGACGAGTATGTCCCGACGGAGTAATTGTAGACCCCTGTCACTGGTGGGGAGCGTAGTTGCGGTTGGAACTGTGATGACCCTGGTCGCGGCCTGCGGCGAAAACGGGGGAGATCCCCAGGATGCCGGACCGCCGGATGCCACACCGGTGGGCTTTGCAACCTACGACCCGTGGATGGTCATGGACTCCAGTGAGCTGGCGCCCGTGCGGGGGTTCACCGTACGCCGGGGCATCATCCACTGCCACAGCCCCTACTCCCACGACGCTTGTGACGGCATCCCTCGCATTGATGGCGAGCGCAACGAGCAGTGCTTTAACGATGTGCGCTACGGCATGTGCGTCACGGGCCAGGATTTCGTGTTCATGACTGACCATGATGATCTCTTCGCCTACTATGACTACCCGGAGGTGCTGCTGTACGCCGAGGGCGATGAGCTCATCATGCGAGGCGGCCTGCCGGTGGCCAACCGGATCAACTGCGGCGACGGGCGCTCGGTGATCCTGTCGGCGGGGACCGAGACGGACATGATGCCCATCGGCTTGGAGCACCACGTGGGCGACACCGAGGCTGAGCGAGTGGACGCCTACAACACCACCAGCGCCACGGCCATCTACGCCCTGCAGGACGCCGGGGCCCTGGTATTTTTGCAGCACACCGAGGGGTGGGACGCCACTGACGTGCTCACCCTGCCCATCGACGGTATCGAGATCTACAACCTCCATTTCAATATGATGGACAACCTGGCCCAGGTGGCGACTCTCGCTCTGGACCTCCTGTTTTCGCCCGAGACCCTGGGCGAGCCCGAGATCGGTCTGCTGGCCGTGTTCCAAGAGAACGAGGAGGACCTGGCCCACTGGTCCCGGCTGGTGATGCAGAGACGCATCGTGGGCGCCGTGGCCTCCGACGTTCACCAGAATGTGGCTTCGGACGTTCTGGCAGACGGAGATCGCCTGGACTCATTCCGACGCATCATGCGGTGGTTCTCCAACTATGTGCTTCTTCCCGACGGTCCCGTGGATGATCTCGTGATCAAGCAGGCCGTGGCCGCCGGACGCATGTACGGCGTCTTCGACTATCTGGGTTTCCCCAATGGGTTTGACTTCCGCGCGGAGGCGGGCAGTGACGTCTACGAGATGGGCGACCAGGTCCCCGTGGGGGAGAGCGCCACCCTCTTTGTGGAGATGCCCGAGATCTGGCGGCTGCACCCCTACGGTCCCCAGCCGTTGATCACGGCCCGCATCCTCAAGGCGAACCATGGGGAGTGGATCGAGGTGGCCAGCGGGGACTCGTCGCTGTCCTACGACGCCGATCCAGGCGCCTACCGGGCAGAGATTCGCATGGTGCCCGAGCATCTGCGCCCATGGTGTGGTCCGCGGGGCGACGATTGGATCGTGGAGCGTCCGTGGATCTACAGCAACGTGATCTACGTCAACACCGACTTTGAGTAACCCCGTAGAACCCATTGAACGAACGGGAACCGGCACCATAGCCATGGACTCCATTCACGATAACTTTGGTCCCCGGGCCGAGCAGATCCATGTGCCCCCCATCTCCAAGGATCTGCAGTCCTTCGTGGAGAAGATCTGGACTTCCTTCGTCAACAAGGCCGTGTCCCTTCGGTTTCTGAACGACCAGTTTGTGTTTAACCACTCGGTCTTTGAGGCCATCTTAGGGGATCATCTGAAGATCACTGTCTCGTCGTCTAAGTACGCCATGCGGGAGCTGGCCGGCGCCGAGGGGGCGCCCCAGCCGTTCAAGGCCTTTGTGGCCCGGACCAAACCCATCCCCTTGGACGACGAGCGCAACTTCTCCGCCACCCTCATTCGGCGCGCCATCATCGACGTGGCACGGGGACATTCTCCGCCCATTGAGGCGTTGGACCTCCAGGGGGGTGCGATTGCCATGCACCCCAAGCTGGCGACCCTGCTGACCCCGGCCATGAAGCTCGCGTGGCTGGTTCCGATCTTCGTTCGGCAGACGCCCATCGGCGTGCTGTGGGGCATCCGCAACACCGCCCTCACCGGGCCCCAGCGAAAGCAGGTGGACTGGAAGCTGCAAACCCTGTTCGAGGGCATCTCCAATATCATCTCCTACGAGTTGGACCACGACCGGGACGACTACACCGGCCGGCGCTCCATCGAGAAGATCGAGGAGAATTCGCGCATCAACCACATCCTCCACCGGCGGCAGGCTCCGGAGCTGCCCCCCGTCAAGTCCCTGTACGCCTATTCCTATCGCTTCCGACGGGAGTACCGCTTAGACACGAGTTACCTCGTTCCCAGCTCGGGGGGCCACTCCATCAGCATCAAGCAGTACTTGCCCCGCGACGCCAACGGGGCGCCCATCAACCTGCTGATGATCCCGGGCTTCTTCTGCAACCGCTCGGTCATGGACCGGATGGCTATGCAGATGGCCCTCAAGTATCGCTACAAGGTGCTCTCCCTGGACGTGCGCGGTCGCTCCCGGTTCACCGCGCCTCGGAACAAACGGGACCTGAGCTGGACCGTGGACGACTACATTCACCACGACTTTCCCACGGCCCTTACCTGGATCCGGGAGCGATTTCCCGACGAGCGCACGGTGGTCTTCGGCCACTCCATGGGTGGGATGATTCCCATGTTCTACGCGGGGTCCTACGGTGCCATCGGGCGACTCCTCGGGCGGACAGGCCTGCCGGATCCCAACGAGCGTATGGCGGGTATCGTGAGCCTGAGCTCTCCGAGCTACGTGGACCTTCAGCCCGACATGGTCCTGGTGGATCTGATCCGCCGGGGCGCAAGCCTGCTACCCCGACGCCTGGCCAGTCGGGTGATGACCAAGGTCTTGTCGCAGACGATCCCACGCTCCTTCCGCACCGTGGATCTCAACCGTTTCTTCACGCTGCTGGCCAAGGTGAGCAAGACCCTGCGGGCGCTTTCGTTCAACCTCGGTACCCGGCTACCCACCATCAAGGACTTCGTGGGCTACGAGCAGATCACGCCCCCCGAGTGGTACTTCCTCATGGAGGACGTCTTTTGTGAGGAGTCCTCCAAGGTGGTCTTTCAGTTCATCCGCTCCCAGCTCGGTGAGCGGACCTTCGTCTCCTTCGACGAGCGCATCGACTACACCGAGGACCTTCGGAACGTACAGGTGCCCATCTACGCGTTCCTGGGGAGCAAGGACACCCTGGCCCCGTCCCGTGCCATTGAGCATGGCCTCAATCGCATGACCAAGGCTACCATCCGGACCACTACCCACAAGCAGGGCCACCTGGGCATTATCATGCACCCCCCCACGGTCAAGCGGATCTGCGCCCGGGCCCACGAGTGGATCCAGACGCTGTAGGGTTCGATCAGGGAGGGGGGGGGTTGAGGGATAGGCTGCGCTACGGGGGGTGCTACTTCTTCTTGGCCATTTCCTTGCCAACGCACGTCATGATCTTGGCGCAGGAGTCTTCCTTCGCGCACTTCTTGGCGGCGTCCTTTCCCAGGTCCTTCTTACAGCCCTTGATGAACTTGTCCTTGTCCCCGATGCCCGCCGGGCACTTTTTCTGTAGCTTGGTCGCCAGGTCCTTGCACGGATCGCCGCAGCCGGCAGCGAGGGAGAGGGGGATAATAGTGGCGAAAATAACTGCCAGGATCGTCTTCATGCATTTCTCCTGATTGGGGCATATTGCCGGTTTTGGTTTTCAGGTGCTGATTTTATAGACCGAATGGTGGGTGTTTTCCTATCACTTTTGTTGTGTCTTGTGATTTTCTTTTACAGCTCCCGGAAGCCCCAGTAGGGGAAGTCCACCTCGTACTCCGCTACCCGCCCCGGGCTCATCTCTCGGCTGGCCACGAGCCACAGATGCACCCTGCGCCCGGCGTCGCGGCCCTCTTTGTCGTAGACCGAGCCCCGGGTGGTCATGACCAGGGCGTTGTCCGCGGTGTACTCGATGTCGCCGGATTCCTTGAAGGAGGCGAGATCGGGCTGCTCGTCGTAGCCGCCGGCCATGCCCCGCGACAGCTCAGAGACCACCAGGAAGGTGACGTCCATTTCGTCGCGAATCTGCTCGAAGTTTCGGAGCCACTCGTCGATGCCCGACCGCCGCTCGGACAGCCGCCCAAAGGGCAGCTTGTGCAGGGAGTCCACGACCAGCAACATGCGGTCCTTGCCCGTGTCCATGCGCAGAAACTCGATCTGCTTACGCATGATGTCGGGGTTGATCTTGCGGTCCGACACCACCTTGAACAGCCGCATGAGGCGCCTGACACGCTTCATGGAATCGGTGTATTTCTGCTGCTCTTCGCTCGTGGGGCTGTCGCTCGACAGCCGTTTCTCGCTGAGCCCGGACAGGCGACACAGGGTGCGGGTGTAGATCTTGTTTCGGCCGTTTTCAAAGTCGTAGTAGATGACCGGCACCCCCTGATCCATTGCCAGGGATGTGGCCACTTGCATGAAGAACGTGGACTTTCCGGTCTTGGGCTGGGCCCCCAGGATGTTGATTCCCCGCAGCCCGTCCAGGGCTGTGTTCAGTTTGTCGTAGCAGGTGGTGAGACCGAGCAGGGCGCGACCCCGCTGGCGCCCGAGCACCTCCTCGAAGGTGGTGTACTCCCGCCGGGCGATGGACAGGGGGGACAGGGGCTCGGACAGGTAGATCATCTCCCGGAGTCGGGCGCCGAAGGCGTCGGGGTCGGCCTTGAGCAGGTCCGCCACGCAGTAGTCGCGTTTGGTGTCCAAGGGCCACCGGAGCATGCGAACCTTGTAGCCGAGTCTCAGGGCGATGCGTCGGGCGGCGTCGATGCCCTCGGCGCTGTTGTCGGTCGCCACCAGCACCCGCTTGACGAATTGGAACCGCTCCGGGGTCACCGCTTCGTCGTCCAGGTTCGTGGGGATGGCCACTACCGGATAGCCAAACTGTGCCAGGGTCAGGGCGTTGCGCTCTCCCACGGTCACGAAGATGGCTCCGCCGTCGCACCGCGCCACCTCGGGTCCGTTGAACAGGTTATGGGGGGGCAGGTAGTAGGCCTCGTGCCCCTGCCACAGGGGCTCCTCGAAGCGCGAGGCGAAGGCCACGCAGCGCAGGGCGTAGCAGTGGTCGTCGTGCTGCTTGTAGGGGAAGGTGAACATGCGGCCGTTGTAGCCCACGTCCAACAGATCCAGGACGCGGTCGCCGAGACCGGCCTTGCGGAAGGGTTCGCGCATGGGGTCCGAGAGCATGCGCACGAAGCGGTGCATCTCGTTGTCTTTGTGCGTATGGGGCAGCGCCGGTGGGCGGTAGGACTCCTCCCGCTCGGGATCGAAGCCCGGCACCTTCGACAGGGAGATCCCCATGCGGCGGGAGAACTCTAGCATGAACCCCGGCGGGGAGCAGAGCGCCGAGCAGTTGAATAGCCCGAAAAAGAGGGACTCGGGATCCAGGTCGATGTTGAGGATTCCCTTGGTCTCGCCTTTGCACAGGGGGCATTCAGCTCGTATCCAGGTGACCACCTCCGCCCCCTCGGGCAGCGCCTGCGCCTTGGGCAGGTGGGTCTGATAGAATTGGAGAATCTCGGACTGGTCGCTCATGGTCTCACCTGGGTTGTCGTCAGGTCCGGAGCATACACGGCGCCCTGAGCCGCGACAACGAATACGCTCTATGGTTATACCTGTATTCCTCCGCCGATTTCATCTCCGGCGATTGCGGCTTCCCACCCTGGAGGTTCTGTGATTAAATACCGGGCCATGAGCACACCTGGAGATTCTAAGAAGACCGTTGTGGTGGCGGATCATCGCGGGCCGGAGCGGAGTGTTCTGGAGGCGGTGCTGAAGCGGCTGGGATATGGGGTGGTCCCCGTGGATTCTACCGAGGAGTTGGACGCCACGCTGAAGGGCTCAACGACGGTGGATCTGGTGGTGTTGGGATCCGAGCTCGCCGGGGCGGGCGCTGACGACCTGGCGCGGCGGATCAGCCGGCCAGACCGTCGCGTGATCCTGGTGGACGCCCAGGACCGGGGGGATGGTCAGATGGTGGGGTTCATCGATCTGACCGAGGACGCCTACCTGGGTATCGGGATCCGGGTGCCGGAGATCGTATTCCTGGCCAATGACCTGCTGTTTTCACGGGCGGGGATCCCGCGACGTAAGCGGCGGATCTACGGCGGGTTCCCGGCCTCCTATGAGGTGGACGGGGAGCGGGTACAGGGGTCTCTGTACAACCTGTCCTCCGAGGGGGCGTTCATCGAGACGGTGACGCCACCGGCCACCGAGGAGGTGGTGCTGTTGCACTTCGAGCTGCCCAACGTGGGGGCTTTCTCCTTCAAGGCCCGGGTGACCTGGCGGGTGCAGACCCACCAGACCGAGGGGCGCCGCTCGCCTCCAGGCATGGGGGTGCAGTTCATGGACGTGGATCCCGCCGAGACGGAGAAGGTCCACGCTTTTGTGTCTTCGGGAGGTCGCGCCTAGCAACGCAGACTGGTTTTTCGCCCGCTCTTCCATGCCCCTTACCGCACAACCCGCACGGCTGGATCTGGAGGCGCTGCTCTCGAGGCGCATGGTGGTGGTGACCGGTAAGGGCGGCGTGGGCAAGACCACGGTGGCCACGGCCTTGGCGCTGTTGGCGGCGGGGCGGGGCAAGCGGGTGCTGCTGACACAGTTCGAGTCCCTCGTGGACGCCGGGCAGCTCCTGCGGTCCGAGCCGGTGGCTACTGACATGGAGGAGGTAGAGCCCGGTCTGTGGGTGGCGAACATGACCCCGCGGTCGGCGTTGCGAGAATACGGGCTGCTCATTTTCCGTTTCCGGGCCATCGTCAAGGCGGTGCTGGAGAACCGGACGGTGCGTCACTTTCTGCGGGCCATCCCCGGGCTGGACGACTACGCCATGCTCGGCAAGGCCTGGTATCACACCACCGAGGTGGAGCGGGGCCGAAGCCGCTTCGACCTGGTGGTGGTGGACGCTCCTCCCACGGGGCAGATGCTCAAGGTCTTCGGTGTGCCCGGGGTGATCCAACGGAGCGTGCCGGACTCCATGTTGACCCGGGACGCCACCACGATTCAGGCGTTTTTGACCAATCCCGAGCGGTGTCAGGCGGTGATCGTGACCCTGGCCGAGGAGCTGCCCGTATCCGAGACCCTGGAGTTGGAGAAGGGCGTGCGCGAGTTGGGCATGGATGTGGCCGGCGTGGTGGTCAACGCCCTGTACCCCGTGAGCCGCAACGTAGCGCTTTTAGAGGAGGTTCAGACCGCCGCTGCCGAGACCGATGGTCGGCTGGCCACCTTGCTCGAGGAGGCCTGCATTTTCCACCGTCGGCGCGCCATCAACGAGCATCACCTGGCCCACCTGGCCCGGTGTTCTCAAGCGCCCATCCGAGAGCTCCCCCTACTCTTTACAGACGGGCTGGGACGGTCGCAGCTCAATGAGCTGGTAGCGATCCTGGACGCGCCAGCGGCCTAAGGACCCGCCAGGGCCCCAAGGACCCGCCAGGGCCCTCAAGACCCCGAACCAAGGAGTGTATCGACGGTGATCCCGCCAACACAGTTGCGGAGGAATCCATCCTCGATATACTTGTTCGTATGAGAATAGCGTTAGTCTTTTCGTTGGTTTGCCTTGTGGTTTTCCCGCAGGTTGTCCAGGCCCGGGCGTCGCGCGCCCAACGGGTAGCCATTTGGCGTATCGATCCTTTGGGAGATATTTCGCCCGAGATCGTGGCTCGGCTCGAGAGCCTGTTGACCCAGGAGATGGCGCGTATCGTGGGGGACATCGTGCCTTCCATCAAGTCCCAACAGGTCCAGCGCAAGTACCGCTCGCTGCGGAAATGTCAGGGAGCCAACCGTTGTATGGCGAAGATCGGGCGGCGGCTGCGGGCGCGGCACATCGTGTCGGGCACCCTGGCAAGTCTGGGCCAGGCCTACGTGGTGCGGCTCAAGATGGTGAGCTCGCAAAGTGGTAAGACCGTTCGCGCTACCACCGAGGTTTTGTCGGGCCAGAAGGAGCAGCTCATCGAGGCCGTGCGGGTGGCGGCGTACCGGTTGTTGGCACCCGAGAAGCTCACGGGATCGCTGCAGGTGCTGGTGAACATTGCCGGGGCCACCATCTACATGAACGGCAAGCGGGTGGGAGTCTCGCCCCTGCGCCACGCTTTGCGAAATCTGGGCGTCAGGAAGCACACCTTTCGCATTACGCACCCCGACCACCTGGACTTCATCCGCAAGGTGAAGGTACGTTTCCAAAAGATGACCATCGTACGGGTGAAGCTCAAGAAGCCGAAGATCCTGCCCGCAAGCAAGGGGGTGGGGCCCCTGCCGCCGGTGGTGAAGGATGCGGTCACGCCGTGGTACTCCAAATGGTGGTTTTGGACCGTCGTGGGGGTGGTGGCAGTGGGAGCGGGGGCGGCGGCGGGCTTGCTGGTGCCGCGACTGACCTACTTTCCGAAGTCGTGTGACAACAGCGCCTGCGAGGCGAACTGATGAGAAAACCCAATCATAGGCATAGCCTTAGGTCCAGCACCTCGCAGGGGCGGGTCAGGTTCCTGGGCTGCCTGGCGGTGGCTCTGGTCTTTGCGACTTTCTACGCGTCCATTGCCGACGCCCGGCGGCGGCGCAAAAAACGTAGTCGCGATAAGATCAGCAAGTATGTCATCCCCAAGGGCAGCGCCACCCATGTGCTCAAGCCTCTGGAGTCCATCGGGCTGGGGAGCAAGCGGGTTCGGCAAATCACCAACGGATTGCACAAGTCCCTGGGGAAGGTGCCCGGCGTGAAGGTGTCGCCTCTGAAGAACATCCGTCGGTTCCTCAAGAGTCGGCATGGGGCCACCTACGTGGCCTGTGAAGGGGAGCTTCCCTGTGTGGTGAAGTTCGGCGAGCTACTCAAGGCGCCCCTGGTGGTTGCCGGGGACTTGAGCGGACTGGGCAAGGGCTTCGTGCTCTTTCTGCGGCTGGTGGATCCCAAGGCGGGCAAGGTGCTGCGGAAGGTGTCAGTGGTTTACGGCGGGCGTCAGAAGCTGGAGGTGTTGCTCCGGGAGGCGGCCTATCGGCTATTGGCACCGGAGAAGTTCCGGGGGACGCTCAAGCTCCTGATCGACGTGCCCGGAGCGGCCGTCTACCTAAATGGCAAGCCCTTGGGCAAGTCCCCGGTGCAGGCGGTCGGGGTGCAGGCGGGTACCCATGCCTTGCGTATCACGCACCCCCAGTACCACGACTATATGCGCTTCGTGCGGGTGACCTTTGAGAAGATCACCGCGATGAAGGTCTCCCTCAAGCAGTTTCCCATCATCTCCGAGGAGATGAAGCACAAGGGTCACAAGTCGGGCGCATCGGAGGCCGTGCAGCCCGGCCAGCAGGTGCTGTATCGGCCCCTGCCCTGGTACAAGCGCTGGTGGTTCATTACCTCGGTGGGCGTGGCGGTGCTGGCCACGACCCTGACCACGGTGGCGCTGTCTCGCCAGCGTCACCTGGACCGGGACGCCTCGGTCACCCTGACCCTGGGCGTGCGCAGCCCGCCTCCGCTGCCGGTGTTTCGTTTTGGCCGCTGATCTCCGAGCTGTTCGGACAGTGCGCCCGATGACTCTGGTCATCGGGGCGCTGGGCCTCGCGATGCTTTCGGGTTGCCTTGAGCCGGACGATCCCTACGGTTGCGCCGATAGCGATGGAGACGGCTACGGCTACGGCGCCGAGTGCCTGGGGCCGGACTGCGACGATCTCGACGACCAGTGTTGGGGTGGGGAGTGCTGCCCGGCGGTCTGTGTGGACCCAGACGGAGACGGATACGGTGACGGGCCGGACTGCCTCGGATCCGACTGCACTGAGCTCGACGCCCTGTGCCACACCGGGAGCTGCTGTCCGCCGGATTGCATGGACGGCGACGGGGACGGCTATGGCCTGGGGCATAGCTGCCTGGGTACGGACTGCAATGATCAGGACGCCGCCTGCCACACGGGGGACTGCTGCCCCCTTGACTGCGTGGACGACGACGGGGACGGCTACGGCCAAGGCATAGACTGCGAGGGCGCTGACTGCGACGACGCGGACGAGCTGTGCTGGACCGGGAGCTGTTGCCCCGTGGTGGACTGCGTGGACGACGACGGGGACGGTTACGGGGAGGGCGCCGACTGCTATGGCGCTGACTGCGACGACACGGACGACACCTGCTATGCCGGGACCTGCTGCCCCGCGGTGGACTGCGTGGACGGCGACAGCGATGGCTACGGCCTGGGCGCCGACTGTCTCGGCGTCGACTGCGACGACGACAACGCCCAGTGCCACAGCGGCCTGTGCTGTGACCCGACCACAGCCACCTGCTGGGATATCTACGGCTGCGTAGTGGCTTGCGGTGGTGATCCGGCGTGTGAGCTCGCCTGCGAGAGCTACGGCGACTCCGTGTCCCAGTCCCTGTGGGCTGACCTCGCGATCTGTTTCCTCTCCACCGGCTGCGAGGGCGCCGACTGCCAGACCCTCTGCGCCGTCGAGCTGTCAGCCTGCCAGAGCGACACGTAGGGAACCCTCCTCGCCGGGTCGGGTCGGGTCTGGTCGGGTCGGGACATCGAAGTACGAAAAGAACTTTTGTTACCCAGAATTGGCCAGGGGACTCAGAGGCGGGGACGATACCGGAGTAGTAGGCGCTCGGTGGCGGCGGTGAGTCCGGTGGCGGCTTCGGTGGGGGATGGGAGGGGGTCGGGCACCGCATCGTAGAGGGCTTCGAGCATCTGGAGGTGGGGTACGGTGTGGGCGTCGGGGCCGAGGGTGCCGGCCACCGCGAGGGTCGGGATGCGGAGGCGTGCGGCTTGGGCGGCCACGTGGGCTGGGGCTTTTCCGGCGGCGGTCTGGGCGTCCAGGCGACCTTCTGCCACCAGGACCAGGTCGCAGCGCGGGAGCTGGGCGGCCCAGCCGGCCTGCTCGAAGACGAGGTGCGCGCCGGGTTCCAGGGTGGCGTGCAGCAGAGCGACGAGGGAGGCGCCCAACCCGCCGGCGGCGCCCGTGCCGGGCTGTTGGGCGAGGCCGTCGACCGCGAGCACCTCGGCGAGACGCTTCAACCCGATGGCCAGGCGTTGCACGCCGGCGGAGTCCGCGCCTTTTTGGGGGGCGAAGACCGCGGCCGCGCCCCGGGGGCCGGTAAGCGGGCTCCGCACGTCGTAGGCCACCCGAATGTGGAGGCGTCGGATCGCAGCCGGTACCCCCTGGGTGTCGATCTTCGCGAGGCGCGCCAGAGCGTCTCCACCCGGCGGGAGGTCGACGCCGTGGTCGTCGAGCCAGCGTACTCCCAGGGTGCGGCACAGGCCCAACCCGCCGTCCACGGTGGCCGATCCACCCAGGCCCAGGATCACCGTGCGGGCGCCCCGCTGGGCCGCGGCGCGAATCAGCGTGCCGGTGCCCGCCGAGCAGGCGTGTCCCGGATCCCGGTCGTGCGGGGCGACCAACCCCAGGCCCGAAGCGGCGGCGGTGTCCAGCGCCCAGGTGGTGTCGCCCCCAAGGCGGTATACGGTGGCTTCCATGGACCGGCCCAGGGGATCGGTGGTGGGGAGCGTCACCGCCGTACCGCCGATGGCCTGGGAGAGCAGGGCGGCCGTGCCCTCGCCGCCGTCAGCCATGGGCATCTGGAGCAGCTCAGCGTCGGGAACTACGCGTCGCGCGCCCATGGCCATGGCCTCCGCGGCCTCAGCGGCCGAGAGGGTGGACTTGAAAGAATCCGGAGCGATGCCGATGGTGAAAGTCATGATCCCACTGCGCAGGATACCACCTAGGGCTCGTGTAAGAATAAGTCAACGGTTCAGGGCGTCGAGGCGCCCGGCTCGCGAGGCGCCAGAAGGGCGCATATCGGGAATATGAAACCGCCTGGCAACGAAGCGAGCCGGGATGGACCGGCGGCCTGGACGATCGAGTTATTCTTACACGAGCCCCTACTTCAGCTGTAGGACGCGCGCGTTGGGATAGTAGTGTCGCAGGAGCCAGGCCAGGCGGCGGCCTTCGATGGCGAAGAGGTAGCTACCCCATTGGCACATGCCGCGAAAGTGGGAGCTGCCGGTGAAGGCGAAGTCCTTGCAGCGTGGGTGGCACCGGATGTGCTGACGCCGGCGCACCACGTCCCGGGTGCCTTTGCTGCGACAGCAGGCAGAGTACTCAGCGTAGATCAGCCGTCGGTGGCGATCCACCAGGACCTGGCCGGCCGTGGCGCGTACGGCGCGTAGAATCTGGGGCGAGGGGCGATCCGTGTAGGCCTGGTCCCGGGGCGTGTCGGTGAGGTGGAACCCGCTCGAACGCACGTAGTACTTGTCGGCCACCGCGGCGTAGACGGCGTAGGACCGAGCGGCGATGGCCTGGAGCTTCCAGGCCTCTCGAATGCGCGCCAGGCGTTTGCGATTCAGGCGGCCGTTCACCCAGGCTCGCTTGCCGAAGGTCCCCTCCTCGGCCGCCACCACGCCGGCCACGTACTGTTCCAGGGGAACTCGCTGTACGCACTGGCCGCGGTAGTTAGCCGCGCACACGGGCATGCGGTAGTCGCTGCCTCTGCGCAGCACGAGGATGTGGGACGGAACCAGGCGCGGATCGAAGGGCCTGGGCCGGTAGTTCAAGACCCGCTGGCGGATTCCGTGGCCCGGCAGGCCGGACCGACAGTGCTTGCGCACCACGGCCACTCCCAGAGCCAGGACCAACAGCAGCGCCGCCCAGGGGCCCACCCCGCGCACGAACCCCACACGCTGACGATCGCCCCGGGGACGGTGGTGTCGCGAGCGGCGGTTTTGTTTTGTTGGGCTGCGAGGGGACATAGGTGCACGTGGTCTGTATTTATACTGTGCTGCGGTGTGCTAGTGTAGCCCAGGAAGTTCATTTTTGATGAATCCGAGGGTCGAGTGTGGAGATTAGACTGTGAGCAAATCGGACGGACGGATCATCGTGTTGAGCGGCGCCACCCGCGGGTTGGGGTGTGCCATGACGGAGGGCTTCGTGGGCCGGGGCCACACCGTGCTGGGGTGTGGACGGTCCGTGGAATCTGTCGGGGAGCTGGGCCGGGCCCACGTCGCCCCACATGAATTCGCCGCGCTGGACGTGGCCGACGACGACGCGGTGCGAGACTGGGCGGCGGGGCTCGTCGAGCGCCATGGCGCGCCGGACCTGCTCATCAACAACGCGGCGCTCATGAATCACCCCGCGCCTTTGTGGGAGGTGGACGCCGGTGAGATCGACGCCCTGCTGAGAGTGAATCTGGGCGGTACGATCAACCTGATCCGTCACTTCTTGCCGCCCATGATCGCGGCGGGGCGAGGAGTGGTGGTGAACTTCAGCTCGGCCTGGGGGCGCTCCACCGCGCCAGAGGTGGCGCCCTACTGCATGACCAAGTGGGGTATTGAGGGACTCACCCAGGCCCTGGCATCGGAGCTCCCATCGGGGCTGGCGGCCGTGGCGGTGAACCCGGGCATCATCGCCACGGACATGCTCCGTCGGTGCTGGGGCTCGGACGCCGACGTGTATGACGGTCCAGACACCTGGGCGCAGTCCGCAGTGGACTTCCTGCTGGGACTGGGGACCGCCGACAATGGCCGATCCCGGGATGTCTCCTGACCGGGAAGGCTCCCTCTCCTGGCTTCCTACTTGAACTTCTTATGGCAAGAACCGCAGGTGGCGTTGATCCCCTTGATCGCGTTGCGGGCCGGTGGCTCCAGGGCGGCCGCGGCCGCCTTCTGTAGGGCGGCCGCGTGCTTCCCCAGGTCAGCGGCGTGGCGGGCGAACTCCTTCGGGTACTTGCCGGCCACCTTCTGGGACCCCAGCGCCTGACTAATCGCCAGGACGCGCGGTGCGGTGTGGCTCATGATCTTGAAATCGGCTGCGGCGTAGGCGGACTTCTTGTCACTTTTCCAGACCGGGCTCAGGTCGTGGTAGAGCACCCGCATCAGCTCCTTGGTTTTGTGCAGCTCGAGTAGCTGGGCTTTGTTGTACTCCATACGCGGCTTTGGCACGCAGGCGGCGGTCAGCGTGGCGGCCAGGACCAGGATCAGGATTGGGATTGGGTTCAGGATGGAGATCAGGCCGCGCTTCATGTTGTCGCTCCTCGGGGTGCTATTCGGGGTGCTACTCGGGGTGCTACTCGGTCTCTTCGGGCGGGGTCCAACGGAGGCGGGGCTTGCGGGCTGCGCGCGTCTCGTCCAGGCGGCGGAGGCCCACCTGGAGGGGGGCGGCGTGGACGGTCTCGGGCGAGTCGTGGGCCTCGGCGTGGATGTGCAGCATGGCGTCGCAGAAGCGGTCGAGCTCCTCGGGGGGCTCGGTCTCGGTGGGCTCAATCATGAGCGCCTCGGGCACGATGAGGGGGAAGTAGACCGTGGGGGGATGGAAGCCGTGATCCATGAGCCGCTTGGCCACGTCCATGGTGATTACACCCGTCTCCTTCTTCAGGAGCTTGCCGGAAAACACCGTCTCGTGGAGGGTGTCGACGTCGTGGGACGGCGGGAAGGCCTCCTTGAGCCGGGCGCGGATGTAGTTGGCGTTGAGTACGGCCATCTCCGTGGCCTGGGTCAGCCCCTCGCCGCCGAGCTCCCGGATGTAGGTGAAGGCCCGCACCAGCACCCCGAAGTTGCCGTAGAAGGATCTCACCCGCCCGATGGACTCGGGCCGATCAAGGTCCAGGGTGAACTGGTCGCCGTGCTTCTCCACAGTGGGCCGGGGCAGGTACGGCACCAGCCGCTCCACCACGCCCACCGGGCCGGCTCCGGGGCCGCCGCCGCCGTGGGGCGTGGAGAAGGTCTTGTGCAGGTTGAAGTGCATGACGTCCACGCCCAAATCGCCGGGCTTGACCTTGCCCATGATGGCGTTGAGGTTGGCGCCGTCCATGTACACCAGCCCACCGGCGTCATGCACCATTTCGGCGATCTTCGGCAGGTGCGTCTCGTAGATGCCCAGGGTGTTGGGGTTGGTGACCATGATGGCCGCCACGTCCTCGTCCAGCACCGCCTCCACGTCCGCCGGCAGGAGCACTCCGTCGGCGCCGGTCTTCACGAGCACGGGCTTGTAGCCGTTGAGCGCCACGGAGGCCGGGTTGGTGCCGTGGGCCGTGTCCGGGATGATGACCTTGGAGCGCGGATTGCCCGCGGTGGTCAGATAGGCCCGGATCAGCATCAGCCCCGTGAGCTCCCCGTGGGCACCGGCGGCGGGTTGCAGGGTGGTGCGCGCGAAGCCGGAGATCTCGCTCAGGGCCTGGTCCAGCTCCCACAGCAGCCGCAGCGCGCCCTGGAGGTGCGACTCGGGCTGGTAGGGGTGCAGCCCAGCCAACCCGGGCAACCGGGCGGTGGCCTCATTGACCTTGGGGTTGTACTTCATGGTGCACGACCCCAGCGGGTACATGCCCAGGTCGATGGCGTGGTTCCACTGGGACAGGCGAACGAAGTGACGCATGACCTCCACCTCGCTGGCCTCGGGAAATCCCGGTGGCGACTTGCGTGCGAGGTTGCCCAGGGACGTGGCGGGATCCACATCCGGTACGTCCAACGCGGGCAGGGAGGCGCCGTTGCGGCCGGGCGCGCCGATCTCGAAGATCGGTGGTTCGTAGTGCAGAAGTCCGGGGGTGACGCAGCTTTGGGTCATGATGAGGCTCCCTTTTTGGCCAGGGCGGTCACCAGACGGTCGATATCTTCCCGGCGGTGCAGCTCGGTGACGGTTACCAACAGCGTGTCCTTCCAGGCCGGGTCGAAGCGGCCCATGGCCACCCCGGGCAGGATCCCGTCGGCGGCGAGGTCGTTCACCAGCGCTGTTGCGTCTCCACCGGACACCCGCACGGCGAACTCGTTGAAGGCCGGCGCCACGTAGCGCAGCTCGAAGCCGTCCAGCGCGGCGATGGCCTCTCGGGCGTACTGGGCCTTGGCGAAGTTGAGGTGGCCCAGTTGGGTGAACCCGCTCCGGCCCAGGAGGGAGGATGCGATGGTGAAGCACAGGGCGATGAGGCCCTGGTTCGTGCAGATGTTGGAGGTGGCCTTCTCCCGGCGGATGTGCTGCTCCCGGGTGGCCAGGGTCATGACGTAGCCCCGCACGCCGTTGGCGTCCAGGGTCTCGCCGATGAGCCGGCCGGGCATTTGGCGCTTGAACTTGTCGCGCGTGGCAAACAGACCCACGCCCGGGCCGCCCAGGGATACGGGCACCGCGTAGCCGACCCCTTCGCCCACGGCGATATCGAAATCACAGGCTCCGGGGGGCTCGAGCAAGCTCAGGGAGACCATCTCGGTCACCACGGCGATGGCGAGGGCGTCCGCTTCGTGGGCGAGGTTCGCCAGGGGCGCCAGGTCTTCGACCACGCCGAAGATATTGGGCGACTGCACCACCAGACATGCCGAGGGCGCCTCGGCCAGGGCGGCCTTCATGGCGGAGGCGTCCGTTCGTCCGTCCGCCCCGAGGGGAATACGTACGAGTTCGGCCTCGCTGAGCCCCGACAGGATGGTCTCACAGGTCTCCATGTATTCGGGGTGCAGCCCCTCGGAGACGACGAAGCGGTCCCGCCGCTTGATCCGTCGCGTCATGAGGAGCGCCTCGGCTGTGGCCGTCGCGCCGTCGTACATGGACGCGTTGGCCACCTCGAGGCCGAAGAGCTCGCAGACGAGGGTCTGGAACTCGAAGACGGCTTGCAGGGTGCCCTGGCTGATCTCCGCCTGGTAGGGCGTGTAGGCCGTGAGGAACTCCGTGCGCCGGATAATGTCGTCGAGGGCCTGCGGAATGCCGTGAGCTGTGGCGCCGGCGCCCAGGAAGGAGAGCAGCTCGCCCGTGGCGGCGGAGCGGTTCGCGTCCGCGAGGGATTGCAGCAACCCAAGCAGCTCATGCTCCGACAGCGGTGGCGGCAGGTCCAGTGGTCCTTTGGCCCGGCTGTCTGCGGGGATGGAGCGGAAGAGGTCGGACACCGAGTCGACGCCGATGACCTCAAGCATCCGCGCGATGTCCTGGTCTGTGTGGGGTATGTATCTCATGGCAGGTCCAGTGACCGGACCCGACGGAGGCGGAACCGGCCGGCGATGGGTTTGCGGAAAGACGGGCGGCTAGCGGGCGCAGGCTCATGCCAGAGCCCCATGAGGCCGCTAGTCTTCTTGCTCGGCCGCGAAGGTCTTGTAGGCCGCGGCGTCCATGAGCTCGTCGACCTCCGACGTGTTGCTCATCTGGATCTCCACCAGCCAGCCCACGTCGTAGGGGTCGTCGTTGATGTACTCGGGGTTGTCCTCGAGGATCTCGTTCACCCGGACGATGGTGCCGGATACGGGGGAGTAGACCGCGGAGACCGCCTTGACGGACTCGATGGTACCGAACTCATCGTCCTTTTGTACCTCGTCGCCCTCCCGGGGGAGCTCCACCATGGTGATATCGCCCAGCTGATCCGCCGCGTGGCGGGTAATGCCCAGGCGAACGACGTCGTCGGTGACGCGGGCCCACTCGTGCTCCTTGGTGTACTGGAGGTCGTTCGGAATGTCGCTCATGAAAAAGGCTCCTTCGTGGCGCGGCGATGTTCCACCCCAATGGTGGGCAGCGCTTGCAAGCTTCGCGCGGCTCGAGACCAGCCGTGCATCCACTCGGGAGCATAAGATTTCCAGCATTTCGGTCAAGCAAAATGGTCATTTCCGGACTCCATGGTCCCCACGAGAGGAGTTTTCGGATAGTCTTGTTCTCCAAGAGAGGAGTGCCATGCAATCTGACCAACGGGGACCGGACGAAACCTCCGGACCGGTAGACGAGATCCTCATCGAGAGCGAGACCCTGAGCGGAGAGGACGGAGACTTTTTGAGGGGGTGGCATCGCCGGATCCGTCACCGCCGGCCCGGCGGCGCGCTGACGGCGCTGTACCAGTGTGACTCCGTGGTGCGATCCCTGGGCATGGACGCGGTGGCCATGGTGTTGCACCGTCGGCGCCCATCGGGCGCCCTCGAGGTGGGCATGCGCGGAAGTATGCGTCCCACCCTCGCCCTGGACGCGGATCCACAGCGCGGGGGCCGGCCTTCGCCGAGACTCTGGGAGCTGCCCGCGGGCATCCTCGAGGCCGGTGACGAGGGGGATGATGGGTTGCGTCATCGCTGCAGCGCCGAGGCCTTCGAGGAGATGGGAGCGCGTGTGCCGCCCGGAGATTTTGTGTCCCTGGGCTCCCCCCTATGGCTCTCGCCGGGGGTCATCGCCGAGCGGATCTATCTTTTTGAGGCCGCTCTCCCCGACTCCCCCCTGGAGCGGGCCGAGGGCGACGGCTCTCCCATGGAGGAGGACGCCCCCATCCGTTGGCTCACGGTGGCCGAGGCCCTCACCTTGTGCCGCGAGGGCGCCAGTGACGCCAAGACCGAGGTGGC
>JAOZUO010000351.1 GCA_029938605.1 Deltaproteobacteria bacterium | reverse complement strand
TCATCGAAGGGGCGGCCCACTACTGGTACGTGGATCATTTCGGCGAAGTGCTCGACGCTCTCGGGATAGACTAAGCTCCCGATCTCGATCCCAGGCGACGGAGCTTGCCCTAGCCCAGGCGACGGAGCTGCCTGGGCACCTCGGCGAAAGTCTCCGAACGCTACGGCATGGGCAGGGCGCAGTACCCCAGACGGGACTTTGACGGATCCGCGGCTCCTCCTGCTCCGTAGGTGTACGACAAGGAAGTGCAGACCGGATCTCCGCCCGGCGTGGTGGGGGGGGTCCCCAGGTCCACGCAGGTGGCGATGGTGCCGTCGTGGTAGGCCGTATCACAGTATGGGATGCAACGGTCGGTCCCCGTCCCGGCACCGAAGATATCTTCCGCCAGGCAGTTGGATCCCTGAGGGCACACGTCATTAACGGGATCGCAGGGATCCCAGACGTTGGTGACGGTGGTGGCCCCGCTGTCGAAGCAGACACCAATCAGGGAACCGTGAGTGAGCTCAATGCCCTGCACCGGGTTGTTGTTCTGGTCCATGTACTCGGTGTTGATCTGGACCACGAGGCACCGGCCGTCGGAGTGGCTGTCGGCGCAGGTCTGGGCCGTGTTGCTGAGCAGCTGGCCGGTGACCAGGGAGCAGGTTGTCTTGCCCCCGGTGGGATCTGTAGCCTCGGTGTCGAGACAGTAGCCAAAATCTGCGGTGCGGAAGCCAAAGTCAGCGTACGGGAACACATTATCCTGGGAGATGGTGGCATCGGCCCAACAGTTGGAGGCCCCGGGGCAGGAAAGAGTGCTGGCCGGTCCACCATAGAAGATGTGGTCATACTCCTGCTCCCAGTTGCAAAATGCGGCGCAGGTGCCCACCGCAGCGCCCACGGTGGCGATGCAAATGCCGGTATCGCACATCTTAGCGGCGGCGCCGCCGTCGGCGTCACGATCGGTACCCAGCAGGGTTACGGGCGGTACGGCATCGGCCGTAGGGCAGGGAGCGCCGTGCACAATGTCACCGGGCTCTACGCAGTAACCGAAGAAGTCCTGAGTATCGTAATACCGGCCGAAGGGGATGCAGCGACCCACGCCGGCGCCCGGGGCTTGGCAGGCACCGAAGAACTGGGCCTCAACGATGGAACCAGACCCACAGAGGGGGAGGTAGCACAGGTCGTAGGTCGGGTAGAATGAGCCCCAGCAAAAGTTGTTCCAGGGACACTGGTCAGCGGTGGTGCAAGAGCGCGCGCACATGTTGTCCATGCCGGGAAATGTCGACGCCTTGCAGTCGAGCTGCACGCCGTAGTCGTCCTCGCAACAATACCCTTGTGCCAGAACCATGCACTCGTCGTAGAGGTAGCCTTCGCAGGCCACGATCTCGCCGCACAGGTCGTCACAGGTGGCGTTCGAGCCACCGTTATACGTGGAGCAGCCGACTGCTGGAGAAGAGAGCAGGGACGCATTGCCGCAATCGCACTCCTCAGTCCCGGATACCACGCCATCGCCGCACAGGTCGACTAGCAGGCAGTTGCTGCAATTGGCGTTCGTTCCGCCATTAACGTCAGTGCATCCTGCGGGCAGGTTCATGGCGTCCGTGCCGCAGTCACAGTCCTCACCAAACTCGCGTATTCCGTTGCCGCACTCGGGGCCGGCGGGGCAGCCGGTAACGTTAAACGTGCAATCAGCGGCGCACACAAGGGTGCCGCCGCTGCCACCGGTTATATCCACGCAGGTGGCACCACCAAGATCAAACAGGTCACAGCTCTCATCCCCCTCAATGACTCCATTGCCACAGGTGCTGCAGTCGGTGGTATCAAACTGGCACTCACGGCAACCCAGGGTTCCTCCCGTGTATCCAACGCCGAGGTCGACACAGGTCATCCCGTTCAGATCCGGGCCGTCGCAAACCTCATCTCCCTGAGCAACCCCATCGTAACAAACCACAATCTCGCCACCATCGCGACAGGCACCTAACAGAAGAAAGGCAAACACACCACCCAAAGCCGTCCACGATGTGCCTTTCATCATATCTCCCACTTCGTGATGATTTCAGAAACCATGCTCGCCCGAGACAGCTTGCGTGTCAACGATGTGGTATCAAGTCCGCGCCGCAATCTCGGACTGGCCGAGCCCACATCCCTTTTCGAGACCACTCCTGAGTAAGAGTCCGACCAAAAAATATAAGATAAGCACGCCCGAGCGTTCGCGACCTCGCCAGGGGTCCGCGCCAGTCAGAGGCGTGTGCGTTCACGCCTGCCAAGTCCCCAGATATTGGCCATTGCACCCAACATCCCGGCCACAATCACCCTACTTGAAAACGAAGTCCACTAGTTGTGGCCGCTTTGAAGGCCCAAACGGCCACCATGGCGACACTTGGACCCGCCAAGTCTCCAGGTATTGGCCGTTGCACCCAATATCCCGGCCACAATCACCTCACTTGAAAACGAAGTCCTGTGGTTTTGGCCGCTTTCCTTCGGGCACCAGAATCGTCGACAGTGCAATATCCAGTGACTTTGGCTTGTGGGTAAGCGAGTTCGGCACCTCTGGGGTTTGCGCCCCGGAGAGCTTGCCCTAGCCCGGGCGACGGAGCTGCCGGGTGCGCGCCCGAACGCTGGGCCATACCATGCCCTCGTCGTGCACTTCGCACAGGTGCGGGGCGCTGCGCTCCAGCCTGGCCGCCCAATCCAGGGCGTCACCGTGAAGCATGTGGCTCGCGCCCCAGATGTCG
>JAOZUO010000244.1 GCA_029938605.1 Deltaproteobacteria bacterium | reverse complement strand
CAAGGCCAAGGCCAAGGCCAAGGCCAAGGCCAAGGCCAAGGCCAAGGCCAAGGCCGGGAGGTGGAGGGACTACGATCCGGCTAAGGATCGCGGCCCCAAGGGGAAGGCCGGGCAGGTCCCGTCAGGGACGCTCGTGGTCATCGCCTACATCATTATCTGGGCGGTGGTGCTGCTGTACGTGGTGCTGCTCGCCCTGCGCCAAAGACGGCTGAGGGCCGAAGTCGAGCAGCTACGTCGACGCTTGGATGAGGTGGATCCACCCGCCGAAGCGGTTGATTCCGAAGACACCTGAGGTCCTATCGAGCGAGGCCCCATGAGAACCATTGGCCTGATCTACAAACGGAACAATTCCGCGGCGGCCGAGGCCGCCCGACGGGTCGTGGACTGGTTCGCCCATCGGGACACCGAGACCCTGCTCACCCCCGGGCAGCAGCGGACCATCGGCAGGGGCACCGCCGTTGAGGAGCCCGAGCTGGTCAGTGGATCCGAATTCCTGGTGACCCTGGGCGGGGACGGTACGCTGCTCCACGCCGCCGGGATCCTGCGGGAGAATCCGGTGCCCATCCTCGGTGTGAACATGGGGCGGCTGGGGTTTTTGACGCCCTTCCCCGAGGAGGATCTCGAAGTTGCCTTGACCGCGGCTCTCGAAGGGCGCCTCGAGATCCAGCAGCGCATGCGTTTGGCGGTGCGGCTCCGCCGCTCGGGCGGTGAGGAGGACATCGGCATCGCCACGAACGACGCAGTCATCAGCCAGGGCGCCATGGCCCGGTTGCTGGAGCTCGAGGCGCGTCAGAACGGTCAGCTCATCACCAACTACCGGGCAGACGGGCTCATCGTATCGACGCCCACGGGCTCGACGGCCTACAACCTGTCCGCCGGTGGGCCCCTGTTGACCCCAGGGCTCGCGGCTGTTTGTGTGACGCCCATCTGCCCACACACGCTCACGAACCGCTCCCTGGTCATGCCCGCCGACTGTGTCATTACCGTGCAAATCGTAGATACGGGGGACAAGCCCTACCTCACCATCGACGGACAGCAGGGCTGCACCTTACATGCCGACGACGTGGTGGTTATCGCCCGGGCGGAGGCGGCTTTGCCGCTGTACCAGGCGCTCTCGGTGGACATCTTTGAGCTGATGCGCTCCAAGCTGAGCTGGAGTGGCAGCGCGGGTTAGACCCTATGCTCGAATACCTGCGGATCCGAAACTTCGCGATCATTGAAGACGTGGAGTTGGAGCTTGGACCTGGCCTCAGCGCCATTACCGGCGAGACCGGCGCGGGCAAGTCCATCCTGGTGGGAGCTTTGACCGGGCTGCGGGGCGCGCGGCTCACTCGGGAGTCCGTGCGCGACGGAGCGGATCGGGCCGTGGTGGAGGCGGTGCTGAGTCGGGAGGCTGACGGTGTCGAGAGGGGCGACGGCGACGGCGATGGCGACGACGAGGGCGACCCGAGAGGCGACGTGAGAGGTGACCCGAGAGGCGACGTGAGAGGTGACCCGAGAGGCGACGTGAGAGGTGACGAGGAGGGGCTGCTGCTTTCGCGCACCCTGTCGGCGAGCGGGCGGTCCCGCCAGCGCCTGGATGGGGAGCTGGTGCCGGCCAAGCGGCTCGCCGAGGTGGTGGGTCCGCGTCTGGACATCAGCGGACAGCACGACGGGCAGACCCTGACCGATCCCTCGACGCACCTGGGCCTGGTCGACAGCGCAGGCGTGTCGCGAAAGATCCTCGATGGCGTCAGCGAGGCGGTGGCCGCTCTCCTGGAGGCTTCGCGGCGTCTGGCGAAGCTGAGCCTGGACGAGCGGGAGCGGGCGTCGCGCCTGGACCTGCTCAGCTACCAGCTTGGGGAGTTGGAGGCGGCGCGTCCCGAGTCCGGGGAGCACGCCAGCCTCGACGTCGAGCGGCGGCGGTTGGCCTCGGCTACGGAGCTGGAGCAGGCCGCCCGTGGTGCCCTGGGGTTGCTGTACGAGGACGAGGGCTCCGCCGTGGAGCGCTTGGGCCGGTGTGAGCGGATGCTCGGGGAGGCCGCCGAGTTGGATCCGGGGCTGCGGGACCTGCCGGAGCGTCTCGCCGACGCGCGCGCCCAGTGCGATGACGTGGCCCGGGATCTGCTCAGCTACGCCGGCTCCATCGAGGGCGATCCGGCGCGCCTGGATGTCGTGGAGACCCGCCTCACCGAGCTGGATCGACTCCGCAGGAAGCACCGCGTGGATGTGGATGACCTCGCGGATCTCCGCGACCGGATCGCCGCCGAGGTGGAGGACCTCCGCTGTGCCGACGAGCGCATTGAGGCCCTGCGCGCGGCGCTGGATCGGGCCCGCGCCGTGGCTGCGGACGCCGCTGGGAACCTGACCACGGCTCGCAAGGGTGCGGCCTCGCGGCTGTCTTCGGCCGTGGAGGCAAACCTTGCTCGCTTGGGTATGCCCAGGGCGCGGTTTCTGATCCGCCACCAGGTGCGGGCGGTCCGCAAGGGCGACGATCCGGAGCTGGTCTTTGACGGCCGACGGCTCGGTCCGCGGGGTTGGGATCGCGTGGAGCTGCTCGTGGCTCCCAACCCGGGGGAGGAGCCGCTTCCCCTGGCGCGCACCGCCTCGGGCGGGGAGCTGTCCCGACTCATGCTCGCCATCAAGCTCGTGCTGGCTGACCGGGACCGCGTACAGACCTACGTCTTCGACGAGGTGGATGCCGGTATCGGCGGTGTCACGGCCGACACGGTGGGCCTCGCTTTGGCCGAGGTGGCTCTTCACCGCCAGGTTCTTTGCATCACCCACCTGCCCGGCATCGCCGCCTTCGCGGATCACCACTTCCGCGTGGCCAAGTCCGATCTCCAGGGCCGCACCCACGCCACCATCGTCGAGCTGTCGGACAAGGAGCGCACCGAGGAGCTGGCCCGCATGATCGGCGGCGCCAAGGTCACCAAGACCACCCGGGCCGCCGCCGCGGAGCTCCTCGCCGGCGCGAAGAAGCGGCGTCGAAATCTCAAGCCGAAGCCCAAGTCGAAGCCGAAGCCCAAGTCGAAGCCGAAGCCCAAGTCGAAGTCCAAGCCCAAGTCGAAGTCCAAGCCGAAGTCCAAGCCGAAGTCCAAGCCGAAGTCCAAGCCGAAGTCCAAGCCAAAGCCCAAACCGAAGGCCTCGTTTCCCTCGGAATGATCAGGTGTTCAGGACTGGGCTGAGGGTTCGGTGTTCGGAATGACAGGTGCTCAGGGGGGGGCGGTTACAGAACCGGTGCGATGAGCTGATCGCAGCCGAAGTGGATGGTGAGCTGGGAGCCCTCCTCACCCTGGATCCATTCGCAGGTCTGGGGGCAGACGAGGACCTGGGTGGGGGTTGTGTTGTCGTCGTAGTACCACCCCTGGGCCACCGTGGAGCAGTCCGCCAACGACATGACCCGGCCGATGAAGACGGATTGACTGTTCGAATCGATGTACTCGACGTTGACCATGTTTGGATTGAGATCCTCTCCTTCCGGTGGCGGGGGGATCTCCCACTCGCAGCTCAGGGTGGCGCTCGCAATCACCGCGCCGCCGAGCTCGGCGAACACCGGGTCGAAGTCCTGGAGACACATGTCGCCGGACAGGCCGCCGGTCAGGGCCACCAGCTCCTTGTAGACTACTCCCTCGCCATCGGGGGCGGAGAAGATGCAGCAGGGGTCGGTGGTGCTGATGGCGCAGCCAGCCTCCTTGCTCAAGTACGAGAAGATGCCGTGGGCCTGGAAGCCGAGGAAGCGGCTGTCGAGGGCGACCAGGGCGTCAATGAAGTCCTGGGCCGCTGTGTCGTCGTTGTCGTCGGACACTACCACGACGTGCTTCGCCGAGTTGTCGCGGATCATCGAGGACCACTCGGGATAGGTGGACAGCAACTTGGCCAGTCCGCCGGTGGAGGGCACGGGCTCGCTGACGTGGAGGTAGGTCGGCGGGTTCGAGTCGTCGTAGGGACCTCCGGCGGGGCATCCATTCGCTGCGCCCACAGGGGCTTCGATACAGATCCCGTGCCATTCATCATGGATTCCGCAGTCGTCGTGCTGACACGCAATGAGGACGATGTGCAGGTCGAGACCTTCGTCCTCGACGAGCTGGGAGAAGGCGTTCATGTTGGCTCGCACCTCCGCGATCTCGTCCTCCATGCTCGGGGTGTTGTCGATGACGAAGATCACATCCGCGGGGCCGCGGCCGGCCGTGGCCGTCTCGGAGACAGACACGCACCCATCAAAGGGGGTGGCGTCCACGAATCCGGCATCGAGCATCGAATTGTTGTTGTTCAGCGAGTTGCTGTTCTGGTTGTCATTGGTGTCATCGTCGTTACCGCTACACGCAGCAACGCCAAGGACCATCACACCAACCAGCAATAGACCGAGCATCCTCATGAAATACCTCCTGCCATACATCCCCAAAGCCGAGGATGTCGAAGTGCCGTCACATTGAATAGACCTTCATCTTTATATCACAATTTCAGTCGCCTTGGGTGAGCCCCGGCGGAAGCCCGTGGCGATCCACTCGCTGATATTGGGGACGCCCGGCGGAAGAACCATCTGCCGGGGCAGGAGGCGGTGTGGCGGCCCGAGAAGTTGTAACAATTGGAAATCAAAGCTTATTAGCATTTGTGGAGGGGGGTGAATAATTGACCGGTGGTGGGGGGCGTGCTACGGATTGGGATCAGTCAGGGATTCTCTATGTCTCTTAGCAACCGACGTACCAGCCGGCCTCGGAAGCGGCAGAAGTTGATCATGCCGCCTGTGCGGCGTGGTGGTGGTGGAGGTGAGGCGGACCGGAGGAGTCGGGTGCGGCTGACGGGGTATGTGGTCCTTGGGGTGGCGGTGCTGGTGGCGGTGAACCTCTACGCCTTTGTCTGGGGGCGGAAGTCCCTGCGGAATGTGTATCGCACGTCGCAGGTCGATCGGGTCCGAGAGTCGGGCAAAAAAAAGAAGAAGGCCGGGGTCCGGGCGGCGGTGGTGCGGAAGCGGGGACCCAACCGGTTTTTACGGATGCCGCGGGCGATTACCGAACGGACCATGGTGGAGCAGGAGGAGGACGCGCTGCTGGAGATCGAGGCGTTCACGGTGCACGGGCGCATCCGGCGGGGGGACAACCTGTACTCGTCTCTCAAGCGTGTGGGCGTGAATCGGCTGCTGGGCGACATCATCGTACGCACCCTCGATCACCTGTACAACTTCCGGCGGGCGCGGCCTGGGCAGAAGCTCAAGATCCGATTGAGTCAGGACCGGCAGCGTCTTTTGGGGTTTGAGTACCAGGCCAGCCCGGGGGAGATCTACCGCATCGTGCGCCGGGGCAAGAAGCTGTTGGCCATGAAGGTGACCCGCCCGGTGGTCACGCGAATCTTCGAGCTGGCCGCGCCGGTGAAGAGCTCCTTGTGGGCCACCTTCAAGAGTATGGGCGAAGACGGCCGGCTCCTGGCGGCCTTTACGGCGATCTTTTCTTGGGACCTGAACCTGTACACGGACGTGCACCCGGGGGACGTGGTCCGCCTCATCGTGGAGAAGCAGTTTCAAGGGGACGAGCTCATTCGATACGGCCGCGTTCTGGCCGCTGAGCTCGTGGGCAAGCGCAAGCGCGTGCGTGCGTTCTGGTATCGGCCCCCCGCGGGCAGCGGCGGCTACTACGACGAGCAGGGCAACTCCCTGCATCGCATGCTGCTCAAGGCGCCCCTGCGGTACAAGCGCATCTCGTCGCTGTTCGATCCCAAGCGCATGCATCCGGTGCTGCACGTCATCCGCGCCCATAACGGTGTGGACTACGCCGCGCCCCAGGGCACGCCCATCTGGGCCGTGGCCGACGGCGAGGTGGTCTTCGTGGGCCGCAACCGCGCCGCGGGCAAGATGATCGTGCTGAACCACGAAAACAACGTGCGCTCGGTGTACATGCATATGCACGGCTACCGTCGCGGTCTCAAAAAGGGCGACAAGGTCCGCCAGCGTCAGGTCATCGGCTACGTGGGTGCCACGGGCATGGCCACCGGTCCCCACCTCCACTATGGTCTCAAGATCGGTGGCGTCTACGTGGACCCCATGAAGCACAACCGCACCCGCCGACCGCCCGTGGCCCCAAAGTACCGCGCCGACTTCATCCATTGCATCACCCCCCTGTCGGGTACCCTGGGCTCTTTGCGTACCGGCGACAAACCCATCCGCCGACCCGCCGGGGCCACGGTACTGAAGACCGTCAAAAAGTACCGGGGGCGCTAGTCCCACTTCTGGGGTGGCAACTAGTTTCCGTCGTCGTGATCCTCCGTCTAGCCACCATGCCGAAACTACTTTCTGGACCAGGCCCACGCCTTGGCGACCCAGGTTGTTGCTCCTCCCGTCAGCACCGGGTCGAGGAAGGACTGCACCGCCTCCGTAACATCATCTAGCGTTCGCCACCGCAGCCCGTCGTTTTCGACGATCCGCTCGTAGACCGGCGCCCATGCGATCGGCGGCTCTGGGAGTGACGCGGGAACGGAGTGGGTCGCCCGATGTTTGAAGGTCCGAGCGATGGCTGAACCCAGAGCTGCGCCGTCGATGTCGCGCGCAGTAGCAAGCAACGCGATGTCGGGGAGATCCTTGACGCGCGAGTTTGGGCGTTTGCGGGGAAGCGTGTAGGCGTGGAGCTTCTCGGCAATGTGCGTCTCGAGTGGGTAGACGCGAAAGCGCGCGGGCGCGATACCGGCAAACTCGAGGAAGCTGCTGCCCTCAAGCTCGTCGGGTAGGCCGTGCATGGGCTCGGCGAAGGCTACATCGATTCCGAAGGGTGAACCGTAGATCTTGCGGGCGAGCTGACCCTGCGTCTTGTAGCGAAGTCCCTGGTAAACCATGCCCTCGGCTTCGATCTCTGGATGCCGCGGATCGACCTGAACCTCGAAGCTCAGGTAGTCATCAAGGTCAAGTCGCCCCGCCTCTTGCAGACGGGCGAGCACGTCGTTCGGGTCGCCGATCATCCGCAGATCGATGTCCTTGGTAGTTCGCGCCCGCTCCAGACGCAGCTCGATGACCATCCCGCCCTTCAAGATAACGGCATCCTGGAGGATGGTAAAGATGCGGGCGAGGTAGCGATCGAACACGAAGAGCTGCCGGCGCCGGTTGAGATCCATCCCCAGGGCAGACGCCTCGGTACGAAGGCGCTGCTCGACGGCTGTCTTGAACGCGAGCGGGGTGGCATAGTTTCGAGGTCTCATTCGTCCTGTCCGAAGGCTTGGAGGTACTCGACGGCTGACTCGACCATCGCCTCGGTGAAGATCCCCCGATGCACGCCTTCTGCGACAGCTTGTCGAACGATTTCCGGAGACACATGAGCGTCGGCACAGTCAATGACGGTTCGTGCGGGTGACGTCACGACCACGGCCCCTGCCCAATTACGGTCGTCATCGGTCAGGTCGGCGAAGTGGAGCAGGGTGCCAGACGGTACACGAAGTCGTCTGGCTCTCCAGTCGCTCGGCACTGTCAGGTGGACCTTCGCCGAAAGGACATCAGAGAGATGGTGGAGCGCCAGGGCGGTCTCGTGACTGAACACGCCGACGCGCTCGGACCACAGCGAGATGACAACAAGATCCTCGTGGTCGCCGGGTGGAAAGTGCACCAGCCGGTAGATGCCGCGACGCAGGCGCACTATCCGGCCGTTCTTCAGGTACTTGGCGAGAAGTTGGGGGGAGTAGCCCGCGTCCGCCGCTTGTACGCTCGTGAAGTGTCCTTCCTGGGCCCCAGCGATGTCGTAGAGCTGACTCCACTGAGGTCCACAACGTTCTTGGGTCTCCTCCGTCATGATGCACATAGCTTAACCGTGGGTTTAGTTTTGTGCAAGCGTCCGAAGGGCGCCAGGCTTCAAGGGAGTGTTTTTCCGGTCAGGGAGTGAAGTCCATGTGGATCGTCAGGGTTGCGCTGGCCATGTCGCCGCTGAGGCTCTGATGTCTCGACGCGATGGACACCGCGGCGGATGGATCCACCAGGTGGGTTTGGTGGGCATACCCGGTGGAGGTGGTGACCGCGGCCTGTACCCGCACGTAGCCCACGTCCAACCGCAGGGGGCCCCGGCGGAAGCAGATGCCCAGGGCCAACAGGTGGCGATCCGGCGCCACCAGCGCCGCCGAGCGGACCCGTGGATCCACCTGGGATTGGGTGAAGCCATACCCCACTGACAAAAACAGCTGCTTGGCCACCACTGCCACCCGCACCGTGGTCGACAGCGACAGCCGCCGGCGTAGGACGATGCCCAGGGGGAGGTGGTTCACCTCCACCACGTCCGTCTCCCAGGAAACGGGTTGCACCAACAGCTCCGGTGCGTTCACCGTCAGGCTCTTGGGGCTCGGTCGGGCCGTCACGCTCCCCGCCACATCTATCGACACGCGCCCCAGGTCCACTCCCATCGCCGCCCGCAGCACCCAGCCCATGCGGAGCCGCAGCGATGCGGAGGCATCACCCATGGGCACCAGCGCCCAACTGATGGGGCGCGTCGGCGCAAGGCGCGCCGTCCCTTCCAGCCGCGCCACGGACGACACCTCGAAGGCCGCGCCCAGTCGCAGCCACCGCACCGGACGAAGCACCAGTCCGAACAGGCCCAGCGGAACGAACCGCGCCTTCAGCGCTACCTGCGACTCCAGATCCGCTCGGGGATCTTCCTGGTCTCCACCCACTCCGGTGGCCAGGATCCGCCGATGGTCCAGCGACAGCCACTGCGCGCCCACCGCTGCTCCGAGCCCCAGCCACCGAAGCGGTCGCCAGGCCAACGCCATGCCGAAGTGGTGCAGGCGGAGATCGTAGGATAGCGATCCGTAGCGCTGTCTGTCCCACACGCTGGGAACCAGTGGCCCGTTGGGATCCCGTCCGGGGAACCATACGCTCGCGCCGCTCTTCTCCTCGTACCAGGCCCCGGCGGTCAGGTTCACCAGGCCGAGGCTCCCGGCGGCCGCCACATGTGGCATCAGGCGCGGGTCCAGCGGGCTCTGGGCCGTGTCCTGGGGTTCGTCCCCGATTCGCCGGGTGGTGGCCCGCCGCGAATCCATGGTCATCCCGGCCGAGAGCCGCAGCCCGCGCTTCCCCAACCCCTGCAAGCCCCGGCCCAAGCCCTGGCCCAAGCTTTGGTCCAAGCCCAGAAGCGCCGGATTCAGCACGAAGCTCCGCACCCCGAAAGACGAAGCCGCCGTGGCCCCGCTCGCCCCGGTCAAGGTGGGATCCGGACCCGTAAAATCGAACGCGTACGCCCGGGGTGCTGCCAACGTCCAGCCCAAGAACACCACGCCCATTATCACGGCCATCATCACGGCCCGCGCCGCGGTCAACCTCCGTCGATGAGAATGGACAGCCATGGAGCGTCCGATGGTACCGCACCCCCACAGCCCTGAGAACGCTTTTGCAAAATTGGGGGTCCAAGGGTCCCAAAGAGGCCGAGACTGAAAGTTGGAGACTGAAAGAGGGGTGCCTATCGTGGGCGGCCGCGGAGGGGTTTGTAGGGGCCGCTCCAATCTATGAGAGACGCTGTCAGAGCTGACAGGGGTGCGTTGGGCAGGTGCGTGGGAATCAGATCGCTGGGTTTGTTGGTACTGGTATGCATTGTGTAATCTCCTATGACCATTTCTCGTTAGCGGTAATATCGGCAACAGTACCTAGCACTTCTTGTGCCAACGGCCTCGATGTTCTTTGATTACAAAGTGTTGGCCTGAGGGTCGTGCCTTTTTTGGCGGCGTGCGCCAGTCTTGATCTCTGAGAACGCCAGGCTTCGTCAAGAAAATGACGAGCGGAAGACGAGCGGAAGACGAGCGGACCATGTGGGTTCGGGCGGCGGAT
>JAOZUO010000243.1:5799-9776 GCA_029938605.1 Deltaproteobacteria bacterium | reverse complement strand
CTGGAGCGCGACGACGCCTTCCGCCTCGCGGACTACCCCACCTTGGAGGCGCTCACGAACTACGTCGTGGAGCGGGCACAGCCCACACCAGACAATGACCCCACGCCCTCCCCCGAGCCGAGAAGACCCACAGAGGTGGCGATGCCGATGCCCATGGAGCCGACAGCGACGGCGACGGCGACGGCGACGGCGACGGCGACGGCAACTGAAACCACCACAACGCCGGTACCGGCAACAAAGACGGTCACGGTGGACCAGGTGCTGACACGATTGCAGGCGGTGGTCTCAGAGCGCACAGGCTACGACCTCGAAGAGCTCGAGCCGGACCTCGAGCTCGAGGCGGACCTGGGCATCGACACCGTCAAGCAGGCCGAGATCGTCGGAGAGCTCAGGGAGGCCTACCACCTGGAGCGCGACGACGCCTTCCGCCTCGCGGACTACCCCACCCTGGAGGCGCTCGCGGACTACGTCGTAGAGCGGGCGCAGCCGGTACTCGACGCCTCTGATGTGACCATGAGCGGGAACGCCACCGAGAGCACCACGTCGACCGAGAACGTGGCCGCCCCTACGCCCATCGAGACCGATCTGGGCGACGGATTCCGGATCTCGCGGATCCGCTTTACGCCCGGCACTGCGAACGTCACGGCCCCTGCGCTCGCTCCCAAGGGGCGTGTCCTCGTAGTGGGCTCCACCAGCGACCGGGCTTCCCTGGTGGCCGAAGGGCTGCTGGGACCCGACGCCCGAAGCGTGTACCTGCCCACGGATCGGCTCCTCTCCATCTCCGAGGAGGCGCTGACCGAAGAGCTCACGCGCTGGGTCGACCCCGAGCCCATCCAGGGGGTGATCAACCTACTGGGCTGGGAGACCACGCCGCCCGACGGCGGTGCGGCGAGCTCGGCCTTCTTCCGCCTGGCCCGGGCCCTGGAGCGCTGCGCTCCAACCCCTGAGCCGCCCCTCGATCCCACCAGTGAGAAGCGGGCGCCGGTGTCCTTCCTGCTCACCGTCCTGTCGCTGTCGGACGACGCTCAAACCGATGGCTGTCCCACCCACGAGTCCGGACGCACGGGCGCCCTCGCCGGTCTGACCCGGGCGCTATCTAGGGAATGGGGCGACGCCACCGTACGGGTGGTGGGTGTCACCGCCGAGCAAGAGCCCGATCAACTCGGCGCGCTGCTGGCCCGGGAGCTGCGCATGGACCGCCGCTCCACCGACGTGGTCTGGCGGGATGACACGCCCTACACCCTGGAGCTTGGCGGCGCCTTGGAGGCAACTCCTCTCCCCTTGGATGGCGCCACAGTGCTGATCACCGGCGGCTCGGGCGGGCTGGGTGCGCTGTTCGCTCGCCACCTCGCCAAGCGGGGCTGTCGGCTGGTGCTCACGGGCCTGGATACGCTGCCCCAGGCCCGAATCGCCGAGCCCCCCACCCGCTCCGAGATCCGCGAGAGACTCAAGGCCGCGTCCACGCGCCCGACCCCCGCGCTGATCAACCGAGAGCTTTCGCGCCACGACCGTGAACAGAGCCTGGCGACCCTCATGCACGAGCTCACTGAGGCGGGCGCCACCGTCCGGTACCTGAGCGCCGATCTCACCGATGGCACGCAGATGCGGGACATGGTCACTGACATTCACAACCACGAGGGACACCTCGATGTGGTGCTCCACGCCGCCGGGCTGGAGCGCAGCCGACCGCTGGCGCACAAGTCCCCGACCGAGTTCGAGACGGTGTTCGGTTGTAAAGCCACCGCGGGCGAAGGGCTGTGGTCCGAGATCCAGAGCCAGCTTTCTTCGCCGCCCCGTCGCTTTGTGGCCTTTAGCTCCGTGGCAGGGCTCTTCGGCAACGCCGGCCAGACCGACTACGCCTCTGCCAACGCGGCCCTCACTGGTCTGGTGACCGAGATCAACCGCACCGAGCCCCGCACCGCGGCCCTGTCCATTCACTGGACAGGCTGGGATGACGTGGGCATGACCGCCAACTCTCCCATCCGGGACCTGCTCATCGAACACGGTGTGCGGCTCCTTCCGCCAGACCTGGGCGTACGGATTGCCCTGGACCTGCTGGGTTCGGATCTGACAGGGGAGGTGCTCGTGGCCGGCCCCTTGGGCGAGCTGGCCGGCGACTCGGCCGCAGACCTGGCGACCACACCCACCGCCGAGGCACCGCAGGCGACCACACCCACCGATGAGGCGCCGCGGGCGACCACACCCACCGATGAGACATCGCAAGCGCAACCGTCCCCCGCCGTCTCTATCGTTCGAGCTCCAGACGGCCGCCGGGCGACGCTTCGCATGGACTTGTCCCCCGACGATCCCTGGCTTGCGGACCACGCCGTCGAAGGCGTGCCCCTGCTGCCGGCCGTGGCGGGATTGGAGCTCATGGCACGCGCCGCGGCGTCCCTGGTCCCTGGCGCCCGCGTAACCGGCCTCCGGAACGCCAGCTTCAACCGGCCCCTCAAAGTACAGGCCGGCCGACGAATCACCGCCATCGTGGAGGCCGCCCTCAACGGTGTGCCCGGACGCGTGCTTACCTCCCTCACCAGTGAACGCATCAACCGGGCCGGCCGGATGATTACTCAAGACCATTTCACCGCCGAGATCGAGACCTCCCCCGACAAAGCGGCGTCCCGGGAAACTCGCCCGCCGCTACACCTTGGCGCCCTGGACCGGCACGGCCCGGAGCGGGAGGAGATCTACCATCACTTCTTCCACGGCCCGGCCTTCCAGGTACTGGACTCCATCCGTCTGGTGGGATCCGAAGGGCTGGTAGCTCGCGGCCAGGGCAAACGGCTGGTGCTCGACGCGAACGCCTCTCGCCTCGCTCCCTTGGCCATAGAGGCCGCATTCCAGGCGGCCGGATTCCACGCCCTGCTCAACGAGCGGTCCCAGGGGCTCCCTGCCACCATCGGACAGGTTACGTTGACCAGCGCCCCAGCGGACATCGAGGCGGCTCAGGAGTTGGTGCTGCGGGTACGCGCCTCCGGCTCCGGTTCCGACCCCGACGGGATCCTCCGTCACCGCTTCGATGTGGATGTGCTCAACGCCCAGGGCCAGACGCTCATGGTCTGCCGCAACGTGGTCTTGATTCAGCGCGCAGCGGTGGACGAGACCGCGGTTCCCACCACCAGCTCATTGCTGGAGGTGGTGGAGATCGCCGTGGACAGCCTGGGGCATCCCAACTCCAAGATCTTGGACCTGGAGGCCGAGCTCGGACCCGCCGAGCGGCGCCAGGCCGTGGACATCGCCCACCCCGGCAGACGTCTGGACTGGATCGCCGGCCGCCTGGCCGCCAAGGAGCTCGTCCGACTCCACCTCCGGGATCGCTACGGCGTGGCCCTTCCCCGACGGCGGGTGGAGGTGGCTACGGATCCCGGCGGCGCTCCGGTCCCGTGGGTGCCCTCGCAACCCTGCCTGGCTGCCCTGCTGCCGGCGCTCTCCATTACCCACGCCTGCGGCAAAGCCCTGGCCCTCGGCGTGCCCACCTCGGACCCCGGGGTGCGCGTGGGCGTGGATCTGGCTCCGGTGGAGGTCCGCCCCGAATCCTTCGAGAAGCAGTGGCTCACCGACGGCGAGCAGAGGCTGCTGGAAGGCTCCGACGCCACCGGACGGATCCTCCTCATCTCCCAGATGTGGGCCCTGAAGGAAGCGGCCTCCAAGGCCCTGGGCCTCGGGCTACAGCTTGCCACCGCGGAGATGGAGATCGAGCAACTCGACGGTCACGGCACGGCCACCATGCGCTTTTCCGGCATGGCCAAGCAGCGCTTTGACGACCTGGGCGCCACCGGCATGCGCGTTGCGGTGCTGGACTGGCACGACGCGGTGCTCGCCTGGGCCCAACTGGATCTGGGCGGCGACACCGACGCCGAAGACGACGCTCAGCCCCTGCAGGGCCTACGCGAGACCCAAATTCAACCCACCTGATCGTCAGTCCGCCTCAGTCCGCCTCAGTCCACCTCAGCGCACCTCAAAAAATTCATCCAAAC
>JAOZUO010000243.1:0-5699 GCA_029938605.1 Deltaproteobacteria bacterium | reverse complement strand
CCTTGTGGGGCGTGGCGAATGCCAATGGCGAGCTGATCGCCGACCGCGCAGTAGGCGTCGGTATCTGGGCGCCACTGGATCACCAGCTCCATGAAGCCACCGGGGTCCACGCCCTGGATCGAGCCAGTTTCCATCCCAGAAGTGGGCTCGAAACGGGCCACCACTAACTGGGAGCCTGCCGTGGCCTGGGTGAAGCAGTAGCCTGTGGCGCGCTCGAGCTCCGTGGTTCCGCCCAGGATCCGCCGCACGACTCGCAACAGCGCGAGATAGCGGGGAGGCGGGGTAGCCGTGCGCTGCGGGTCGGCCCACACCTGCGCGGCCTGATCCAGGTGGCGGTAGACGTGCAGTCCGAGCAACTGCCGCCAAAACTGCACATCAAAGGCCCGGCGGTGGTACCAGATATTGGCCTCCAGGCAGAAGGCGTAGCGCTTCTCGTCGCCCGCGTAGACCGTAAGGATGCCCCGATCAAAGGTCAGTCGGTCACTCTGCTGCACGTGGGCGAGGCGGGGATCGTCGCCAAAGGCAGCCACGGGCCGGTAGGAAAAGGAGTCCGCCTCACCGATCTCCTCGGTGGGCTCCACCACCACGTAGTTCCACCAACGTTTGGGTTTGTTGGGGAGGCCAAGGGGAAGCAAGAAAATCACGGGCAGGTCCAGGGTGCCCTCGGGCAGCCCGGTGGCGGTCTCCCGATCCACGGCCCGAAGCCTCTCGAGCACAGACACGGTCTGGGAACAGTGACACGAGCAGGGCACATAGACCGGACCGAAGAGGATGGGGTTGACCAACCTGGAAATCTGACCGGGCGTCTGGTAGCGGCGAAGCAGAAAGTCATAGTCCCAAGGTGGCAACCCAAAGAGCTGCTCCTGGCAGTAGGCCTCCACACAGCATGGGGGATAGCCCAGGAGCTCACCGATCCGTTTGATCACTTGAGCCACGGTCGCCTGCTGGTTCCGGCGGTAGAACTCCTGGGAGGTAGTGATCAACGCCTCCACCGCAGCCGGATCCTGCCCAAAGAACACATCCAGGCCCCCGTCGTCCTTTTCTCGGGACTCCACCACACAAAAGTGCCGCCGCGCTTCGGCCACGACGGTCTCGGCCTGCGCGAGATCGATCTCCAGCTTTCCCGCCTGCCGGCCGGCGGTAGCGAACAGCTCGCGTTCCTGGTGCCAGGTCTGCCCGGGGGGTGAGACCATCGACACGCGGGTGCCACCGTGGCGCGCGGTGGGCGGCGCGGTATTGGGGGTTTCCAACAAGCGGTGCGGGTCGACCTCTTTGGTCTGCTCCAAGAGGTGCAAAAGCTCCATGGCCAACTCCACCTCACTCCTTTCGCCACGCGATTCGCGCCAGGCCCGGACCTGGGCGGTGAGCGCATCCTCCAAGGGCAAGGCCCCCAGGTTCTGGGCCAGAGCCAGACGCATGGAGATTCGATTGAAGGCCTCCACCTGGGGATCGGCAAAGCGCCAGGGCGCCTCCTTTTCGTAAAAGCTCCTTTGGGCCCGCTCGAACAGCGGATCTTCGTAACAATCGGTGAGCAAGCCGTCACGCTTGGCCAGCCAGAAAAGGGGCGTGGTTTCGTAGAGCCGGAGCCGGGAGTCCAGCAGCTTGCTAGAGATCTGCTCCAGGCCTGCTTGCTGGATCAAATGGTAGTTGTAGCGAAGGTCCTGTAGGGTCGTCCAAGGGGTGAACAGGATCATGCTCAGCCCGCCATACTCCTCGATGTCGAACACGTCTGGGAAGCGACGCGCGAAGCTGCGCGCCAGGTGCAGCATCTCCAGGGTGGCGATGGGGCCAATTCCCTTGTTCATCCGCTCGAGTTCGACCGGGGAGTAGTTCTCCACCCCGAACAGGTTCCACTGGATCCTGTGGCCGGTGTGCTCAAAGTGCCTCAGTGCCTGGTGAATCCGATCCTTGCGGGCCACGAACCGGTCCACGCGACTCGACAACAGGAGGTCCACCTCTCCGGTGGGTTGCAGCTCGACCACTGCCTGCGCCAGACTGGGAAGCTGCCCTAAGACCTGCTCGCCCACCAGGCAGATGCGCCGTCGAAACCCCGCCCAGGGGCTGGTCTCGAGCGCGGCCTCCAGGGCGACCCGCGCCGCCCCGACATCGAGCCGGGGCGCATCCTCGGCGAGCCGGATGGTGCAAAAAGCGCATCCCTTCGCCAACACGGTCTCTGGGAGGTCCAGCCCGCGGAACACCGGGTTTTTCGCCACGTCGCGGCGATACTCGCAGGGTTGTCCGAGCAGCACGTAAGGCAAGGGCCGCAGGTGGCGCGCCGCGACGTTGGCCGCCAGGGTGCCGTAGTCCGGGGTGGCACGAAGCAACTGCTGCGTGGTGACTCCCAGGGTTTCGGCCCACCGCGCCTCGTCAGCACGCTGGTTCTCGAAAAAATCAAACCAGTGAACCACCGGGCTCGCGTCTTTGGCTCCGATCCCGGCCTCGGCCACGACCTGTAGGCAGGCTGGGCTCGGCCGGTGGCTGAACACGACCCGCTCCGGTGACACCTCCCCGACGATCTCGCCCAGGCGATCCATATCGCCCCCAGTGAGCTGTACCCGACCCTCGGAGTCCAGCGCGCCACTGGCCTGCAAGCCGAACTGGTAGGACACTACCTGGGCGCCCTGCGCCTTGAGCAGACCCTGCAGGTACGGCATGAGTATGCCGCGCTGAAAAGAGTCCACCACGGCAAAATCGATCAACAACACGGTCACAAGACAAACTATACAGCGGTCGGTACAGCCCGGACAAGCCGAGCTGTCCGCCGAGCTGTTTGCGGTTTGGGAAGAACTGCCTGGGGACTGCCCGGGCCCCTTGGTTGACAAGAAAAACGCCATCCTGCAAAGTTCGTAAGGAGTGATCTTGCATGTCCACTGACTATACACTCGCCCACAACCTGCTCCCCTTTGTCGCCCGGTTTGTCCAGTCCGAGAGCTCCTACGAGGAGATCCGGGTGGAGCTGGTGGCCGACGGGACCATGCGGTTTCGGTTGCAACAGGCGGGACGGGAGATGGTGGTGGACTGGACCGAGCATCGGCAGGGGCTGGAGATCGAGGTCTCAGCGCGCCACGGGAGCTTCTCCCTCAAGTCATCTGGAGACCCCGCTCCACCAGCCGAAGCAATAGCCGGAGCAATAGCCGGTGCAATGGCCGGTGCAAAGGACGAGACCCATCCCAAGGCCTTGCGACAGGTCTGCAATCATGTGGCGCGACGGGTGGGTCGCCTCATGCGGGGCAACCCGCCGCACCTGCTGTGCTTTCGCAACCGGAATCCCCAGCGCATCCAGTGGACCACGCGGATGTTCAATAGCCTCTGTCCAGACCTGATTCGCAAGGGACAGACCCGCTACTTTGACTACCGGGTGTCAAACCTGGACGAGTATGAGGGGTTCATCAATGTGGAGTTTCAGAGCCGGAACGCCACGGTGGTGCTCCGCCTGATTCTGAGCGATCGCTTGCAAGAAGAGCCAGTGGTCTCTTTTGGCCCCATGGCCCTGACGGTGCTCCATGACGATCGGGACGAGGCCCAAAAGCGCCATCCCGAGCACCGGGTGGAGGACTTTTTCGGCTACGTCCTTTCGCGGAACCTCCCGCCCCAGTACGTGCTGGAATTCGAGTTCGATGACCCGCCGGCGGACTACCTGCCCCCGGACCTGAACGTGGACTTCTTGCGGGTAAAGCGGCTCGATGACACCTCTTTTTTCGAGATGCTACTGTCCACCTCGGCCGATGTGGGGGTGGTCACCTCCTGCGACCGGGAGTGCTTCAACCTGTTTTCCATGGTGTCGGCAAAGCGGGAGACCTACACCACGATCACGCCGTGGCAAAACCAGACGACGGCCAACTACCTCCAACACTGTTACAACGTGAACTTGACCGGTGCCCAGACCGTGATGGGAGACAGCGCCATCGAGCAGTGCCTTGATACTGTGGCGCACACCGATCAGCCGCCCGGCCTGTTGATCTTTTTTGACTCGTGTCTACACAGGCTCATCGGCGAGGACATCGAGGGTCAGCTGACCCAGTTCCGCGCCTCAAGCGACACGAAGTTGATCTACTACGATATCCGCACCACCCAAAACCCCTACATGGAGGAGATGCGGGACTTCTGGTGCAACATCTACCGGGCGGTGGCCGAGGTCCGGAAACCGCAGCCGGGCCGGGTTTGCTTCCTGGGCTTTGGTCCGGAAGCCTCGGACGAGATGGACCAGATCCTCGCCAACCTGGGCGTGGAGGTGGGGGGGCGGATCTTTCCGCACCTGCACCACCAACACATACGCGAAATCCAGGCGGCGTCACTCATCGTGCAAAACGCCTGGGAATATGTGGAAATCATCTTCGAGGACATGCTCAAGCTGCTGGATCGGCCGGTGATCAATCTGCCGCTACCCTATGGAATAGAGGCCAGCCACCGCTTCTACGCCGCGTTGACCGGGCGACTCGGGGGCCAGCGAGCGGACCCGACTCAGCTTCCCAGGGTGGCCCAGCTTTGTGCCGCATTTGCCCAGGAGCGGGCCGAGATCGCCGGGCAGCGCATCGGCCTGTTCGTTCGACACCTGGCCGTGGCAGACCACCTCTCCCACAAAAAGCGCTTCGGCGTGGATCTGCTCAGCTTTCTGCGGGAGCTGGGCCTGGGCATCGACCTGAACCTGTACGTGGAACCTGGAGAGGAGGTGGACGAGGCTGCCGTGAGCCAAGCCCTCGGCTTGGACCTCTCTGGACACGACTCCATCGGCCTGTTTCACCACTTCGGGGAGCTGCCCCAACGCATGGCCCAGGGTGACTTTGGCATCGTATACACCGAAACCTATCGGGACGAGCGGATCACCGCTGGGGGCAAGAGCCCCTTGACCCTCCACCAGCTCCAGCCGGGCTACGGGGGCGCTCTGCGCACGGTTCGCATGGTGGCCTCCATCCTGAAGGCGGGCTTCCACGCCCGCTTTCGCCACCACTGGACCGGCCCCTACGAGCACTACCGAACGGAGGAGTCATGAGGTTTGATGAGGGCCGCGACTTCCGGGTGACCTACAACTTCGTCGCGCCCTACCTGGACGGAGTGTACCTGCTGGTCAATGCAGTACCTGACTCCTTTTTGGTCTACGATGCCCATGACTGTGGCTACTACAAGGCCGAGAAGATCGCGGGCAACCACGATCTCTTTTCAGATCTTCTGCGCTGGGACAGCCTCGACCGGGTGGTGCGTACCCATCTGGAAACCAAAGACTACATCATGGGGGCCGACGACAAGCTGAGCAAGAAGCTGCTCCAGATCGGCCGCCGCTACCGTCCGGCGATCATCTTTGTGGCTCGCTCCAACATCGTGATCACCACGGGCCACAACGCGGGTCCGATCCTGCGGGACCTGGGTCGCAAGCTGGAGGCCCCGCTGGTGGTGATTCCGGACAAGCACCAGGACCGGGACTACATCACCGGCTATCAGGACGGGCTGGGCGGGCTGCTGGACCAGATCCAGTACACCGGGGAGCCGGACCCCAAGCGGGTGCTGGTGGTGGGCCACCTGTTCGATCGCCACGAAGGGGATTGGCTGGGCAATGTTCAGGAGCTGGAGCGGATGCTGGTGGGGATCGGCGCCCAGGTGGAAGCGGTGTTTCCCAACGGTGGGCCCTTTGCCCACCTCTCGGGCGGGCGGCCCCCCGGCGCGGTGATCGATCTCGCCGGGGCCACGGGGTGGACCGGGGCCAC
>JAOZUO010000242.1 GCA_029938605.1 Deltaproteobacteria bacterium | reverse complement strand
CCAACCCTGCCCCCACACCTGCGCCCCCAGCTGCGCCCACACCTGCGCCCAACCCGCCGCCCACACCTGCCCCAACTCCGCCTCCGAGGGCCATTCCTTGCGGCGTACCACCCGCGCCCCGCCCCACATGGGAGGCCGGAGCCTGGGAGGCCGGAGCCTGGGAGGCCGGAACCCCACTTTGCATCTTCTCGATCACCTGCGAGACGATGGTCTTAATCAGATCGTCGTTGGCCATGCCAATCCTCCGCCAGCGTCGGTCCCAAAGGGGCCACGCTCCGGGTTTGGGTCTTAATCTTGTCCGCGATCACCGTGTAGGCTACTCGAGCACGGCTTCCACTTCCTCGTGGGGGCGCGGGATCACATGCACCGACACCAGCTCGCCCACCTTCCGGGCCGCCTCGGCGCCTGCCTCCACGGCCGCCTTCACCGCGCCCACGTCGCCGCGCACGGTGACGGTTACCAGCCCGCCGCCCACGAGCTCCTTGTTCTGCAAGGTGACGTTGGCCGCCTTGACCATGGTGTCCGCCGCTTCAATTGCGGCCACCAGGCCGCGCGTCTCAATCAGTCCGAGTGCCTCTTTCGTGCTCATCATTCTCTCCAGTGCGAGTGTCGAATCACCTACGTTATCGTCCGAACGGTCTTTGTCTGTCGTCTATTTCTCGACGGTCACCACGTCCACGAACCCGGCGATGGACAGGTCCACCGGCACCAGGTCGCCCAAGGGTTTCGCCGCCTCCTTGCGGGTGGCCAGGAACACCTCGTCCCCGGGCCCGGCGCACCCCACCGCGTCGGCGGCCACCTCGGGCACGCCCCGGTTCGTGCCGTCCTCATTGAGAACCTGCACCACCATGAGCTTGACGCCCTTGAGGTTGTCAGCCTTCACCGAGGCCACTACCGTGCCGATGACCCGCGCGAGCAACATGTGCTCCCTCTTTCTTTCTTTCTTTACGTTCTTTCTGATCGCCCCGGGACTACCGGGACGGCGGCTCCCCGGCCAGCAGATGGATCTTGTCCACCCGTGGCTGGTGTCTGCCCCCACCAAAGGGGGTGGTTAAAAAGGTCTCCAGGAGCTTGCACGCCAAGGCGTCGCCGATGAGCCGCCCCCCCAGCGTCATGACCTGGGCGTCATTGTGCTCCCGGGCCGACCGGGCGGAGAACTCGTTCCAGCACGGCGCCGATCGGATCCCCGGCACCCGGTTGCACACCATGGAGGATGCCACGCCCACGCCGTCGATCATCACGCCGAAGGCCTCTGAGCCCCCGGCTCGGGCCTCGACCACGCCCCGGGCCACCAGGAAGGCGATGTCCGGGTAGTCCACGGGATCCGAGGAGTGCGCGCCCAAGTCCCGGATGGGGTAGCCCTGCTTGTCGAGCCACGCCTTGAGCTGCTCCTTGAGGATCACGCCGCCGTGATCGGCGCCAATGAGAACAAGGGGTTTCATGGTTGTCTCCTGGTCGCCACCACGAGCGCCGACGCGTCCGCGATGGCTCGGAAGGACGGCCCCTTCAGGCTGGCGCCGCCCACGAGCAGCCCATTGACGTCCGGTTCAGACATGATCTCCCGGGCGTTGCCCGGCTTGACGCTGCCGCCGTAGACCACGCGAATATCGCGGGCCCGTGCGAAGTCATAGATTTCGGCCACCACCCGGCGCACGAAGGCCGTCGCCTCCTGGATCTGATCCAGGGTGGCCACCTCTCCGGTGCCGATGGCCCAGAGGGGCTCGTAGGCCACAGCCAGACGCTGGGGCGCGGGCGGCTGCAGGGCCGTATCGCCCAATGCCGCCAGGAGTTGGTTCCGCAGCACCCGGAAGGTGGCCCCCGTACGCCGAGCCTCGATGGACTCGCCCACGCAGACCATCACCCCCAGGCCCGCGTCCAAGCCCGCGTGGATCTTGCGGCAGACTTGAGCGTCGGTCTCCCCGGCCTGCCGCCGCTCCGAATGGCCCACGAGGGTCCAGGTCCCCCCGGCGGCGCGGATGAGCGCACCGGAGTGCTCACCGGTGTGGGCGCCATTGGGTTGGGGGTGCAGGTCCTGGGACCCCACGCCGAAGTCCGGGCGCCCCACCCGGATCACCTCGTCGGCCACCGCGCGGAGCAACACAGCCGGCGGGAAGAGCAGCAAGTCCACCGCGGTGTCCGCCGCCGCGAGGTCCGCCAGGTAGGGCACAATACCCTCGGCGCAGGCGTTCATCTTCCAGTTGGCCGCAACCAGGGGCCGCGTGGGATCGTACGGACCAGTGGCCTGGGCCGACACGTCTCCATGGGATCGGCCAGGGTCCACCTGGCCCAGTTGGGCCAGCACCCGGCGGGTCACCGCCTCGATGAGGTCTGCTACTTCTAACTCGGCCACTCGCTACCCTTTCTTCCTGGTGGACCGGGTGGACTGGGCGCTCTGGGAGACGTCTCCCAGCCGGTACTGGGCTCCACGGTTCTGCACGTAATCGATGACCCCCACGGCGGCCGCGTCCACAGCCCCGTTGGGCTGGTCGGTGAGGAACCGTATGGAGTTCCCCTCCTGCAGGATCAGCACGTAGTCGCCCACACCAGCCTGGCACAGATCGATGCACAGATGGCTGGGCTCCGACGCCTCACCCCGGGTGTTCACCGGCTGCACCACCAGGAGCTTATAGCGCTGGTGGCTGGCCTCCTTGATGGTGGAGACCACGTTCCCGATTACGCGGGCCATTCGCATGGCAGGCCCCCTACTTCTTTCGCCCGCCCCTGCCCCCGCCCCCGCCTACGCCCGTGGGCAGGATGCTCTCCACCTCCTCGTGGGGACGCGGAATCACGTGCACCGAGATGAGCTCTCCCACCTTGCGGACGGCCTCGGCTCCCGACTCCACGGCCGCCTTCACCGCGCCCACATCGCCGCGCACCATCACGGTGACCAGTCCGCCGCCCACTCGCTCGCGGCCGATGAGCGTCACCTTGGCCGCCTTGACCATGGCGTCCGCCGCTTCGATGGATCCAACCAGTCCACGCGTCTCAATCAATCCCAGAGCTTCTTTCATCGGTCTCCTCCGTTGGGGCGTTTGCGCCGGTCCTGCCGGACGCCGCCCTGCTGTTTCCTATAGTATTTTTTCCATCAACGCCGGATGCGGCGACGGAATCACCGTCGTCGCAATCAGCAGCGCCTCTTCCTGTAATGATGTAACCGCCGCCGTGAGGGCCGCCCGCACGGAGGCCACGTGGCCCGTAAGAACCACGAACCCCTTGCCCGCGAGGCCGCGCCCCAGGCGAATCTCCACCAGGTGCACCTCGGCGCTCTTAACGGCCTCGTCCGCCGCCTTCACCGACGCACACATGGAAAAAGTCTCGATGATCCCCACCGCGCCGGTGATGTCCGGATCCGACACGGCGGTCATGGCCGGCACCACCTGGGGGTGTACCGACGGGATGACGGTGAAGTCCACCAGGCTGTCTCCCGCCGGCTCCTTACCTGCCTCCACCGAGGCGCGCACCGCCGCCACCTGCCCACTCACGGCGATGAGGTACTTGCCGGGGCAGGTGGGCATGGCGATCATCAGATCCACCTCGGCGGCCTTACACATGTGGTCCGCCGCCTCGATGCCCAGGGCCACCGACCGCGTCTCCAAACAGCCCAGGGACTCCACGACCGGAGGTATGGCGCCCAGAATGCCGCCCGATACGATGCCGCTGCTCGTGCTCATGGGTCCCTCCGCACCACGATGGTGGTGTCGTCCACCCGCTGGACCACGCCGTCGATGCTCGCATGCAGGGTCGCGCTGATGGGCCCGCCCGGTTCGGCCACCACCTGCCGCCGCACCACGCGATCCCCCGCGGCCACCACGGGCCTGCACGGCTGACCAATGCCCTGGCTGAGCGCGAGGTCCACGCGAGCCGGGCGCAGGGGCTCGGGGGCCATGGGAATCATCCCCCGGTCCAGGTAGCGGGTGAGCCCCAGGCGCGCCGCCAACCGCGAGGCGGGCACCTGCTGAATGTGAAAGAACTTACTCGGCTCAGTCTCCTGCGGATCCGGATAGCTGATCCCCTGGGCCCTGAGCAGCTGTTTGGTCTCGATGTTCATACGGCAGGGATCCAGATACTGGGGACAGCCGAACTCGGTGCACAGACCGCACTCGCAGCACAGCAATGAGCCGAGGTACGCCCGCACGTCGTGGGTGATACCCGAGGCCAGGCTCTGCATGAGCCGATGTGGATAGATCCGATGGCCCAGGGCGTTGCGCGGACACACCTGGGTGCACTCCTGACAGGAGCAGCAGGCCGCCTGGGCCACCCGGAGCTTGGCGTCGGCGCCCTCAAGCTTGCGCTGCACCAGGGGCTGGGCCGTGGGCAGGACCACGATGCCGCTGCAGGTCTTTTTCATGGCCGCGTCGAAGGGGACCACGTGGCCCATCATGGGGCCGCCGTCCACCAGGGTGACATCGTCCCGGGTCAGTCCTCCCGCCGCGGCGATCAGGTCCGCCACAGGGGTTCCCACGGGAGCCTCCACCACCACGGGGGCGCGGACCTCACCGCAGATGGTTACCAACCGCGACGTCAGCGGCTCGCCGTGAAGCACCGCCCGCGCCAGGTGGTGCAACGTGGCGGTGTTGCTCACCACCACGCCCACGTCCAGCGGCAACCCCAACTCCGGGATGGTGCGCCCCAGGGCCTGCTGCACCAAGCTGAACTCGTCCCCCGCCGGGTAGAAGTTCGGGAGGGGACACACCTCCATGGGGGGGGACCCACCGCCCCGGGCAGCGAGGGCCGACTCCACAGCCTCCACCACGGCGGTGTACTTGCCCTTGATGCCGATAACGCCCCGCTCGGCGCCCACGGTTTCGATGGCGACCTCCATGCCGCGCACCAGGTCGTGGGGCCAGTGCAGCATGTACTGCTTGTCGGTCCACAGCAGGGGCTCGCACTCGGCACCGTTGGCCAGGACCGTGTCCACCTTGGCGTCATACTTCACGTGGGTAGGGAACCCAGCGCCGCCCATGCCCACCAAACCCATGTCCCGCAGCCGGGCGAGGGTGGCCGGCTTGTCGGGGACCACCGACGCCGCGTCCGAAGTATGTACGCCCAACCCGCCCATCATACGATCCGGAAGCTACCGGCCAGCACGCAGCGCCGCTGCCGGGTAAAGGTGCGGGCCGAGGTCAGCCCCTCCCCCGTGGGCCCGGCAATGGACAGCGTTGTGAAACCCTCGCCGCCGAAGCCCAGCCCCGCGTAGGAGGGCGCATTCTTGACGAAGATGGTGGTCTCGATCTCCCGGGCCACGCGGCTCATGGAGACCACGTTCTCCGAGTGCATGGTGGCCGTGTGGCGGAAGCCGTGCTCTGCCTGCTTGGCGCAGGCGAGCGCCTCCTCCAGACCGTCCACGCGCAAAATGGGCACGAAGGGCATGAGCTGCTCGGCCTGGATCAGCGGGTGGTGCAGGTCGTCCACCTCGCAGATGATCAGCCGGGTGTCCGGCGGCGCTTCGATGCCCACCTCGGCGAGCAGCACCGCGGGATCCTTTCCCACGAGGTCCCGGACAGCCACGGGGTGGTCGGGCTGGGACAGGTCCAGGCATCGCTCCACCAGGTGGTCCCGATCCGCGCCGGTGATCTCGAAGGCGCCCGCGCGCCGCATCTCCTCCTTGAGCCGGTCGGCCACATTGCGGAAGACGAAGACCTCCTTCTCGGCGATGCACAGCACGCCGTTGTCGAAGCTGGCGCCATCGACGATGTGACGCGCGGCGTGGCTCAGGGAGGCGGTGTCATCCACGATGACCGGTGGGTTCCCCGGCCCGGCGGCCACGGCCCGTTTCCCGCTGGTCATGGCCAACTTCACCACCACGCCGCCGCCCGTCACCATCAGCAGCCGGATGGCGGGGTGCTGCATGAGGGTCTGACTCGACTCCAGGGTGGGCGACGCCACCGAGCACACCAGGTTGGCCGGCCCGCCCGCCTCCAGAATGGCCCGGTTGAGCACGCGCACCGTCTCGTTGGTGACGCCCTTGGCCGCGGGGTGCGGGTTGTACACCACGCTGTTGCCCGCCGCGATAATCGAGATGGTGTTGTTCACCACGGTGGAGGGCGGGTTGGTGCTGGGGGTGATCGCCCCCACCACGCCAAAGGGCGCCGGCTCCACCAGGCTGAGCCCGTCGTCCCCCGTAAAGGCGCTGGGGACGAGGTCCTCGGTGCCCGGAGTCTTGCGGGCCGCCAGGAGGATCTTCTGCACCTTGGCGCTGACGCGACCCAGGCCCGTCTCCTCCACGGCCAAGCGTCCCAGCCGGTCGGCCTCGCGCACGGCGGCCTGGCGCATGGCGGCCACCATGGCCTGGCGATCGGCCAGGGTGCACCCCGCCAGGTCCACGAAGGAACGTTCGGCCGCGGTGATGGCTTGGTCCACGTCCGCGAAGACGCCGTCGGAGTGGGACATGGCCGGAGTCGCCGCCGGGGACGTGAGCGGAGCCGGGGTTGCCCCGTTGCCCGTCACACCCGGGGGTGTCGCCGTCACCGTCGCCGTCGCCATTCCCGGGGTCGCCCCGTTGCCCAGGTGATTCTTCACCTGCGCCACCACCTCGTCCACCAGCCGGGACATCTGATCGTTGTTGATCTCGACCTTCATATCGCCCTCTTCATCGCCCTCTTCATCACCGTCTTCATCACCGTCTTTTGGAAACCCATCACTTGGCGAACGTCTGGTCGCCGTCGACCTCCACGAAGTCCACGATGGCCATGATTGTAGCGTCCACCGGCATGTCCTTGGTGTGCTCGGTGAGCCGAGAGGAGGAGCCGGTGACAAACAGCACCACCTCGCCCTCCCCCGCACCCACACCATCCACGGCGACCAGGGGCTTTCCCGAGGACTCCAGGGAGCGAGCGTCGATGGGCTCGACAATGAGCAGCTTCATGCCGGTGATGTACTGCGTCTTCTGCGTGCTCACCACCGTACCTACCACCCGGGCCAACTGCATCGCTTCCTCCAACTTCTAAGTTCCAATCGCGGGGACTGCCCCACGTCATGGTTGCCAAGCCTGCTACACCTGCTCAATTCGTACATCCAGCTCCCGTGCCCGATCCCGGGCCAGAGGCGTAATCATCGTACCGCGTGAAAGCCGCAACTCCCGAAGCCCCGCCGCCGCCGCCTCCTCCACGTCACGCTCGGTGAGCAGCCCACCCAAGGCACGATCCCGGGCGCTGGTCGCGGCCTCCAGGGCCGCCAGGGGACGCCGCAGCTCGGCCAGAGCCAGGGGTTTTACACCGAGCCCTTGCAGGGAGCGCCACAGGACACCCGCCTGTCGCGCCAACACCGACGACGCCCCAGCCTGGCGTCTCCCTTCGGGCGCCAGCCCCTGCAAACCATCGAGCGCCTCGGCGGCCACCAGGGACACGGGCTTCCCCGCGGCCAGGGCACCGAGCAACAGCTGCACAAACCCGTCCCGATCGTCCAGGGCGGCCAGCGCCGCGGCCTGGTGCCAGCCCAGGGAGCCCACATACACCAGCTCCTGATCCGGCAGGTCCCCCAGGAGCGCCGACACACCGTGCCCATCGGGGCTCACCACACGCAGACTGAGCCCCACGCCTTCTCCAGGCCAAAGGGGCGTCGTCCTCAGCGAGTCCACCACGTCCGGACAGGCGACCACCACCTGCTGGTGCCCCAACCGCGCCAACACGGCCATCTCCCGGCACAGGGGCTCGAGGTGCCCACAGGGGGCGGCCAGAAGCCAAACAATGCGTCGCGCCTCAATCTCAAGGGGTGACGGTGGCTCCGCCGTAGACGAAGCGACTCCCGCCGAGCCACCCCGACGAGACGACGCCTGCAGGCTCGCCAGCACTGACTCGGTGATCATCTTCACCAGGGCGGCGAAGTCGATGGTCTGGTCCTGGGGTTGGCTCACTGGGTCTGGTCGTCCTGTTGTCTTCCTATCAACGGATCTGATATCGCGTCTGGGCGAAATCGCAGTACGGTCGACTCGGCTTCTGCGTCGGGTCATCCCGGATGGCGCAAGACTCCGAGGGACACAGTCCACACACGTCCGCGATAATCTCCACGACGTCGCCCGGACGAACGTAGGCGGCGTTGCCTTCATCCGTGTCCAGGTGCATCTCGGTCTTGAACTTGTCGCTGATGCGAATCGCCACCTCTTCGAAGATGAGCCCACGCTTACCCAGGGCCCGCACCGCCACCCGCTGCTGGTCCTGCAACTCCGCCGCCGCCGCGTGGGCCGGCTCGAGATGAATGTGGCGCGCCGCTACAATGAGCCCCTGGTCCAGCCGCACCGCCCCACGTGGACCGATGAGGTGGCCGCCCGGGGTGGACTCCACGTCCCCCGACACCCGCACCGGCAGCGCCACGCCAAGCACGAAGCCGTCGGTCACCGACAGCTCCACCTGACTGTCCCCCCGCGCCGGCCCGAGCACCCGCACCCCGGGGATGGACCCCTTGGGTCCCACCACCTCCACGGTCTCAGCGGCGGCGAACTGACCAGGCTGGGACAGTGGCTTCATCGAGCTCAGCTCATGACCAGGCCCAAAGAGGGTCTCGATATCCGCCTGCCTGAGGTGGCAATGCCGATTGGACAGTGCGACAGGGATTTTCAGGGTCGATTCCATGGTCTCATTACCACCCTGCGCGCAGGCGCAAATGCACACCCACGCGAGAGTCTGCTCAGGTCCATCTCAGGTCCTTTTCCGAACGGCGATAATACACCCCGGCACAGGCGGCCCGTCAACCTGATTCTGTTGAGATCTTGCGGTCGCCGGTGAAGCAGGCGGCTTGACCCCCTGGGCACTGACCACCATACCGCCGGGCAACACCCATCGAGGAGAGAACAAATCCATGAAGCGAAAAGCCGCCCTCTATTTACTCGCAGCCGGATGTTTGGTGGCCCTGGTGGCCTGTGGCAAGAAGGACAAAGGCGGCGGTGCGGACGCGGCCAAGGCAAAAGACAAGACCTATGCCGATTCCGTGGACGGTCTGAAGGAGCAGATCGGCGACGTAATGACTGCCGCCCAGAAGGGCCAGGGCAGCGTGGCCAAGGCCTACTGCTCCCAGTGGCGTCTCCCGGACTACGAGGCCTGGTTCAAGAAGGTCTTCGGCGATTCCCGGGGCGGAAAGCTCGCCACGGCCTACAAGCTCCAGCGGACCGTGATCCCCACCTACGGTGAGGTCGTCGAAAAGCAGCGAAAAGCCGGCAACACCGGGCTCCAGGTCACCAAGCTCACCGATCCAAAGGACCTCAACGCCCGCGGCCTCCAGTCCAAGGCGCTCAACGCCATGAAGTCGAAGGTCACCCTGTACGACGTGCGACTGGTCAAGCCCGGCAAGAAGCTCGGCTACTCCATCTGGTCTTTCGTATATGTGGGCAAAAAATTCCGCCTCATCGGCAAGCTCCGCAAGCTCAACGACAAGCCATCCTCCAAGTACGGAAAGGCCTTCGACGAGCTCCCCCGCGGGATGGTTCTCAAGCTCCTCCGCAAAAAGGGCAAGTAGCCCCAGCGCCCCCTCCCCTCGCTCGGATCCAGCCGATCCATACGCCCATCAATAGTACGGGACGCCCCTCCCCAGGATCAGAGGGCCGAGAATCCGAACCCCAGGGGTATCGAGTTCTACGTTAGGCAATGAATTGGAAAACGGGGATGTTGGGCGCCTCGACGCCCTGCGGGCGCCGACCGGGCTGTTCCGGGCTCCGCTTCGCTGCGGTCGGCCACAAAGTGGCCGACTGCCCCTTCGCATCCCTGGCGCGGGAGGTGTTTCGATGGTGGCAGCCTGTCGATAGGCGCGCGCCGACCGCTGCTGCCTCTTGGGGGCCCAGCAGCCGGCGCA
>JAOZUO010000241.1 GCA_029938605.1 Deltaproteobacteria bacterium | reverse complement strand
CCAAGGCCAAGGCCAAGGCCAAGGCCAAGGCCAAGGCCAAGGCCAAGGCCAAGGCCGGGAGGTGGAGGGACTACGATCCGGCTAAGGATCGCGGCCCCAAGGGGAAGGCCGGGCAGGTCCCGTCAGGGACGCTCGTGGTCATCGCCTACATCATTATCTGGGCGGTGGTGCTGCTGTACGTGGTGCTGCTCGCCCTGCGCCAAAGACGGCTGAGGGCCGAAGTCGAGCAGCTACGTCGACGCTTGGATGAGGTGGATCCACCCGCCGAAGCGGTTGATTCCGAAGACACCTGAGGTCCTATCGAGCGAGGCCCCATGAGAACCATTGGCCTGATCTACAAACGGAACAATTCCGCGGCGGCCGAGGCCGCCCGACGGGTCGTGGACTGGTTCGCCCATCGGGACACCGAGACCCTGCTCACCCCCGGGCAGCAGCGGACCATCGGCAGGGGCACCGCCGTTGAGGAGCCCGAGCTGGTCAGTGGATCCGAATTCCTGGTGACCCTGGGCGGGGACGGTACGCTGCTCCACGCCGCCGGGATCCTGCGGGAGAATCCGGTGCCCATCCTCGGTGTGAACATGGGGCGGCTGGGGTTTTTGACGCCCTTCCCCGAGGAGGATCTCGAAGTTGCCTTGACCGCGGCTCTCGAAGGGCGCCTCGAGATCCAGCAGCGCATGCGTTTGGCGGTGCGGCTCCGCCGCTCGGGCGGTGAGGAGGACATCGGCATCGCCACGAACGACGCAGTCATCAGCCAGGGCGCCATGGCCCGGTTGCTGGAGCTCGAGGCGCGTCAGAACGGTCAGCTCATCACCAACTACCGGGCAGACGGGCTCATCGTATCGACGCCCACGGGCTCGACGGCCTACAACCTGTCCGCCGGTGGGCCCCTGTTGACCCCAGGGCTCGCGGCTGTTTGTGTGACGCCCATCTGCCCACACACGCTCACGAACCGCTCCCTGGTCATGCCCGCCGACTGTGTCATTACCGTGCAAATCGTAGATACGGGGGACAAGCCCTACCTCACCATCGACGGACAGCAGGGCTGCACCTTACATGCCGACGACGTGGTGGTTATCGCCCGGGCGGAGGCGGCTTTGCCGCTGTACCAGGCGCTCTCGGTGGACATCTTTGAGCTGATGCGCTCCAAGCTGAGCTGGAGTGGCAGCGCGGGTTAGACCCTATGCTCGAATACCTGCGGATCCGAAACTTCGCGATCATTGAAGACGTGGAGTTGGAGCTTGGACCTGGCCTCAGCGCCATTACCGGCGAGACCGGCGCGGGCAAGTCCATCCTGGTGGGAGCTTTGACCGGGCTGCGGGGCGCGCGGCTCACTCGGGAGTCCGTGCGCGACGGAGCGGATCGGGCCGTGGTGGAGGCGGTGCTGAGTCGGGAGGCTGACGGTGTCGAGAGGGGCGACGGCGACGGCGATGGCGACGACGAGGGCGACCCGAGAGGCGACGTGAGAGGTGACCCGAGAGGCGACGTGAGAGGTGACCCGAGAGGCGACGTGAGAGGTGACGAGGAGGGGCTGCTGCTTTCGCGCACCCTGTCGGCGAGCGGGCGGTCCCGCCAGCGCCTGGATGGGGAGCTGGTGCCGGCCAAGCGGCTCGCCGAGGTGGTGGGTCCGCGTCTGGACATCAGCGGACAGCACGACGGGCAGACCCTGACCGATCCCTCGACGCACCTGGGCCTGGTCGACAGCGCAGGCGTGTCGCGAAAGATCCTCGATGGCGTCAGCGAGGCGGTGGCCGCTCTCCTGGAGGCTTCGCGGCGTCTGGCGAAGCTGAGCCTGGACGAGCGGGAGCGGGCGTCGCGCCTGGACCTGCTCAGCTACCAGCTTGGGGAGTTGGAGGCGGCGCGTCCCGAGTCCGGGGAGCACGCCAGCCTCGACGTCGAGCGGCGGCGGTTGGCCTCGGCTACGGAGCTGGAGCAGGCCGCCCGTGGTGCCCTGGGGTTGCTGTACGAGGACGAGGGCTCCGCCGTGGAGCGCTTGGGCCGGTGTGAGCGGATGCTCGGGGAGGCCGCCGAGTTGGATCCGGGGCTGCGGGACCTGCCGGAGCGTCTCGCCGACGCGCGCGCCCAGTGCGATGACGTGGCCCGGGATCTGCTCAGCTACGCCGGCTCCATCGAGGGCGATCCGGCGCGCCTGGATGTCGTGGAGACCCGCCTCACCGAGCTGGATCGACTCCGCAGGAAGCACCGCGTGGATGTGGATGACCTCGCGGATCTCCGCGACCGGATCGCCGCCGAGGTGGAGGACCTCCGCTGTGCCGACGAGCGCATTGAGGCCCTGCGCGCGGCGCTGGATCGGGCCCGCGCCGTGGCTGCGGACGCCGCTGGGAACCTGACCACGGCTCGCAAGGGTGCGGCCTCGCGGCTGTCTTCGGCCGTGGAGGCAAACCTTGCTCGCTTGGGTATGCCCAGGGCGCGGTTTCTGATCCGCCACCAGGTGCGGGCGGTCCGCAAGGGCGACGATCCGGAGCTGGTCTTTGACGGCCGACGGCTCGGTCCGCGGGGTTGGGATCGCGTGGAGCTGCTCGTGGCTCCCAACCCGGGGGAGGAGCCGCTTCCCCTGGCGCGCACCGCCTCGGGCGGGGAGCTGTCCCGACTCATGCTCGCCATCAAGCTCGTGCTGGCTGACCGGGACCGCGTACAGACCTACGTCTTCGACGAGGTGGATGCCGGTATCGGCGGTGTCACGGCCGACACGGTGGGCCTCGCTTTGGCCGAGGTGGCTCTTCACCGCCAGGTTCTTTGCATCACCCACCTGCCCGGCATCGCCGCCTTCGCGGATCACCACTTCCGCGTGGCCAAGTCCGATCTCCAGGGCCGCACCCACGCCACCATCGTCGAGCTGTCGGACAAGGAGCGCACCGAGGAGCTGGCCCGCATGATCGGCGGCGCCAAGGTCACCAAGACCACCCGGGCCGCCGCCGCGGAGCTCCTCGCCGGCGCGAAGAAGCGGCGTCGAAATCTCAAGCCGAAGCCCAAGTCGAAGCCGAAGCCCAAGTCGAAGCCGAAGCCCAAGTCGAAGTCCAAGCCCAAGTCGAAGTCCAAGCCGAAGTCCAAGCCGAAGTCCAAGCCGAAGTCCAAGCCGAAGTCCAAGCCAAAGCCCAAACCGAAGGCCTCGTTTCCCTCGGAATGATCAGGTGTTCAGGACTGGGCTGAGGGTTCGGTGTTCGGAATGACAGGTGCTCAGGGGGGGGCGGTTACAGAACCGGTGCGATGAGCTGATCGCAGCCGAAGTGGATGGTGAGCTGGGAGCCCTCCTCACCCTGGATCCATTCGCAGGTCTGGGGGCAGACGAGGACCTGGGTGGGGGTTGTGTTGTCGTCGTAGTACCACCCCTGGGCCACCGTGGAGCAGTCCGCCAACGACATGACCCGGCCGATGAAGACGGATTGACTGTTCGAATCGATGTACTCGACGTTGACCATGTTTGGATTGAGATCCTCTCCTTCCGGTGGCGGGGGGATCTCCCACTCGCAGCTCAGGGTGGCGCTCGCAATCACCGCGCCGCCGAGCTCGGCGAACACCGGGTCGAAGTCCTGGAGACACATGTCGCCGGACAGGCCGCCGGTCAGGGCCACCAGCTCCTTGTAGACTACTCCCTCGCCATCGGGGGCGGAGAAGATGCAGCAGGGGTCGGTGGTGCTGATGGCGCAGCCAGCCTCCTTGCTCAAGTACGAGAAGATGCCGTGGGCCTGGAAGCCGAGGAAGCGGCTGTCGAGGGCGACCAGGGCGTCAATGAAGTCCTGGGCCGCTGTGTCGTCGTTGTCGTCGGACACTACCACGACGTGCTTCGCCGAGTTGTCGCGGATCATCGAGGACCACTCGGGATAGGTGGACAGCAACTTGGCCAGTCCGCCGGTGGAGGGCACGGGCTCGCTGACGTGGAGGTAGGTCGGCGGGTTCGAGTCGTCGTAGGGACCTCCGGCGGGGCATCCATTCGCTGCGCCCACAGGGGCTTCGATACAGATCCCGTGCCATTCATCATGGATTCCGCAGTCGTCGTGCTGACACGCAATGAGGACGATGTGCAGGTCGAGACCTTCGTCCTCGACGAGCTGGGAGAAGGCGTTCATGTTGGCTCGCACCTCCGCGATCTCGTCCTCCATGCTCGGGGTGTTGTCGATGACGAAGATCACATCCGCGGGGCCGCGGCCGGCCGTGGCCGTCTCGGAGACAGACACGCACCCATCAAAGGGGGTGGCGTCCACGAATCCGGCATCGAGCATCGAATTGTTGTTGTTCAGCGAGTTGCTGTTCTGGTTGTCATTGGTGTCATCGTCGTTACCGCTACACGCAGCAACGCCAAGGACCATCACACCAACCAGCAATAGACCGAGCATCCTCATGAAATACCTCCTGCCATACATCCCCAAAGCCGAGGATGTCGAAGTGCCGTCACATTGAATAGACCTTCATCTTTATATCACAATTTCAGTCGCCTTGGGTGAGCCCCGGCGGAAGCCCGTGGCGATCCACTCGCTGATATTGGGGACGCCCGGCGGAAGAACCATCTGCCGGGGCAGGAGGCGGTGTGGCGGCCCGAGAAGTTGTAACAATTGGAAATCAAAGCTTATTAGCATTTGTGGAGGGGGGTGAATAATTGACCGGTGGTGGGGGGCGTGCTACGGATTGGGATCAGTCAGGGATTCTCTATGTCTCTTAGCAACCGACGTACCAGCCGGCCTCGGAAGCGGCAGAAGTTGATCATGCCGCCTGTGCGGCGTGGTGGTGGTGGAGGTGAGGCGGACCGGAGGAGTCGGGTGCGGCTGACGGGGTATGTGGTCCTTGGGGTGGCGGTGCTGGTGGCGGTGAACCTCTACGCCTTTGTCTGGGGGCGGAAGTCCCTGCGGAATGTGTATCGCACGTCGCAGGTCGATCGGGTCCGAGAGTCGGGCAAAAAAAAGAAGAAGGCCGGGGTCCGGGCGGCGGTGGTGCGGAAGCGGGGACCCAACCGGTTTTTACGGATGCCGCGGGCGATTACCGAACGGACCATGGTGGAGCAGGAGGAGGACGCGCTGCTGGAGATCGAGGCGTTCACGGTGCACGGGCGCATCCGGCGGGGGGACAACCTGTACTCGTCTCTCAAGCGTGTGGGCGTGAATCGGCTGCTGGGCGACATCATCGTACGCACCCTCGATCACCTGTACAACTTCCGGCGGGCGCGGCCTGGGCAGAAGCTCAAGATCCGATTGAGTCAGGACCGGCAGCGTCTTTTGGGGTTTGAGTACCAGGCCAGCCCGGGGGAGATCTACCGCATCGTGCGCCGGGGCAAGAAGCTGTTGGCCATGAAGGTGACCCGCCCGGTGGTCACGCGAATCTTCGAGCTGGCCGCGCCGGTGAAGAGCTCCTTGTGGGCCACCTTCAAGAGTATGGGCGAAGACGGCCGGCTCCTGGCGGCCTTTACGGCGATCTTTTCTTGGGACCTGAACCTGTACACGGACGTGCACCCGGGGGACGTGGTCCGCCTCATCGTGGAGAAGCAGTTTCAAGGGGACGAGCTCATTCGATACGGCCGCGTTCTGGCCGCTGAGCTCGTGGGCAAGCGCAAGCGCGTGCGTGCGTTCTGGTATCGGCCCCCCGCGGGCAGCGGCGGCTACTACGACGAGCAGGGCAACTCCCTGCATCGCATGCTGCTCAAGGCGCCCCTGCGGTACAAGCGCATCTCGTCGCTGTTCGATCCCAAGCGCATGCATCCGGTGCTGCACGTCATCCGCGCCCATAACGGTGTGGACTACGCCGCGCCCCAGGGCACGCCCATCTGGGCCGTGGCCGACGGCGAGGTGGTCTTCGTGGGCCGCAACCGCGCCGCGGGCAAGATGATCGTGCTGAACCACGAAAACAACGTGCGCTCGGTGTACATGCATATGCACGGCTACCGTCGCGGTCTCAAAAAGGGCGACAAGGTCCGCCAGCGTCAGGTCATCGGCTACGTGGGTGCCACGGGCATGGCCACCGGTCCCCACCTCCACTATGGTCTCAAGATCGGTGGCGTCTACGTGGACCCCATGAAGCACAACCGCACCCGCCGACCGCCCGTGGCCCCAAAGTACCGCGCCGACTTCATCCATTGCATCACCCCCCTGTCGGGTACCCTGGGCTCTTTGCGTACCGGCGACAAACCCATCCGCCGACCCGCCGGGGCCACGGTACTGAAGACCGTCAAAAAGTACCGGGGGCGCTAGTCCCACTTCTGGGGTGGCAACTAGTTTCCGTCGTCGTGATCCTCCGTCTAGCCACCATGCCGAAACTACTTTCTGGACCAGGCCCACGCCTTGGCGACCCAGGTTGTTGCTCCTCCCGTCAGCACCGGGTCGAGGAAGGACTGCACCGCCTCCGTAACATCATCTAGCGTTCGCCACCGCAGCCCGTCGTTTTCGACGATCCGCTCGTAGACCGGCGCCCATGCGATCGGCGGCTCTGGGAGTGACGCGGGAACGGAGTGGGTCGCCCGATGTTTGAAGGTCCGAGCGATGGCTGAACCCAGAGCTGCGCCGTCGATGTCGCGCGCAGTAGCAAGCAACGCGATGTCGGGGAGATCCTTGACGCGCGAGTTTGGGCGTTTGCGGGGAAGCGTGTAGGCGTGGAGCTTCTCGGCAATGTGCGTCTCGAGTGGGTAGACGCGAAAGCGCGCGGGCGCGATACCGGCAAACTCGAGGAAGCTGCTGCCCTCAAGCTCGTCGGGTAGGCCGTGCATGGGCTCGGCGAAGGCTACATCGATTCCGAAGGGTGAACCGTAGATCTTGCGGGCGAGCTGACCCTGCGTCTTGTAGCGAAGTCCCTGGTAAACCATGCCCTCGGCTTCGATCTCTGGATGCCGCGGATCGACCTGAACCTCGAAGCTCAGGTAGTCATCAAGGTCAAGTCGCCCCGCCTCTTGCAGACGGGCGAGCACGTCGTTCGGGTCGCCGATCATCCGCAGATCGATGTCCTTGGTAGTTCGCGCCCGCTCCAGACGCAGCTCGATGACCATCCCGCCCTTCAAGATAACGGCATCCTGGAGGATGGTAAAGATGCGGGCGAGGTAGCGATCGAACACGAAGAGCTGCCGGCGCCGGTTGAGATCCATCCCCAGGGCAGACGCCTCGGTACGAAGGCGCTGCTCGACGGCTGTCTTGAACGCGAGCGGGGTGGCATAGTTTCGAGGTCTCATTCGTCCTGTCCGAAGGCTTGGAGGTACTCGACGGCTGACTCGACCATCGCCTCGGTGAAGATCCCCCGATGCACGCCTTCTGCGACAGCTTGTCGAACGATTTCCGGAGACACATGAGCGTCGGCACAGTCAATGACGGTTCGTGCGGGTGACGTCACGACCACGGCCCCTGCCCAATTACGGTCGTCATCGGTCAGGTCGGCGAAGTGGAGCAGGGTGCCAGACGGTACACGAAGTCGTCTGGCTCTCCAGTCGCTCGGCACTGTCAGGTGGACCTTCGCCGAAAGGACATCAGAGAGATGGTGGAGCGCCAGGGCGGTCTCGTGACTGAACACGCCGACGCGCTCGGACCACAGCGAGATGACAACAAGATCCTCGTGGTCGCCGGGTGGAAAGTGCACCAGCCGGTAGATGCCGCGACGCAGGCGCACTATCCGGCCGTTCTTCAGGTACTTGGCGAGAAGTTGGGGGGAGTAGCCCGCGTCCGCCGCTTGTACGCTCGTGAAGTGTCCTTCCTGGGCCCCAGCGATGTCGTAGAGCTGACTCCACTGAGGTCCACAACGTTCTTGGGTCTCCTCCGTCATGATGCACATAGCTTAACCGTGGGTTTAGTTTTGTGCAAGCGTCCGAAGGGCGCCAGGCTTCAAGGGAGTGTTTTTCCGGTCAGGGAGTGAAGTCCATGTGGATCGTCAGGGTTGCGCTGGCCATGTCGCCGCTGAGGCTCTGATGTCTCGACGCGATGGACACCGCGGCGGATGGATCCACCAGGTGGGTTTGGTGGGCATACCCGGTGGAGGTGGTGACCGCGGCCTGTACCCGCACGTAGCCCACGTCCAACCGCAGGGGGCCCCGGCGGAAGCAGATGCCCAGGGCCAACAGGTGGCGATCCGGCGCCACCAGCGCCGCCGAGCGGACCCGTGGATCCACCTGGGATTGGGTGAAGCCATACCCCACTGACAAAAACAGCTGCTTGGCCACCACTGCCACCCGCACCGTGGTCGACAGCGACAGCCGCCGGCGTAGGACGATGCCCAGGGGGAGGTGGTTCACCTCCACCACGTCCGTCTCCCAGGAAACGGGTTGCACCAACAGCTCCGGTGCGTTCACCGTCAGGCTCTTGGGGCTCGGTCGGGCCGTCACGCTCCCCGCCACATCTATCGACACGCGCCCCAGGTCCACTCCCATCGCCGCCCGCAGCACCCAGCCCATGCGGAGCCGCAGCGATGCGGAGGCATCACCCATGGGCACCAGCGCCCAACTGATGGGGCGCGTCGGCGCAAGGCGCGCCGTCCCTTCCAGCCGCGCCACGGACGACACCTCGAAGGCCGCGCCCAGTCGCAGCCACCGCACCGGACGAAGCACCAGTCCGAACAGGCCCAGCGGAACGAACCGCGCCTTCAGCGCTACCTGCGACTCCAGATCCGCTCGGGGATCTTCCTGGTCTCCACCCACTCCGGTGGCCAGGATCCGCCGATGGTCCAGCGACAGCCACTGCGCGCCCACCGCTGCTCCGAGCCCCAGCCACCGAAGCGGTCGCCAGGCCAACGCCATGCCGAAGTGGTGCAGGCGGAGATCGTAGGATAGCGATCCGTAGCGCTGTCTGTCCCACACGCTGGGAACCAGTGGCCCGTTGGGATCCCGTCCGGGGAACCATACGCTCGCGCCGCTCTTCTCCTCGTACCAGGCCCCGGCGGTCAGGTTCACCAGGCCGAGGCTCCCGGCGGCCGCCACATGTGGCATCAGGCGCGGGTCCAGCGGGCTCTGGGCCGTGTCCTGGGGTTCGTCCCCGATTCGCCGGGTGGTGGCCCGCCGCGAATCCATGGTCATCCCGGCCGAGAGCCGCAGCCCGCGCTTCCCCAACCCCTGCAAGCCCCGGCCCAAGCCCTGGCCCAAGCTTTGGTCCAAGCCCAGAAGCGCCGGATTCAGCACGAAGCTCCGCACCCCGAAAGACGAAGCCGCCGTGGCCCCGCTCGCCCCGGTCAAGGTGGGATCCGGACCCGTAAAATCGAACGCGTACGCCCGGGGTGCTGCCAACGTCCAGCCCAAGAACACCACGCCCATTATCACGGCCATCATCACGGCCCGCGCCGCGGTCAACCTCCGTCGATGAGAATGGACAGCCATGGAGCGTCCGATGGTACCGCACCCCCACAGCCCTGAGAACGCTTTTGCAAAATTGGGGGTCCAAGGGTCCCAAAGAGGCCGAGACTGAAAGTTGGAGACTGAAAGAGGGGTGCCTATCGTGGGCGGCCGCGGAGGGGTTTGTAGGGGCCGCTCCAATCTATGAGAGACGCTGTCAGAGCTGACAGGGGTGCGTTGGGCAGGTGCGTGGGAATCAGATCGCTGGGTTTGTTGGTACTGGTATGCATTGTGTAATCTCCTATGACCATTTCTCGTTAGCGGTAATATCGGCAACAGTACCTAGCACTTCTTGTGCCAACGGCCTCGATGTTCTTTGATTACAAAGTGTTGGCCTGAGGGTCGTGCCTTTTTTGGCGGCGTGCGCCAGTCTTGATCTCTGAGAACGCCAGGCTTCGTCAAGAAAATGACGAGCGGAAGACGAGCGGAAGACGAGCGGAAGACGAGCGGAAGACGAGCGGACCATGTGGGTTCGGGCGGCGGAT
>JAOZUO010000097.1 GCA_029938605.1 Deltaproteobacteria bacterium | reverse complement strand
CGGTTCGCTACACCGGGATGACCATCGGCTCAGAACCGATCGAGAGCGTCCACAATTCGTCATCCAAGCACTGCTGCTAACGGATAGGGGGTTGCAGGATCCGAGCGAGGCTGGGCACTCGCTCCTGGCGGTGGCAGGAGGGAACGGATTTAATCACATGGAATGGGAAGTGGGGTGAATGGTGAGGCGATGACGTGAGGGCGCTTTTTAGAACCCCCGAGCCTTCGCCGCGACGATCTTGTATTATCGGCCCGTGTCTCCAGACACCAAAGTGTTCTCGGGTCGGCGGCTAAGGGTTCGCGAAAGCACAACTTCGAAGGACCGAGGGCGTCGAAACGGTACTGTGCCAAGGCGCGAGGATGGCGAATAGTGGGGCTATTCAACCGACGAGCAACGCAGGCACAGTTGACGGATCGGCGACCGAATCCCGAAGTTGTGCTTTCGCGAACCCTCAGAATCGCCACCCTCATCCTCGCGGCGTTGCTCGTGGGGCTGTGGGGGCTGGAGCAGGCCACTGGTCCCGATCTTCGTCGCTCCCGTCGGCAACTGGCCGCCGAGGGGCTGGTGCGCGACGGCCTGGGCCGCCTGTCAGCGCCCCACCGGGACGCCCGCGGCAGACCGCGACACCGGGTGGTGGTGTTTCTCGACGCCTCGGGCGACGCCCAATGCCTCAAGACCTTGCGGACCGGCCTGGCATCCCACAAGGTGTTTCAACTCCAAAAGGCAAGTTCCCACGGGGCTCGCCGCCTGCGTGGTCGGTGCACCCTACGCCAACCGCCGCCCGCCCGGGGTTCCAGTGCAATAGAGCTCAAGCTCAGGCTATCGCTGGACGGTCACCGGATCACGGGTCGCACCTCCTTTGACGGGCGCCAGCGCATCACGGGCTACCTGGCGCTGATCCCGCCCGTGGTGGCCGTGGTGGCCGCCCTGGCCACGCGCCGGATCCTCCTGTCCATGCTGCTGGCCATCTTCTGCGGAGCCCTGGTAATGGTCGCCGGCAGCCCCTCGCGCCTGTCGGCTCCGGTGACCACGCGACTGTTGTGGCTGCCGGTGGATGTGCTCCATGCGCTCTGGTGGGCTGCACGCCATTTTGTCGTAGGTCCCTTGCTGGCGCAGTTCAAGCTCCAGGTGATGATCTTCGCAACCTCCCTGGTGGGGATGATCGCCGTCATCACCCGGGCCGGCGGCACCCAGGGACTACTCTCATTGGTGGGGCGACTGCGGGGACGCCCCCACCTGGCACGGCTCTCGGTGTGGCTCATGGGGCTGGTCCTGTTTTTCGACGACTGCGCCAACACCCTCGTGGTGGGCAGCGCCGCCCGGCCCATCACCGACGCCGCCCGGGTGAGCCGGGAGAAGCTCGCCTACCTCGTCGATTCCACTGCCGCCCCCATCGCGGGTGTGGCGCTCATCTCCACCTGGATCGGATTCGAGGTGGGGCTCTTTCAGACCACCTCCGACAGCCTGGGGCTGGGCGTCAGCGGGTTCGAGATCTTCTGGCAAGCCCTTCCCATGAGGTTTTACTGCCTGCTCACCCTCGGGTTCGTCCTCGCCACCATTTTGCTCCGCCGGGACTTCGGCCCCATGCTCCGCGCCGAACATCGCGCCACGCGTACGGGACAGGTGAGGCCCGACAGCGACGTCGATGGTGAGCACAGCGAGACATTCCTGGAGCACGGTGGCCCGCCGGACGGTCTGGACCCGGCCTGGACCGTGGCCGTGGTGCCCATTGGCACAGTGCTGGTGGGTGTGCTGGGAGGCATCCTGGTCCTGGGTCACCAGACCCCGGGAGTCCAGCTCGCCCTGTCCGAGGGGCTCTACGGTCTCGGATCCACGTCCCACCTGCGGGACTGCTTCACCCAGGCGGCCAAGGAGGGGCTCCAGGGCTGGGCCATGCTCCTATCGGGTCTCGCCGGATCAGCGGTGGCCATGTTCTTGGCCCGGCGACGGAGGAAAACACTGCCCACGGGCAGCGACGCCCACGACGCCCTGGCCTGGGGTGAGCTGGGCCGGACCTACGTGTCCGGCGCGCGCGCCATCGGGGGCGCCATCGGCATTCTGATCTGCGCCTGGGGCATCCAGGCGGCCTGCGACGCCCTGGGCTCCTCGGTGACCCTCACCGCGGCCCTGGCCGGAAATGTGGATCCGACCCTGCTGCCCCTGCTGATCTTCGCCACCTCCGCGGCCATCGCCTTTGCCACCGGAACCTCCTGGGGCACCATGGGTATTCTGATCCCCACCGTCTTACCCCTGGCCTACGCCTTGGGCGGACGCGACAATCCGGTGCTGCTGTATCTGGCGGCCGGAGCGGTGCTGGACGGCGCCATCTTCGGCGATCACTGCTCCCCCATCTCGGACACCACGGTGATGAGCTCGCTCTCTTCGGGCTGCAACCACATGGATCACATCCGCACCCAGCTCCCCTACGCAGTGACGGTAATGCTCGCCGCCGCCGGCTTCGGCTACCTGGGCCACGCCAATGATCTACCCCTGTGGGCCTGCTATGGCCTGGCCTTGGCAGCCCTCATGGGTGTGCTCTGGATCCTGGGAAAAAACCCCGACACCCCATAGACCTACATTTTTTTCTTCGCCTTTGTCAGAAGCTACGAGTAAACTCAACAATCTCATGGCTAGACGCAGAATCCTCATCATCGACCGTAACGAACAGTTCATCGAGAAAACCCGAGCCGTAATGCGGGAGCAGGATCACACGATCTTCTCCTGCAAAAACGCCGACGACGGGGTGCGCGCAGTCATTGACTGGCGGCCGGACATGGTCCTGGCCAACGCTCATACCAGTGACGGCGATGACTCCGAGTTCACCTCAAGGGCCAAGGACATCGACCCCGCCCTGCCGGTGCTGCTCCTTTTCTCCACGGACAACGACCAAACCGCAGAGATCTTCGAGAGGGCGGGGGCGGACAACTACCTCATCAAGCCCCTCAAGGAGACGGAGCTCACGGCCGCCGTGCGATCCGCTCTCAAGATCCGCGAGCTGCGCCTGGAGCTCGGCGTGATCAAGGAGGAGCGGGACTCCATCGCCCGGGAGACCGCCGGGTCCGAGCTGGAACGGGAGGCCCGGGAGCGATTCTACCAGTTCGAGTTTTTCAAAAAGATCGTCGGCATCGAGCTCCAGCGGTCCAAGCGCTACGACTTCCCCCTTTCGCTGATGCTCGTGGCCTACGACCGCTCCGATGAGATCACCGGCAGCCCCCATGAGCGAGAGCTCTTCGCCGACCTGGCCCGCATTATCCGGCTCGGCGTACGCGACATCGACATCCCCATCACCTTCTCCGAAGAGACCATCCTCGTGATGATGCCTCACACCGACCTGGACGGCGCCTATGTGGTGGCCGATCGCATCCGCGAACAGGCCGCAATCCTCCCGGACACCTACGGCGCAGTGGAGGAGACCACGGTCTCCATTGGGCTGGTCTGCTCCGATGGGGCCCCTCGACTAGAGTTCGGCGCGCTCATGCAACAAGTCTCTCGGGCCCTTCGGGAGGCCAAGCGCGGCGGCGGAGATCAGGTCGTGGACGCCTAGACCAGGTCAGGGGACGCCAGACCTGACAGAGGAACCCTTCCCATGCAGCTACAATCCTCCAGACGCGCCCTCGACGCACCAGTGCGACTCGCCCTGTGCGCCGGGCTAATGGCCTTCGCACTGACGGCATTCACGCCGGATACGCAGGCCAACACCAAAATGTATATGGGCGTGAAGATCAAGCCCCTGATGAAGATCAAGGTGGGTGACCGCGGCATCTGTAAGACCGTCTTCCAGGGTCTGACCGTCTCCACCTTCCGCTTCCACGTCAAAGGCATCCTCTTCAATTATTTTCCTCGTCAGCACCTGATCCTCATCGCCTCCAACGATCCCAAGCTCAAGCTCGCGGGCGTGGTGGCCGGCATGAGCGGTAGCCCCTGCTACATCGGTGGAGGGCTGGCCGGCGCCCTGGCCTACGGGCCCAACTGGTCCAAGCGCCCCATCGCCATGCTCACGCCCATCCGGTACATGCTCGACGAGCTCAAGCGCAAAAACCGGGGCCTCAAGGGTACGCCCACCCTGAGCCTGAAACAGCCCTCATCCACCTTGAGAGGGAAGGCGCAACGCTCGGTGTCGACGGGCCGAGGCCGAGGGACTGGTCTTGGCCTTGGATTAGGCCGTCTCGCCCGCAAGCCCACGCGCGCCGGCAGGGCCCTGGCCCGGCAGCTCCTGGGCTGGAAGAACCCGCGCAACCCCCTGAGCCCCTGGTTCCGATCCATACCGGCACCACGCTCCGCCCGGGTACGCACGGGTGTGGCGGGTATGCGGCGCATGTCCGTGCCCCTGTCGGTGTCGGGCTTCGACCGGTTGACCCTCAAGGAGCTGGCCAAGGATCTCAAGCCCTACGGCTTCACCGTGGTGGCCGGCGGCGGCAGCAGCGCCGACGCCATGCGGTACTACAAAAAACCCAAGCGCTTCGTCAACGGCGGCTCCATCGGCGTACAGCTTGTGCGGGGCGCCATCTCCATGAACGGCACCGGGACCGTCACGTTGGTCAAGGGCAACAAGATCCTCGCCTTCGGCCATCCCATGACCAACTGGGGGGAGCACTACATCCCGGTGACCTCGAGCTGGATCCACATGTTCATGCCGGGCTACGCCTCCTCGTACAAGATCTCCACCGCCCTGGGGGTGCTGGGGAGCCTGGTGCAGGACCGCCGCCCTTGCATCATCGCTGACACCAGTAAAAGGGCCCCGGTGATCCCGGTGAAGGTGACCATCGTCTCGAGGGGAGGCGGTAAACAGGACTACTCCTTCGAGATCTTCTCCAACCGCAACGCCACCCACTACTACTTACAGTACGTCATGCGATCGCTGCTGCGCCGGGCGGTTCCCGACACCGTGAACACCACCATCTCGGCGCGCATCTCCATGGACGTGACCTACCCCAAATGGGGACGGACCGTCAAAAAGACCGTGACCCTGGACGACTACATCTACGCGGGCAAAGGCGCCGGATTCGGATTTCGCATCGGAACCACCCGGGGCTTCCGCATCCTGAGATTTCTCATGGGCCAGAACCTTACGCGCGTGTCGGTGTCGAAATTGCGCATCCGGATCAAGGCCGAAAAGACCATCCGCGCCGCCACCATCGAAGACGTACGCCTGGATTCCAATGTGGTGGAGCCCGGTCAGGTGGTGAACCTGCGGGTGAAGCTGCGACGGCACCTCGGCCAGGGTCGCTACGTAAAAACCATACCGGTGGTCATCCCGAGCCATGTGGTCTCGGGCACCACGATCCGAATCGACGTCGCCGCGGGTCCCTCCGCCGTCGTGGACGCGGCGCCCGTGTACGCCATGACGGACGTGTGGCGCATCATAAAACGCATGTACCACGCCCGTCAGTTGGTGGTGAGGGTGATGCTCCCGGCCGAGGGAACCTCCGTCAACGGACGCATCATCAGTTACCTGCCGGGCTCGGTGCTCGACAGCCTGCGCAACGGCTCCTCCACCAAGAAACGCCTGTTGCACCGGGCCTCCTTCCGCAAGGCCCTGGTGCTGCCCGACGTGCTCAGCGGCTCCAAGCGCATCTACGTGCGGGTGGAGAGACGACCATGACCCCCCGACTGCCATCGAACCCAGGACGGTGCCCCATGACTCGGAATGCCATGACCTCCTTGCTCACGCCCCTGGTGATGGGCCTGCTACTTCTGACCTTCTCGCCGGCGGCCCACGCGGGCACCACCCGGGTGTGGGTCAACCAAACGTTCAAGGACTTCGATGCCGGTACCCCCAGCGGAGTGCTGGTTACCTCCGCAGGGCGCCTCGTACGGAGTGAGACCGCAAAACGCACCGGCCTCAAGGGGATCTCCATGGTCTTTTCCATGATCGAGGCCGGAGGCAACCTCTACCTGGGCACGGGCAACAAGGGCGAGGTTTGGGTGGTTAAGGGTGGTCGCGCCCGGAAGCTGGCCAAGCTCAAGGGCGCCGTGATCGTCACCAGCTTTGCCAAGGGCCCGGCCGGTACGATCTACGCCGGCACCCTGCCCGAGGGGCGGATCTACGCCATCTCTACCGCCACCGGTACCGTGAAGCCCTTTGTCCAGGTCAAGGCCAAGCACGTGTGGGGCCTGGTGTATCAAAAGGCCACGCTCTTCGCCGCCACAGGCCCGGGGGGCCAGCTGTTCGCCATTAACCGAGCGGGTCGGGCGCGGGTGTACTGGGATTCCAAGGAGACCCACCTCCAGTCCATAGCCGTGGGCCCCGAAGGCGCGCTCTACGTGGGCACCGCCCCCAAGGCCATCGTGTACCGGGTGCTGGGCCCCCGCCGGGTGCGCGCCCTGCATGACTTCGCGGGCAACGAGATCCGCGCCCTGGCCAGCGACGGAAAGCGTCTTTTCGTGGCCGTGAACAAAATCAAGCCCGACCGCTCCTCGCTGATGCGCTTCCCGAGCTGGAACAAGCCCAAGGGCACCAAGATCAAGACCAAGACCAGCGGCCGGCCCAAGCGCAAGCTGCGTTTGCCCCGTCTGGGCGCCAAGCTGGGCAGCGGCGGTATCTTCGCCGTGGACGTCAACGGCTCGGCCACCCAGCTTCACTCCGTGAAGAAAGGCTATTTCACCGCCTTGGAGGTGGTGCGCGGGCGCCTCTTCGCCGCCGAGGGCACTCGGGGCCGAGTGATCTCCATCCTGCCCGACGACTCCGCCGCCACGGCCCACGACGTCAAGGAGCGTCAGGTGCTGGCCCTCTCCCTGGGCGGCAAGATCCGCGCCTTCGGCACGGGGGACGGCGCGGCCCTGTACCGGGTGGGGGGACGCGGCAAGACCTTCTACACCTCGGGCGCCTACGACACCACGAATGTCTCGCGCTTCGGAGTGATCTCCTTCCGCGCCTCGGGCCGCGTGACCATGCAGACCCGAACAGGCAACACCGCCGAACCCAACGCCGCCTGGAGCCCCTGGAAGGCAGTGACTCCCAAAGGGAACCTCGGTGGTTTCGGGCGAGGCCTGGTGCGCAGCCCAGCCGGCCGCTACGTACAGTACCGGGTCAACTGGCCCGGCGGCTCCAAGGCCGTGGTGCACCATGTGCGGCTACACTTCACCGCCATCAACCGTGCCCCCCGCTGGACCCATCTCAAAGTGGGCGACGCCAGCACAGGCAAGACGCCCGTACACAAGGCCGGCTGGCTCAAAAAGGCCACCTCTGTGGCACCCAAGGAGCTGAAGATCTCCTGGAAGGTCTCAGACCCCGATGGAGATCCCCTGGCCTACCGGGTGGTCTATCGGGCCGTGGGGGATGTGCGGTGGCGCAAAATCGGAGACAAGCCCCTCACCACCACGTCCCTCAAATGGCGCACAGACAACCTCCCGGATGGATGGTACGAGGTCCGGGTGACCGCCACCGACGGGCGGGCCAACTCCGTGACCCGGGCCAAGTCGCGCCACCGCATCTCGGTGCCCGTGCTGGTGGACCACAACAAGCCCTCCTTTGTGGGGCTGCGGGTACGAGGGACCATCGCCGCGGGCCTGGTGCGCGACAGCTTCAGCCGCATCACCGGCATCGCGTACTCCATCGACGGCAAGAACTGGTTCGGAGTCGACGCCGTGGATGGCAACTTCGATCAGGAGGCCGAGCGGTTCTCCTTCCGTCTGCCCAAGCTCCAGCCTGGGGTTCACACGCTCCTGGTGCGCGCCTACGACGCCGCGGGTAATGCCCAGGTGGTCAAGCGCTCCCTGCGTATCCGGTGAGAAAACCCCTCGACACATCCCCCCAAAAAAAAGAAGACCGGAGCTTCTCCGTCCGATGTCGTCAGGGGGGCAACGGCCATGGGAACGGGGGAAGATCCGGTCTAATTCTGGTATCGTTTTCTTCGCTGAACATCGTACCAACCACCATTTTCCATGTCAAGGTCGGCAGCCGGGTACACGGCTCCGGTAGATCACGCCACCCATGAACCCTGCAGATGTCAACGAGCCCCAGCGGGAGGCCATAAGTCACGACAACGGCCCCCTGCTCATCCTCGCGGGAGCGGGTTCGGGAAAGACGCGGGTGATCACCCAGCGCATCGCCCGCTTGGTGGAATCGGGCGTGGCACCCTGGCAAATCTTCGCGGTGACCTTTACCAACAAGGCCGCGGCGGAGATGCGTCATCGCGTCCGTGAGCTCCTGGGAGAAGATCCCAGGGGCGCATGGATCGGCACCTTCCACGCCTCCTCCGCTCGAATCCTTCGGAGGGAAGCGCACCGGGTGGGGCTCACGCCTAACTTCGTGATCTACGACGACACTGACCAAAAAAAGATGATCACCCAGATCCTCAAGGAGTGGGGCCTGGCGGATCGTCCCGTGGCGGCCTTTCGTCAGCTCTTCGACCGCCTCAAGAACCGCGCCGGAGGCTTACGGGAAACAGCAGAGGATCCAGCCTGGGACGAGGTAGCTCGGCGCCTGTGGAAGGAGTACCACCGGCGGCTGCGTGACTCCGACGCGGTGGATTTCGGTGACCTCCTGGTCCTCGCTCTGCAAATTGTTGAAGAAGATCTCGCCGCCCGGGCGGGGCTGGCCACCCGCTTCCGCTACGTGATGGTGGACGAGTTTCAGGACACCAACCGGGTCCAGTACCGCCTCTCTCACAGCCTCTCGGCCATGACGAACAACCTGTGTGTGGTAGGAGACGACGACCAGTCCATCTACTCCTGGCGCGGAGCGGACCTGAGCAACATTTTGGACTTCGAGTCCGACCACCCGGGAACTAGGGTCATCAAGCTGGAACAGAACTACCGCTCCACGGCCACCATCCTCGGCGCGGCCAACGCGGTGATCCGCAACAACCGCTGGCGCAAGGAAAAAACCCTGTGGACCGCCCTGGGCCAGGGCGACCCCATCGAGTTGGTGGCCTGTCGAGACGACCGTCAGGAGGCCGCCTTCGTGGCCCACGCCATCGGGCAGCTCGCCTCCGAGTCCCACAGCCTGGACGACGTCGCTGTCTTCTACCGGGTCCACGCCCAGTCCCGCTCCCTGGAGGAGGCCCTACGCGCGGCCAACCTCCCCTACGTCCTGGTGGGAGGCATCCGGTTCTACGAGCGGGCCGAGATCAAGGACCTCATCGCCTATCTGCGCCTGGTGCAAAACCTGCGCTGTGACTTCGACTTGACCCGCATCATCAACACCCCCAGAAGGGGCATAGGCAAGACCACCCTGGCAAAGCTCACGGCCCACGCCCGGACAAATGATCTCACGCTCTTCGACGCCTGCCGCCAAGGGGCGGCCAGCGACGCAAAGATCGTCGGCGCCCGGGCGCGCAAGGCTCTGGGACGCTTCGTGACGCTCATCGAGGGGCTGCGTCGGGATGCGGAAGATCTCTCCGTGGCCGGGCTGGGGGAGCAGGTGGCCGAGCGCTGTGGAATGCTCGAAAACCTGGAGAACGACGGCTCCCACGAGGCTGAGCGACGCCTGGAGAATGTGGAGGAGTTCCTGGCGAGCCTCCACGCCTACGAGCTCGAGAGCGAGGAACCCTCCCTGGCCGAGCTCCTCGAGCGCATCGCCCTGGTGTCGGCCACCGACGATCTCGACGAGGATCAGGGGCGGGTCTCGCTCATGACCGTGCACGCGGCCAAGGGGCTGGAGTTCCCGGTGGTGTTCCTTACGGGCATGGAGGAGAACGTCTTCCCGCACCAGCGCAGCCTGGGAGATTCCCGGCAGCTCGAGGAGGAACGGCGCCTGGCCTACGTGGCCATGACCCGGGCCCGTCAGCGGTTGGTCCTCTCCTACGCAAGCTACCGACTGGTGTTCGGCCAGCAGCAAATAAACGGCCCCACCCGATTCCTGCGGGAGATCCCTTCCGAGCTCATGCGACTCGACCGACTCCCCGGCGCGGCCAACCCGAACCAGCGCTCTCTCCCGGACTCCGACCCCTGGGCCGACGACGACTTCGACGACGATGACGACGACTTCGACGACGACTTCGACGACGCCAACGACGAATTCGACTGCATCGATCCCGAGCCGGACGATGACTCCTACACCGCCGGCCGCCCACCCGCCGCCCGCCGGCCATCCCCCGCCGTCCACCGCCCGCCCATGCCGAAGCCGCCCATCCGCCGGCCGGCCCGTTCTTCCACGCCTGACGCCTGGCGCCCGGGCCAGAAAGTGCGCCACGCCAAGTTCGGTGTAGGCACGGTGCAGGCCTGCATCGAAGACGGCGGCGACGCCAAGCTACGGATCTTCTTCCCCGTCCACGGCGCCAAAACCATCGTCGCCCGCTTCGTTCAGAAACTATAATCGCCCCCATAGCCACCCAGCTAATCGCATACACTCCTCACGCCAAAGAAAGTTGATTCCGACGGGTTTCCCACGATAAACTAGGGATCCATGACAAATCACAAAGAGCGTAGTCCCTACAGTGGTCTCGGCACCGCCACTACGGGTTTGCTCACAGTGGTGCTACTCGCTGGCTGCAGCTTCAACACCGGTGGAAGCCCCCTGCTCTCGGACACAGGCGTTCCCGAGGGGGACGCTGCCCCGGGCGTGGACGCTGCCCCGGGAGTGGACGCCGCCCCGGGCGTGGACGCTGCCCCGGGAGTGGACGCCGCCCCAGGCGTGGACGCTGCCCCGGGAGTGGACGCCTTCGTGCAAAACGACGCCTTCGTCCAACAAGACGCAGCGCTACTCGACACAGACAGTGACGGGGTGCCGGATGTCACTGACAACTGCGTGAACACGCCCAATCCGGGCCAGGCCGACCAGGACGGCGACGGTCTGGGTAACGCCTGCGACCCGGACCGCGACGGCGACAACATCCCCAACGTACACGATCCGGATCCGGCCGTGCCCCAGACCCTCGACTACTACAGTGACATCTCCACCGATGACGGAGACTTCTACCTCCAACAGGGGAGCTGGGCGTACCAGAATGACAGCCTCTGTCAGACCAGCGATACGGCCGTGACCACGCGCACTCGCCTCTTGGATGACCGGATGACCATGAGCGACATGGTGGTGGAGACCGTGTTGACGATCAACTCCGTCAGCGGCATGCCGGCGGAGTGGCCCGCGGCCGGCCTCAGCTTCCGCACCGAGTACGTAGGTTCAGGCAACTACGACTCCTACATCTGCGCTGTGAACCCGCGCGACTGGCAGCTCGAGCTCATGGAGATCAACAACTCCTCCTACACCGCCTTCCACGCCAGCAGCCCCGGCAACAGCGTGCCCCAGACCGGTCCCTATCACCTCCGCGCCACCGCCCAGGGCACCACCATCACCTGCGAGCTGCTCCCGAGCGGCCCCAGCATCTCGGTCAACGACACCACCTGGTCCGGCGGCACCGCCGGCTTCTACACCTACCACGCCGCCACCTGCTTCGATTACCTGCTGGTCTACGCGCCTTAGCGACGGGCCCTTAGCGCCCGATCTCCCGCAGCAGATCCCTGGCCGCCTTCTCCGGATCAAGTGCGGACACAATCGCTGAAACAACCGCGATGCCGTCAGCACCGGCGCTGATCACCTGACCGGCATTGCTCACGTTCAGTCCCCCGATGCCCACCAGGGGTGTCTTCACCGCCTCCCGGATCCTCCTGACTCCATCGAGTCCCAGCGGCGCGGCCGTGTCAGTTTTCGTTGGCGTGCTAAAGACCGGGCTGATCCCGATACAATCAGCACCGCCCGCCTCCGCCTCCACGGCCTCGGCAACCGACGAGACGGAGATGCCGATCTGCAGCCGTCCGGCAGCGATCTTCTTTGCCAGGTGCAGCGGAAGATCACTCTGACCCAGGTGAACTCCGTCGGCCCCGGCAGCCAGGGCCACGTCCAAACGGTCATTGATGATCAAAGGAACGCCCGTACCGACCAATACCGCCTTGAGTCGCAAAGCGAGATCGACAAACTCTCCGGCAGAACATTCCTTCTCCCGGAGTTGCACACAGGTAACTCCGCCCCGCACCGCAGCCCCGACCACCTCTTCAATCGACCGTCCCCCGGCCAGGCTCCTGTCAGTGACCAGGTATAGGGAGTAGTCACTCTGCAAAGGCATCGCCACTAGGAAAGCTCCAGCCGGATGGACTTAGAAAGCTCCTCGGGCGTGATGCTGTACAGAGCGTCCAGGAAAGCCACCGCAAAGCTGCCCGGTCCAGAGGCGTTCTGGGCGGCTCGCTCTCCGGCCAGTCCCAAAAACCCCAGGGCGGAGACCACCGCATCAACGGGGCTGGGATCAACAGCCAGGAAGGCCCCGGTCACAGCGGTGGCCACGCAACCGGTTCCCGTAACCTGTCCCATCAGCGGATGCCCGTTCAAGATCCTGACAACTCTGGAGCCGTCGGTGACCAGGTCAACGGGCCCGGTAATCGCCAGAGTCGTTCCCAGCTCGGTGGCCAAAATACCCGCGGTGTCCGCCGCGTCCTCCACCGCATGAACGGAGTCCACGCCCTTGGTCTTGGCATCCTCTGACTTCAGCGAAAGAACCTCAGACGCATTCCCCCGGATCACCGTTACCTCGGTCTGCTCAATAATGTCCCGGGCCGTCCGGGTGCGCAGGGAGGTGGCCCCGGAGCCGACGGGATCCAGAACGATCGGTTTGTGGAGCTCTGAAGCCTTTCTGCCGGCCTTGACCATGGACCTGATCCATCCATCACTCAGGGTACCAATATTCAACACCAGAGCCCCGGCAAAGGCGACCATCTCCTCCACCTCCTCCTCGGCGTGGGCCATCACCGGAGAGGCTCCCACCGACAACAGCGCATTGGCCGTAAAATTCATCACCACATAGTTGGTGATGTTGTGAATCAAGGGTTTTTGTACCTTGATCAGGTCCAGGTTGTGTCCGGCTTTTTCGGCTAGATTCGACATGTAAGTAAACCCCCTTTTCAACGAAGAACAGATGGCGGTCGACAGAGAGTATTTCCAGTCATCGGCGACGGCGTCAAGGATCTACTGGGGTCGACTGGGGAAGCTGCGGCCCGAGCGATGGGGACCGGTATGGAAACCCCTGGCAATGGCTGATATCGTTGCCCGATGATCTGGAAAGTCCTGGTTATTTCTGCGGCCCTGGCCGCGGGCGGAGCATTGTGGTGGTGGATCTCGGGGCTGTGGCGGCGACGCGTGCTGCGTGGTCGGCGAGATCGCGGGCGCAGGGGCGAGGTGGAGGCGGCGAAGGTGCTCACCGACGCCGGGTATCGCATCCTGGAGGATCAAGCCAGCCGGGAGGTGACGGTACAGGTGGATGGTGCGTCTCGTCCCTATACGTTGCGTCCGGACTATCTGGTGCAGCGCCGAAACCGGCGGTACGTGGCCGAGGTCAAAACCGGTAAAAAGGCGCCGAACCCACTGTACACGCCCACCCGCCGACAGCTGCTCGAATACGGGGTCTGCTTCCCGGACCACGGGCTGGTGCTGGTGGACATGGAGACCCGGCGGGTGCACCAGATCCGCTGGACGCAGGTGGAAGTCGGGGCAGCCAGCCGCGCCCCCGGACAACGGCTGATCCTGGTTGTGGTTGGCGCTTTTGTCCTGGGTTTTGTGCTGGGGGCTTTAGCCCGGCTCCTGTGAGGGCCCGTACTTGCCGCCTGGGGTGGATCCCTCTACAGTCGCGGGAGTGATATCGTACCGATGACGACTGTACGAGAGGTGACCCATGGATCTCCTGATTGAAAATGCGCTGGCCATCGCCGTCATGGATGACGACCGTACGGTACTGTCCGACGCATCCATCCACATCTCGGGCGACCGCATCGTCGCGGTGGGGAAAGACCTCTCGGTGGAAGGCGCCCAGCGGATCGACGCCCGCGGTTGCGTGGTGATCCCCGGCATGGTCAACACCCACCACCACCTGTATCAGACCATGTTCCGCAATGTGCCCGGCACCCAGGACGCGGAGCTGTTCCCGTGGCTCAAGACGCTGTATCCACTCTGGCGCCATATCACCCCCGAGGACGTGAAGACCTCCGCCCAGGTGGGACTCGGGGAGCTGCTGCTCACCGGGTGCACCACCTCCACCGATCACTTCTACCTGTTTCCCGAAGACCAGCCCAACGAGATCATCGACCAGACCGTGGAGGCGGCCCGCAGCCTGGGCATCCGGTTCCATCCCACCCGCGGATCCATGAGCCGCGGCACCTCCAAGGGCGGGCTGCCGCCCGACTCCGTGGTCCAGGACGAAGAGACCATCCTGCGAGACTGTGAGCGCTTCGCCGACGCCTACCATGACGCTTCGGAAGGCGCCATGTGTCGGGTGGCCCTGGCGCCCTGCTCGCCCTTCTCCGTGACGCCGGAGCTCATGCGCGATGTGGCCGTGCTCGCTCGGGAGAGGGGGCTCCGTCTGCACACGCACCTGGCCGAGACCCTGGACGAGGAGCGGTTCTGTATCGAGACCACCGGCCTGCGTCCCCTGGCCTACATGGAGTCGGTGGACTGGGTGGGACCGGACGTCTGGTTCGCCCACGGCATCCACTTCAATGACGCCGAGCTCGCGCTGCTCGCCTCCACGTCCACCGGCGTGGCCCACTGTCCGGGATCCAACCTCAGGCTGGGCTCCGGTATCGCCCGGGTGCCGGAGCTTTCTGCGTTGGGCGTGCCCGTGGGGCTAGCCGTGGACGGCTCGGCCTCCAACGACGCCTCGGACATGCTGGCCGAAGCACGCCTGGCGCTGCTGGTACACCGCATCGGCACCGGGGTGACCCGCATGTCTGCCATGGACGCCTTGTGGCTGGCGACCCGGGGAGGCGCCCGCGTGCTCGGTTACAGCGAGCTGGGCAGCCTGGAGCCCGGTAAGCAGGCCGACATCTCGCTCTTCCGGGTTGACGACCTGGCCCACGCCGGAGGGTTGCACGACCCCGTGGCGTCCCTGGTATTCTGCGGCGGCCGCCAGAACGCCGACACGGTCCTGGTGGCGGGAAAGGTCCGCGTGCAAAAGGGCCGGTTGGTGGGCATTGACGCCGACGAACTCGCCAGTCGGCAAAATGAGCGCGCCGCCGCAGTGCTCCGTCGCGCGGGCAAGGGGCTCCCATGATGCAGTCCACAAGTAAGAGCACGATTCGAATCCCGGTAGTCGGAGCGTGGGTCGCCCAGGTCCCAACCGCCCGGGTCCCAACCACCATGGTACCAACCACCATGATCCTGGCCACCATGGTCCTGGCCTCCATGGTCCTGGCTGTGGGCTGCCCCAAGAGCGGGCCGATCCTGGGACGGGTGAGCGACCGCACCCTGGCCAGCGACGCCCAGAAGCTGGGGCCGCGCCTACGCCAGGCAAAGCTCGGGCATTCGGCGCGGCTCCTGGAGGCGTACCTCGCCCACTTCCGCGGCAAGGTCGCCGAGCGAAACGAGGCCATCTGCCAGTGGCTGCAGCTCACAAGCCTCACCCCCACGGCGGCCACGGCCCATCTCAGCTCCGTCGAGCCGCCCTCGCGTCGCAGAATGCGCGCCTTCCTGGCCGTGCTGCTCAAACCCCGCACCTGCCGCAAGGCCCACGAGCCCACAAGCGCCGACGCTCCCCTCAACCCGGGGATCTACTCCTTCAACGAAACCAAGACCGCCCTTTCCGGCGACACCCTGACGGTGCAGGAGCGGTGGATGATCCGCCGGAAGGGAGATCGGATCTGGGGCTGGTACATTCGTCGCATGGACCGTCAGAGCGGTGACGGCCGCTCCTACCGGTGCAGCCGCAACACCCGCTACGGGGTGGTCATGGCCTTCACTTTTGTGGGCCGGCCCCAGGGCGCATCTTTCGTTCTGGAAGAGACCGACGCCTTTGTGCAGCCTGGACCCTGCGCCCCCAAACAGATCCGTTTGGACCGCTGCGTCATGCGCCCCCTGGCCACCGGACTACAACTGAACTGTCCGAGATCGAGACGACTCACGCGCATGGCCAGCCTCCCCGCACCCGGCGCCAGCGGAGGCGTCTTCCAGTGGACCGGCCCCACCACCCCCCGAGCCGACGGGACCCGGCAGCGGGTCATAGAACAGTGGCATCTGCTGGAGTTGGGGGGCAAATTGCACGGCTTTTACACCCGCCACCAGAAAGTCACCGCCCGGGCTCGACAGACCCACAAGTGCAACGGCAAAAAAACCTTTGAACGCAAACGACTCTATCTCGTGGGAGGAACCCGCACCGGCGCCGCCATTACCTTACACGAACTGACTGCCTTGCACCGGCCAGGCCCATGCGCCGACACCAAGGTCCGCCTCGACACCTACCGCGGTTCGCTCTCGGGCGGTGTGCTCAGCCTGAGCTGGGGCCAGGGAAGCCAGTCCTTGAAGCGCGATCCCACCAAGGAGACCCAAGCCCTGCCTCTGGGTTGGATGCCCAAAACATCCACCCCCAAAACATCCACCCCCAAATCCCCTGCCAGATAGAAGCACCATCGTCTCCGTAGAAGAGGCCGATGAGCTCGATCAGAGTGACCCGCTCGACGAGCCATCCTCAGCTTCCTCCGATTGCACCCGCCACGCGACTGTTCCCAGAGCCTCAAACGCTACTTGTGTCCAGCCCTCTCCAAGGTTCGCCAGGCAGCTTCGCGAGCAGCTCATCCTGGACAACTGCCGCGGCGACCTTCGGGTCGTATGAGAGGTCGGCCGGGACGAGCAGCCGGAGATCTTCGAGGAAGACCTCGCTCCCGAGTTTACCGACGAGGTTCGCCTCGAACTCTGCCCGAGACACGGCGGCTCCCTCGTGCTCCATGTAGCGCTGGAAGCACTCGACGATCCCCGCGCTATCGGCTCGCGTGGATCGCAAGGCCAAGTAAAGGTCGAAGAGGTCGCGACCCTTCTTGCGCTGATAGAGCGCCCGAAGCTTGGTGCCCAGTAGCTCATCGAGGTGATACACAGGCAGATCCGTCGCGCCCTCGAACCAAGGGTTGTCGACGACGAACGGCTGGCTGTCGATACCCAGCACGGAGAAGTGCTCCCGTGTGTTGATCTCGATCTTCACCCGCATTGGCGACACAGGCTCGAAGGTCGTCTCGAAGCGGTATCGAAGCGTGAAGCGCCCGTGGCCCTGCTTCCAACTCGGGCTGCCGAGCCACGGGTCGAGGGTCTCGCGAATCGCATTGATCAGCCCGCCGATTGGGCCAGCATGGCGCTGGACCAGGTCGATATCCTCCGAGTAGCGACCGGACTCCCCGAAGAAAAGCTTGTGGAGGGCGGTCCCGCCGCGGAAGACGGCCTGCTCGGCCACGGTGGCGTGCTCGAACATGGCGATCAGGGCACGGGAGAGCACCAGGTCTTGCTCCACTTGCTCGTTGGATGGCCAAGGGGCATGGGAACGCCAGGCGGTGATGTTCGCACGCGGGATCAAAGATCGACCTCCAGCTCTTCATTGGGCAGGACGTGCCATCGCTTATCGACCTCGACCTCGATTTCGCCAGGCCCTCCAGACCGCAGGGGGATGGCGCGCGGCCTCCGCGTTTCGAGCCACCTGGCTAACGGGCCGGCGATCCCGCCTTCACCTACCGCCTCGAGAAGGTAACCGAGACGCTGGACATCCGGGAGACGCACCAGGGGGGCGATGCCCACAAGAGCCTCCGCGTCGATTCGCTCCGCCAGTTCGGCTAGCACTATAGCCGCGTTGCTCAGATGTCCAGCCCCCGCCTGGTAGCGAATCAGATCAAACGCGGTGGTCTCGGGCGTAGCGACACGCATGGTCCCCGTCTCGGTCTGCTTCTCCGTCACCGGCATCTGCTCGAGCCGGCTGCTCATGGAGAGCTGTATCGCGACCTTTCCGGCGTGCATCGCTCGGGTCGGCTTGCTGGTCATCACCTGGAACACCATGGGCTGCTGATGAGCGGCACCATGGATCGCGGCCGCGCTGAGCAACCCGACGTAGTAGGGTTGACCGAGATAGCGCATCAGCTCGTCAATGAACCAGCTCGCCGGCGGTGAGCCGGTCGCACGATACTCCGGCGGGACCACGACATGGAACCCCCGCCTCGGGGAGACGATCCGCCCCTGCTCCTTGAGCCTTCGCAGGGCGTTCTGGGCGGCCACGAAGGTACGGTCGGTCTCCGCTTCTGCCTGGATCCGCGTGAAGGTGTAGCGGCCCTGCGACTGGAGCTGCTCGACCCACCGCGACATAAGGGGCTTCGACGACATCCAATGGTCTCCTATCGCACTATTGCGCAGGTCACTTGCAAAAACTATCACTTTCTGATAGTTTTTGCAAGTGTATTGCGCCGAACCTCACACCTTGCGCGGCCCAGCTGAACGGCTCACTTACGCAATTCACTTTCGTTAACTAGCGGTATGCGCTTACTTTTGAAAGCGCATTACACAAAACTGTCCCTTTTCCTACCTCACATCGCTTTGCCTTGGTGAAGAGAGGCACAGATCATCCCTCGCCACGCTGAGTAGAACGTGCGTCCACACCGCGCCTGCTAGTGGAGTACGAAAAAGAGCAACGATGGAGTACACGATCAAGCTGTTCATCATCCCTGCCGACCGAGGCCCAGCGGGGCCGCTGGATCCACCAACGGAACGCAGCGTCGAGGCGTCTGGGCACGACTAGGCTCGCGCAGCCATGACATTGACCAATGCTGTCGCCCCATGACCAGTAGATTGGGCAACCGCTTTGACGAACCGCAAAAAGGTCGGTGAACTGTCTTTCGCGTCGAACTCGATTCAATGGCGCTAGCAAACGCCAGCAAAAATGAGATCGTTGTCAGCAGCGGCTTAGGCGAATACTATGGATCCATAACCTTTCCGATGGGAGGCGGCGCAATGAGACGTTTGATCCTGGCCTTGTTTGTCCTGACGATAGCCGTCCTGGCCCTGGCGACTTGCAAATCCTCCATCGGCAACCGGGCCGAAAAGTACTACGAGCCGGTGAACGAGAATTGGATGAGCGTCGAAGTCCCCCTGGTCACCGAGACGGACCTGACGTCACAATGAACGGAGGGAGAGGAACCATGAAACGAATCACCGTAGCCGTAGCGGCCGTCATCTGCCTGGGCTTGGTTCTGGAGTCTCCGGCCAGCGGCGACGTGATCCCAGAGGGGACCCACGTCGTGAACCGGAAGGTGATGGTGACCAACCTCGACGAGTTCCCCGACGTGGTGCTCGTCGCCTATACCGTGGGCCCGATGATCGATGGTTACGAGGCCGCCCTGGTGGCGCCGAACGTCCCCCTCGACAAGGGTTACAAGTTCAACCTGCTGCGGCTGTTCGCGATCCAGAAGAGCGCGATTGACAACGCCGGGGGGCTGGGAAGCATCGACCTCACCAGCCTGGCCGAGCGGGTCACACCTGCCGAGATCATCGATCCCGGCATCTTCACCGTGGTGGACGCCAACCCGTTGGAGTCCACCGAGTACTACTACCGCATCCAATCCGTGGGCGGCAGCGCGATAACCCTCACGCTGGCGCAGCGGATCCTCAAGTACAACGACGGGACTCCGGATCGGGTGGAGGATTTCTAGCCCGCCGCTGGCCCCGTGGTCCCGGCTCTAACGAAACGCGATCTGCTGCCGTGTACGAGATTCGTTTTCTTCACGCCCTCGCCGTCACCGTCGTCACCGAGACAGTGCTCTTGTTCGTGATCGTCCGATTCCTGCTCCGCACCAGCGACGAAGCCGTTCCCTGGTGGCACATCCTGGCCTGCGGCGTCCTTTGCTCCGGAGCGACCCTGCCCTACGTCTGGTTCGTGCTGCCCCGGTTTATCCTGTCCCATTCGCTTTTTGCCTTCGTGGCGGAGTGCTTCGCCGTCCTGGCCGAGATCGTGATCATCCGTCTGGTGCTCAGTCTCCCCTGGCGCCGGTCTCTGCTCGCCTCGCTGCTCTGCAACCTCGGCTCCTTTGGCCTCGGCGAGCTGATCAAAGCGGTCGCCCCCGGATCGCTGGGGTGATCGTCGAACGACCACCCGAGAGATATTCCCTGCCCGGAAGGAATGAGGGCATGGACCTCCGCTTTCGCCGGGGCCTGCCCTCGCGAAAGCCGGGGGATGACGGATCACCGGGTGGCCACGGGATCGGTCACCTTCACCGGGTCGGTCTCTTCCCCGAGTAGATGCGTGCGGGCCTCGCCCACCAGGAACACCGATCCCGCCACTACGATGAGATCGTCGGGGCCGGCCTCGCGTCGAGCCTCGTCCAGGGCCGTGGGCACGTCGGCGCTGAGCTGCACCCGGGACTGTAGCTCAGCGGGCACCAGACCACGGAGCTCAGCGGGATCGGCGCCGCGATAGTACTGAACCCGCGTGATCCACGCACGATCCGAAGCCCCCACCAGGGCCGGGAGGAGCTCGGCGTTGTCCTTGTCCATCATGGTCGCCACCACCAGCAGGGTCCGCCGACGCTCGAGGCTATCGAGCGCAGCGATCAGCGTGGCCACTGCCTGGGCGTTGTGCCCCGCGTCCAGAAGCACCCGGGGCGATCCCTCCAATAGCTCCATTCGACCGGGCCAACGGACCTGGGCCAGTCCCTCCTGCCGAGCCTCCGCGGTGGGGAGCAGCGGCGGCGGTAGCATCCCCACCAGGGCGAGGGCCAAGGCGGCGTTCTGTGATTGGTGCGGTCCCAGCAGCGGCGGAGGCTGCACCACGAGCGGCCCCCCCGGCCCGTAGTAGTCCAGCCTGGTGTCACTTCGCCCGGTCACGCCGAAGTCTCGCCCCAGCTCCTTAAGGGGCGTGGACTTCACCGTCGCCAATCGGCGCAAAACGGCCAAAACCACGGGATCGGTCGCCGTGGTCGCCGTCCGAACTCCAGGTCGCATGAGGCTGCCCTTCTCCCAGGCGATCCGATCGAGGTCCTGACCGAGATAGGCCGTGTGCTCGCAACCAATGGGTGTGATGCCGATGACGGCCGGCCCGAAGACGTTGGTGGCGTCCAGTCGCCCGCCCAAGCCCACCTCGATAACCCCCAGGTCCACCCGACGCTCCGCAAAGGCAAGAGCCGCCAAGGCCGTGGTGACCTCGAAGAATGTCAGCTCCGGCGCCTCGTTCCGTATCCGGTGGTAATGCGTGACGATCTCGTCGCGGGAGATCTCCTCACCATCGATTCTAATCCGCTCGGTGAAGCGGCACAGGTGCGGGGAGGTGAACAGCCCCACCCGAAGCCCGGACCGACGCACAATACCCTCCACCATGGCGGCCACCGACCCCTTGCCATTGGTGCCGGCGATCTGCACCACGGGCAGCCCCCGGGTGGGATCGCCGAGGCGGACCAGCGCCCGTTGGGGCGCCAAAACGTCGAGCTTCACGCCAAAGCGACGGAGCCGGAACAGGTCGTCGAGTACTTCGCGATAGGCGTCATCGGTACGGGTCATGAACGAAAACCCCCGTTCAGGCGAGGTGCCCCATGAGTCGGGACAGCTCCGCCTTGAGGTCGGCGCGCTTCACGATCCGATCCACCAGGCCCGTGGCGAGCAGCGCGTCACCGCCGGTCACGCGGACGTCGCCGTCGCCATCGCCATGGCCATGGCCATCGCCAGCCGACCGGGCCAGCTCGGGATCCGCCACGCCGGGCTCCGCCAGGTTCACGTCCCCCGAAAAGGCGAAGGTACAGGCCGCGCCCGTGGGCAAAGGAGCAACGATCACCGACAGGAAGAGTCCGCCGCTCCGCCGAAGCCGGTCCCGGGCCTCGGCCAACACGGGCAGCTGGGACATTCCCACCACCCCCTCCGCGTGACGCAGGCGTCCACCGCCGGTCACCACCACCGCGGGCATCCGGCCCGACTCCGCCCGTCGGAAGACCCCCCGCAGCCGCTCCATGGCCACACACCCCAGACTGCCCTCCAGAAAGTCACCGTCCACAAAGGCCGCCGCCACGGCCCGACCCTCCAGGCGACCTTCGCCGGCGCACACGCTCTCGGCGGATCCGGTGGCCTTGCGCGCCGCGGTGAGTTGGTTCTTGTACCGACGGGCGCCCTTGAATCGCAAAACGTCCGTGGTGACGAGTGAGGCGTCCTGCGGCTCGAAGCTCCCGGCGTCCAGCAGCAACGACATGCGCTCGGTGAGCCCCATGGGATAATGGTATCCACAGCTGGGACAGACATGATGGCCCTTTAGCACCTTCGTCTCGGGAAGGATCTCCGCGCAGGCGGGGCAGCGGCCCCATTGGATGTCCGGAGGATCAGACTTACGTAGAATCGCCATGGACGCCGTACTTCTCTTTCACGTCCAGGAACTCGAGGTAGTCCTGGAGCTGCCCCACCTCCGGAATAATGAATCCGTCCTCCATGACCATCACCAGCCGGGCCGTGGCAAGCCGATCGAGCACCTGCTTCACCTCGCTCACCGACAGGCCCACGCGATCGGCCAGGGTCTGTACGCTCCAGTCTACTTTTATGCCCGGCCCTTCCCGTCGGCCCGACCGCTCGGCCTGCAGACGCAGGGCGAAGACCACCCGGTGGTTGGGCTCGGTGCGCAGCAGGATGTCGATCTGGTTGTTGGCCGCCTGCAGGCGCGTGGCCATCTTGCGAATGATCCGCAGGGCGATCTCGGCGTTGTTTCGCACCATGGATTCGAAGGTACCCGAATCGAGCACCAGCAGCTTGGAGGGCTCCACCAGGGTCGCCGTGGCCGAGCGCGGCTGCGAGGTCACGATGGCCATCTCCCCGAAGAACTCGCCTGGGGGCAGGACCGCGAGGGTGGTCTCCGTGTTTCCCTTCCCGCGGGTCAGCCGCACGTGACCTTCATGGATCACGTACATCTCGGTGCCTACATCACCCTCCTCGAACAAAACGGTACCGGCGGCGAAGTCCCGACCAAAGCGGCTATATAGACCCGAAGGATTTGTCGGCATAGTACACCTATCGCCGCGATGGTAGCGGGCCCGGGCGAAGAGTGCAATCAGGGAAGGAGCTGAAATGGAGCAGAGGGTCCCTAGAACCCGATAGGCCTATCGTCGGCGACGGCGCCTCACCCACACGCCCAACAGAATCAGCCCCAGCAGCGCCGGGGTGGCCAGGAGCAGGTTCTTGGGGGAGGCCACCTCACGCCAGTGGAGCTGCCAGTACCGCTGTAGCCCGGTGGGAACCCCCGCAGTGGAAGGCTTGGGGGGCGAGCGCAGCACGGGTAGGTGGTCAGGACGATCCAGGTGGGCCGGGCGGGCGCGGCGACGGGCCGCTTTCTGCTGGGTCTGCTGGACCCGCATCGCGGCAATCTGCGCCTGGGTGGGACGCCAAAAAACACCGATGTGATTCAGTACATCGCGCTCACGACGGTCCGCGGGAAGATTCACGACGCCCTTTTTCGTGGTGAGGTACATGGCGGCGGATCCGCCCCCGTCGAGGTTGATGGCTCGATGGGCGCCGAGCCCGGCGAGCAGGCGGGCGAGGTTGGCCAGGTTGATCCCGCGGCTGTGGGTTCGCCGACCATCCACCACCACGAGGTACACCGTCTGGCCGTCCGCGCTCACTCCCACCGCCGTGCGCGGCTGACGATAGCGACACCCGTCCGCGCAGCGGGCCTCGCGGGTGACCCGTCCCCCTTCGAGGATAAGCTGCCTGCCGGAGATGGCCTCCCGCAGGTGACCCACATTTCGCACCACCACAGACGGCTTCGACACGATCCCACGTCCCTTTTTGTCGATGCCGAAAAAGCCGTAGAACTCGTCATCTCTGGCCCGGGGCCAGCGCGTCCCGCCATGCATGACCAGGCCCTCGGCCCGCTGATCGAACACGGACCAGAAACCGCCGTTGATCGCAGCCACGGCCCCCGAGGCCTTGCCGTACTGGGAGGGCGTCATCCAACGCTGGGCTTGGGGCGTCACCTCCACCACCACCCCCGGGGCCCGCAGGTTCACCACCAGCACATGGGCGGACAGGGGCTCTGTGGTCTGGCGATGCAGGTGGCGGATCCCCGGCACCAGGGTGGTCCAGCGGTCTGTGGTTCCTCCCTTCAGATCTCCCTTCGCCGCCACGGGTTTGTCCCCGGCCCAGGCCGGTGACACGCCCAGTACCAGCGCCAGGCAGACGGTGGCCGGTATATATATCCACGCTCGCATCTCAAGCAGTTTACTGCAAACGGCCCCAAAAGCTTTCCTGCTTTGTGCAGAACGTGAATACGGATCTATCGGCCGAAGTAGAACGTCGCGTGGGGACCGACCATCCAGTACAAACCCCAGTCCGTGGCGGGGTTGTCTATGTCGACATCATAACAACCCTCTACGGCAATGGTGTCGACACACTGCTCGTGGAAGAACGGCGCGTAGAGCCAAAAGCTCACGCCGATGGCGATCCGCCGGATCACGTAGAACTGCACGCCGGTCCCGAAGCCGAGCCCGAAGCCGTGCGCATATACGGTCCCGTTAGGGCCCTTGGTGTGGTGGTTGAGGTACCCCCCCGCCAGCGCACCCCAGATCTCCAGCTGCGAGTGCACCGGCACGATGACCCGCGCCTCGGGTGCGATCATCAACGCGAAGGTCGTATCGGCAAACTCTGCCTTGAGCATCATGGTATTTATCTGGAGCCCGAGCTCAAAGTACCGGCCCAGCCGAAACAGCGTCGAGATCCGTTGGGCTACCATGGGTTCGTAGCCGGCGTCCCTACAGTCACCAGTGCAACCGCCGGCGCCCAGACCGAGCTCCAAGGCGAAGAGGCCGGGGCGCCGGGGGCGGCGAACCGGAAGATGGGCCGGCGGCGGCGGGTTCGGGTAAGGGGCCGCACCACCGACGGGACCAGGCGCGAGACCAGGCGCGGGACCAGGCGCGGGACCAGGCGCGGGCGCAGGCGCGGCGCAAGCGCCGTTTACACAGATGCGGTCGCCCTTGCAGTCGGTGTCCTTGGTGCACTGGGCCCAGACAGAACGCGGGATCAGCACAAAACCGCACATAGCCACACAAAGGATGATTTTCATTACCCTTACTCCGTTCAGCAAATTGTTGTTCGCGAGATCTCCCCGACCGCGCCAATGTACCGGCTCACCGAGCACGGTCAAGACCATTGGGCAACGGGTTCGCGGTGCTTAGAAAAACCCTTCGACCGGGATTATCGGCCGCGTGGCCGAAGGGTTGCGCGAAAAAATGGCCGGATGGTCATTTTTCGGGATCGGGCGGTTTGCTGTCCGGGCTGGGCAGGGCTGGATTCTTGTCGTCCTCGAACATCATATGCGCCCCGGCGAACTGAGCCGAGGCCCGCACCAGCAGCACCGTGGGCAGCCGCTCGATGAGGGAGTTCACTCGCTCGACGAACAGCTCGCCCTGGTCCGGCTCCGGCGGGCGGAGCCCCATGATCACCAGGTCCGACCGCACGGAGTTCTGGGCGATGATGTCGGCGATGGAGCGCCCGTCATGGGGGTTCACGATGACCTCGGGCTGGGCCTTGATGCGGCTGTCGTCTATGATCTCCTGGATCATGGCGGTGGTCTTTGGGGCCCGGTCCTCGCTGGGCACGATCATCTTGACCTTCACGTCCGCCGAGGCCCACTCCGTTTGGGTCATGAGCAGGTGCGTCAAAAGCAGCATGAGGCCGCCGTTATTGTCCAGGCCGCCCCACCAGATGTCCACCTTGGAGTGGCGCCCGAACTCGCGAACCTCGTCGTACGCCACCAGCACCAGGCATTTGTCCAGAAGCGTGAGATCGTAGATCAGGTTGCCGTAGTCGTGGGCACGGTCGGCCTGGTGGCCCCACCCCATCACAACCGTGTTGGACTCGAACCCCGCGAGCCCGTAGCTCTGGGCCACGTTCCGCACACCATCGTAAATGTCGCCACACACCTCCACCCGGGCCAGGAGGTTGGGTCGGGTGCGCGCCAACCGCTGGGCCGTGGTCTTCTGCAGCACGCTGCGCCGCTCCTGGAGATCTCGCACCCGCCCGGCGATGAGATAGAAGTAGGTGACCAGCCCCTTTTCCCCGCCGAGCCAGAGGCCCACATCGATGAGGTGGGGCCGCGAGGAGGGAGATCCCCCCAGGACCACCACGTTGGGCCGCCAGTTCCGGGGATGCCAGGCCACCTGCCGCAGCCGGAGCAATCCCATGCGCACCAGGGCCGCCCACAGACCGTGCCGAGCGTCTCCCCAGGTGGTCTCCATGGACTTGCGCTGCAACAGCGCGTAGATGCCCACCACCACCAACGAGGAAATGGCCGCCGCGGGCAAATTGATGAAGGACATCATGTAAAAGGAGGCCGCCGCACCGAAGAAAGAGACCCAGGCCGGGGCCTTGAACTCCGGCCGGAAGCTCGGAGAATCGGCCCAGGTCTGGAGTCCGCAGGCCAGGTTGATGGTGCCGTAGGTCACCAGGAAGAACATGGTGAGGATGGGGGCGATCATGTTCAGATCGCCCAGCCAGATGCCTCCCAAGGCGATGACCAAGGTGATCAGGGTGGCCATACGGGGCTCGTTGTTCTTTCCGCTGCCCTTGGACATGAACCGAGGCACCACGCCGTCGAAGCCCAGGGCCTGGAGCGTGCGCGGGGCTCCCAGAATGGAGCCGATGGCGCTCGAGAGGGTCGCTCCCCAGATCCCCGCCAGGATCAGCGTCGGCACCCAGGCCACGTGCTGCATGATCAGCATATCCGAGCGCAGGGTGGCCGTGTCAGCCTTGAACGCCAGGAACACCGGCAGGGACAGATACACCGTCAGACCCACAAAGACGGCGGCCAAGGTGCCCCGGGGGATGGCCTTTCGGGGTTCTCGCAGATCGCCGGACATGCTGATGCCGGCGGTGATACCCGTCACCGCGGGAAAGAACACGGCAAACACCGCGGCGAAGCCCACTGCGGCCTGGCCGTCCAGGGTCTTGGGCCACAGGTCGATGCCCGAGGTGTTGCTCCCGGTGCCTCCCAGGAAGCTCACCAACGACAACACGATGGCGATCATCACGAAGTACTGGGTCTTAATGGCCACCTGGGCGCTGATCATCCCCAGCACGGCCAGGGCGATACAGATCACCGTGGAGGTCACCTGGGGAGGGATGCCCGGTAAGATGTTCTGCATGAAGGGCTGGAAGCTCTCGGTGAAGCCCATGATGTACAGCGACACGGAGAGGGCCTGGCCGAAAAACAGGGGGATCCCGATGGCACCTCCCAGCTCGAGGCCCAGGCTGCGGGAGATCATGAAGTAGGCGCCGCCGGTCTTGATGGTCTGGTTGGTGGCGATGGCGCTGATGGACAGGCCCGTGGCCACAGTGATGGTGTGGGCGATGAGCACGATGAGGATCGCGCCGCCCAGGCCGGCGTGGCCCACCACCCAGCCAAACCGGAGGTACATGATAACGCCCAGGACGGTGAGAATGCTGGGCGTGAAAACACCGGCGAAGGTTCCGAACTTGCCGTCGGAGCCCCCGCCTGTCTCGGAGTGGGTAGATCCTGCCATCGCGGGCGTTTATACCACTTCTTTCATGGCGGACGCTCAGGTCAGCCGACGATATTGAGGGTCGGCCAATAGGGCAGTAGGGCGGCCCAACCGCATCCCAGGGCGATGGCCACGGCATAGGGCAGCTCATCGGTGGGCAGGTCAGACAGGGACACGCGCTTGCGGCGCGGATTGAAGGTGGAGGCCACGGCGATCCAGAGGTTCCCAAAGACCCGGAAGAGATTGCCCCGCACCAGGCTGAGGCCCAAGCCGATGACCATGCCCGCTGCGGTGGCGTATACCAGGCCGTAGATCACCAGGGGCCACCCCAGGAGGGCTCCGCAGGCGCCCATGAAGAGCACGTCTCCAGCTCCGACCATGCCCAGGGTCCACAGGAGCCAGAACACACCGAGGCCGCAGATCATCCCCACGCCGGCCCACAGAGCGCCATCCCATCCACCCAGCACACCACCGAGGATCAAGCCCAGCACCATGCCCCCCACGGTGAGCCAGTCCGGCAACAGCCGCCACCGGATATCGTAAACGCAGGCGATGAGGCCTAGCACACCCAATACAATGTGGCGGACGGGGCTCGGCTCGAGTTCGAACATAACAGTGCTGAATCTACCACGAGTCGAGCTCAGAAACAGAGGGCCACGCGGAGAGATTCCGCGCTAGGAGCGGGAGCGGGGAAGGACGCCGACTACTCGGGCTTGTTGTCCTTGTTGAACTTATTGAGCTGCTTGCTCTTGAGCAGCTGATCGCGGGTCTTCTTGGCCTTGGTCTCCTGATCCTGCTCACCGGCGAGCGCATCGTTGGCGGTACCGAAGATGCGACGGAGGTTGTTGCCGAACAAGGTGACCACGCCAATGGCCGCGATGGCGATGAGCGCGACGATGATGATGTACTCGGTCATCCCCTGGGCTTTGCGGCCCTTGCGCAGCTTCTGCATGGCGTTATTGAGCTTCATTGCTTCTCTCCTGATTGTTCCACTTATGAATAAGATACCATGGAAGACGCAAGGGGATCTATCGGTCGACTGACCGATGTGGCCAATATGACTCATGTGACCTACGCGGGGGGATCTACGGAAAGACTACAGCTTGTCTTTGATCTTCTCGAGCACTTTTTCGGCGATCTGGATGAACTTCTTGGACTGGGGGGCGTCGGGATCTCTCACGATGATGGGCGTACCTTCGTCGCCGGCAGCGCGGATCTCGGCGTCGAGGGGGATCTCGCCGAGCAGAGGGATCTTGAAGGCGTTGGACACGGCCTTGCCGCCTCCCTGGGCAAAGGGAGCAGTCTCGCGGTTGCAGTGGGGACACACGTAGTACGACATGTTCTCCACCACGCCGAAGACCGGCACCTTGACCTGCTTGAACATCATGATGCCCCGGCGCACGTCCTGCAGGGCCACCTCGGAGGGGGTGGTGACGATCACCGCGCCGTCCAGAGGAACCTCCATGGCGAGGGTGAGCTGGGCGTCGCCCGTTCCCGGCGGTAGATCCACCACCAGCACATCGAGCTCGCCCCACTCCACGTCTCGCAAGAACTGCTGCACCGCCCGCATGACCATGGGTCCCCGCCAGATCACAGCCTGGTCGGGATCCACGAAAAAGGCGATGGACATGGTGAAGATGTTGTGGGCGCGGGAAGGCAGGATCCGCTGGCCAGAGACGTTGGGGCTCTTGACCACACCCAGCATGCTCGGCACGTTGGGGCCGTAGATGTCGGCATCCATGAGGCCCACCTTGAGGCCCAACTGCTCGAAGGCCAGGGCCAGGTTGATAGCCACGGTGGTTTTGCCCACGCCGCCCTTGCCGCTGGCCACGGCGATGATGGTCTTCACGCCACCAATGGATTTTTGATTCTCGAAGGGCTCCTTGGAAGCGCCCGGGGCAGCGGGATCCGGAGCGTCGGCGATGCCGGCAGGGGACGCGGTCGCGGGTGCAGGCGGCCCATCGGCCAGGCGTACCGCCTTGATCTCCGGTGCGTGCTTCTTGATGGCGACCTCTACCCCATCGGTCATGGTCGACGAAGCGGAGGGGCAGCCTTGACAGGCGCCCTTTAAATAGACGTACACGACGTCGTCCTCGATCTTAACCAGCTCGATTCCGCCGCCGTCGGCCTCCAGCATGGGCCGGATCTCTGCCAGGCCAGCTTCCACTTTTTTCTGAACGTCACTCATGGGTTCCTCCAATGGGGCCGTGGATATCGGCCAGAGAAGACATTGTTTATTTTTTCACCGATGTCAACGGACATCGGCGACCTCACCGGCTCCGTGACCCCACCGACGCTGACACCAGCCTCTGAAGAGATGTACTACCAAACAGATAGGCAATCAGGGACTCTTCGTCATCAAGGATCGTCCCCGAATCTATCCCGCCTCCAGATTGAACTCCTGGAAGTCGAACCAGAAGCCCATGCCCGTGAGGGCGTCGATCTCGGCCTGGACGATGGCCTTGTGACCCAGCTCGATCTCCAGGAAATGCGCGAAGAGCTCCCGGCCCGCGGAATCCAGCTCAGCCACCATGCGTTCGTAGTAGGCGCTGGTCTCCTCCTCGGCCTCCAGGGCCTGGCGGAGAAATTCCAGCTCTTCACTGCGGTCCCCGGGGGCCACCTGCTTCTCCATGCGCCCGATACCCTCTTCGATCTTCTCGGAAGAGGGCACCACGGTCTCGAGGGGCTCGGCGGTGAAAGCGCCGGTGTCCGCCAGCTGCTTCAGCTTGTGCTCGAGGTAGGCCACATGACCCTGCTCCTCTTCGGCGAGAGCGCCGAAGACCTTGCGACCGGCGTCGTCAGTGGTGGCCGCGGCGGCTTTCTCATAGACAGCGGTGACCCGCTTCTCAAACTCGATGGCGGTCCTGATGGCTTCTTCGTTGGTCATCTGTGCGACTCCTCGGTGGGCAGATGAATCAACATAACCACATCTACGGCCCGGGCCAAGAGGGAACCAGGATCGGCACTCCTCCCCCGCTTCCCTTCTCCCGATATTGTATTATACTCTGGGGCATGCTCGGACCAATATCCGTGGCGACAAGGAACCCATGAACGTCAGAATCAAGTACTGCGGCGCCTGAAACTACCTCCCCGACGCTTCCAGGCTGGAAGCAGAGCTCGTCCAGGGCTTCGACGCGAAGGTAGAGCTGGACCGCGGCAGCGGCGGCATCTTCGACGTTTTCGTAGAAGGGGACCTGGTCTACAGCAAGGCCGACACGGGTCGCTTCCCGAACGAGGGCGAAGTCACTAAAATTCTCAAGAGTCGCTAACACCGTCAGAGCCACCATCCAGCATCCGACGCAGGACCGAGGTGAGCTCGTCGTCGGGCGCGAGCTCCGCGTGGGACAATCCGGCCGCCACCTGGGACAGCCATTCCCCGGTGTCCGGCAGAACCAGGTCAGGCGCCAGCTCGAGCAGGGGCAGGGCGATGAAGGGGCGCACGCGGATGTCGGGGTCCGGCAAACGGAACCGCTCGTCGTCGACCACGAGGTCTCCCAGAATCAGCAGATCCAGGTCTATGGTACGGCGGGCGTGGCGATCAGCAGTGCGCCGTCGGCCCAGGCTCACCTCCACTGCGCACAGTAGCTGCTTGATCTGCCGGGGAGCGAGATCCGTGGCCATGGACAAGACCCCGTTGGCAAAGGCCGGTTGATCCGGCCGCGTCAGGGGCTCGGTGCGGTAGCATGTGGACACGCCGATCAGCTCCACCTGACCAAGAAGCAGATTGAGGGCGGCGGGCAGATTCCGCTCCGGGACGATGTTGGACCCCATCCCCACGTATCCCAGCCGCCGCCTGGTCTCCACCGTCAGCTCCGGTCCGCGGCGAAGCGGTCTATCTCCACGGCCACGCTCCTGGCGAACCGGAGGGCGCCGGGCTTGTCCACCCGCACCCGGACCCGCTGGACGCCGGGGGAATCCAGACACAGGTCGGCAATGCGCTCGGCGAGCCGCTCCACCAAC
>JAOZUO010000240.1 GCA_029938605.1 Deltaproteobacteria bacterium | reverse complement strand
GTTTGGGACATCGTCCACGACAGGGACCAAATCCAGAGGCTGATATAGTAGCCATACCGTTTGGTCCGTTATAGGGACCAAATCAGGAGTCTACTGCAGTAGAGACGTAGTATGGTCCTATATAGGGACCAAACCAAGAGGCTGATATACTAGCCAGGCCGTTTGGTCCGCAACGCCGCGACCTGGGCCCAACAAATGAAGGATGCGATCTGGGACCGCGAGCCGGACACCAGGGACAGGCTGTTGGCAAAGGCGCACAAGCATCGGCTCAAGGAAATGCCCACAGACCTGGACAACAAGTGCCCGGTCGGTGGCCCTTTCTCACTACGTGAAACACAACTGGCACCGCATGCATTCAGCACAGCGTAAGGCCGAGGGACTCCCCTTCGTCAGCGCTAGAGCCGAAGCCCAGGTCCGAGACCGGAGCAAGAAGCGCTTACCCGTCGCCGGCGCCTAGAAGCTCGACAATCTCGAGCCAAAGGCCACCCTTCGCGCCATCATCCACGAAGGCGACTGGGACCACTTCTAGCGCTCCGAGCTGGCAGTCCGTACTCCTCATGCCGGCATGAAGCTTGGGCCCATGTCCGTGTCATCCGTCATCCGTCATCCGTCATCCGTCTTCCCGAGTCCGATGCCCCGGCCTCCGACCACAAGCCTGTGGCCCCTGGCCCGCGCCCCGCGCCCCGCTGCCCACGGACGCGGCGCCTCCGGCGCCAGCGGGGAACGTCTGTGATCAAATGGGATCTGGGCGGCACCTTTACAGGCGTGGGAGCCTCCTTTACTATGCGCCGCAACCGTGCGGCCTGGGCGTAGGCCCGACAGGAGAGGCAATCCCATGGACCGACCCACCGATCTCGTGCAGGCCTTGAGCTTTGATGATGTGCTGGTACTGCCGGCCTACAGCGAGGTCCTGCCCAACGAGTGTGACGTCTCCACCCGTCTGACCAACGAGATCACCTTGAATATCCCGTTGATTTCCGCGGCCATGGACACGGTGAGCGAGGCGGCCACGGCCATCTGCCTGGCCCGGGAGGGCGGTTTGGGGGTGATCCACCGGAACCTCAGCCCCGAGGCTCAGGCCACCGAGGTGCTCAAGGTCAAAAAGTCTGAGAGCGGCATCGTGGTGGATCCGGTGACGGTGAATCCGTCACAGACCCTCGGCGACGCCGTGGAGATCATGAGCCGAAATAACTTCTCCGGCTTGCCGGTGGTGGACGGGGACAGGGTCGTCGGCATCCTCACCAACCGCGACATCCGCTTCGAGAGGAACCTGGCCCAACGCGTCGAAGATGTCATGACCCGGGAGCTGATCACGGTCTTGGAGGGCGAGGATCCCGAGCAGTGCAAGGAGCTGCTGCACAAGAATCGTATCGAGAAGCTGTTGGTGGTGGACGACGAAGGGCGGCTCAAGGGGCTGATCACCATCCGCGACATCCAGGCGGCGGAGCGGAATCCCCTGGCCGTCAAGGACCAGCTCGGGCGACTCCGGGTGGGCGCGGCCCTGGGGACTGGGCCGGACCTGGAGGAGCGGGCCGAGCGGCTCCAGGCGGTCGGCGTGGACGTGCTGTGTCTGGACACTGCCCACGGTCACTCCAAGGGCGTTCTGGAGGCGGTGGCCGGGCTGCGAAAGGCGTACCCCGAGGCGCAGATTATCGCGGGGAACGTAGGCACCGGCAACGGCTTCAAGGCCTTGGTGGAAGCCGGCGCGGACGCAGTGAAGGTGGGCATTGGTCCCGGATCCATCTGCACCACCCGTATCGTTTCGGGCGTGGGCGTGCCCCAGATGACCGCCGTGCTTGACTGCGCCAAGGTGTCCCGCCAGACGGGTATCCCGCTCATCGCCGACGGTGGCATTAAGTACTCGGGGGACATCGTCAAGGGGCTGGCAGGGGGCGCGCACGCTGTGATGATCGGCAGCCTCTTCGCCGGTACGGACGAGGCGCCCGGTGAGATCGTGTTGTACCAGGGGCGCAGCTACAAGGTGTACCGGGGTATGGGCTCCATCGGGGCCATGCGCGCCGGCAGCGCGGACCGGTACTTCCAGGGCGGGCAGGAGGAGTCCAAGCTGGTGCCCGAGGGAATCGAGGGGCGGGTGCCCTACAAAGGGAGCCTCTCGAAGGCCGTGTACCAGCTCGTGGGGGGAATCAAGTCCGGCATGGGCTACGCCGGCTGTCCCACCATCGGGGCGCTACACGAGAAGGCGGAGATGGTGCGCATCTCCACCCAGGCATTGCGGGAGAGCCACGTTCACGACGTGGTGGTCACCAAGGAAGCCCCCAACTACCGGTTCGAGTAAGGACCCGATCGAATATTACTTGATCACTCAGGCCGCCGATGCATCCCGGCTCGCTTCGTTACTTCTCGTTGCATATCAATAAGTATGCGCCTCGTCGTGCCTCGCGAGCCGGGCGCCTCAACGCCCTGAACTGGACAACTAATATCCGAGCGGGCCCTAAGTCTTTCAATCCTCGAGGACGAAGATGACCTCGACGCGCACCCGGTACTCGACGATCTGTTCGTCTTCCACACAGATGGATTGATCGAGCACCTTCAGGCCGGTGATGCCTCGAAGGGTCTTTTTTGCCCGTTCGAAGCCGAGCTTGATGGCGTCCTCGAACCCTGTGGTGGATGCGCAGATGACTTCTGATACGCGGGCTACCCGAGTTGAGCTCATGGGGTCCTCCATGGTGATCCTCCAAGGCACGTGTGCTTTGGGGCAGCAGAACAGACCAGAAAATCGGGCGTCCGTCAAGGCTCCTTGACCGCCTGGCCGAGCGTGGGCGAGCCGTGAATTTTTTCGTTTGATCGGGGGGTTAGTCTAAGATACCATTCCGTCTCAGGCCATATCTGGCCCTACTCGGGGAGCGAGTCCGGATGACGAAATCAGAGTTGATCGAAGCGGTCGCCGACAAGCTGAAGTTGCCCAAGGGAAAAGCCGAGCTGGTGGTAAACAGCGTGTTTGACACCATGGTGGATTCCTTGAAGTCCGGAGACGGTATGGAAATCCGTGGCTTTGGCAGCTTCACGGTCCGTTCCTATAAGGCGTACGAGGGGAGGAATCCCCGCACGGGAGCCATGGTGGAGGTGCAGCCCAAGAAGCTGCCTTTCTTCAAGGTCGGCAAGGACCTGCGGGAGCGTGTGAACCGGGTGCTCCAGGAGCCCCTCGCCGTTTCCCCCGGCCCCGCCATCTCTGCAGAGCCTCCCAAGCCGCTTCCGACCATCTAAGGCTACCTTCGGATTACGAGCCCCTGGTCCGTGTCCAGCCACAGCAGATCGTCGGTGACGATGTGGGTGGTGGCAACCCGTGTGCCCAGGATCGCGGGTATGCCCAGCTCCCTGGCGAGGATCGCGCCGTGGCTGAGTAGTCCCCCGTGATCGGTAACGATTCCCGCGGCGCCGGCGAGCAGAACCACCGCCGAGGGGAGTAGGCTCGGACAGACGACGATGCGTCCGGAGGCTGCGCCGGCCAGATCCTCGAACCTGCCGACCAGCCGCCGGACTACGAGAGCCTGGGCCTGCACGGTGCCCGCTCCCGAGCCGAACCCCCGCAGTACCTGTTGCTGAGGTTCGCTTGGGCGGTCCCTGTACTGTGGCTCGAATCGCGGATCCTGGGGATCGGTCGCCAAGAAGGGTCGTAGCTCCGGCCCAGGCTCCGGCCCGGAGTCGAGGGCCCGAATCAGGGGTTCCAGCTCCAGGCGAAATACGTCCTCCGGGTGATCCAGCCGGTCCGCCGCAACGAGGTGGGCGCCGACCCGGAGACAGGCTCTTCGCAGTGCGGCCAGCCCGCGGGCGAACAGCAGATCGTCCTCCTCGTCGGCGGCGAGGTTGAGAAGGTGTGGATCCACCAGCTCGGAAGGCTGGTCACCCGGCAGCGCGGTGTCGGGGCGCCCCGTCCGGACCAGGGCAGCCACCGTGCGTCGCAGGGCCGCCGGGGACTCGGCCAAGGTAGGTACGGCCACATCCCACACCGGAGGTAGGGCACCCAGCCGAGAGATCACCGCGGTCAGCCCGGACTCAAGGGCGGCTCCACCGGGCGCGTGGGACACATCCAGGCCTTCGGCGAGCTCCTTCACCAGGGCTGGGTGGGGAGCCGCCTGTCGTGCCAGGGCGGTCAACGCCTTGGTCAACGGAGTGGCTACGCCGGCGAGGGCGCCATGGAGTTGGTCGCGCGCCAGGACGCCCCGGGCCAGGTCGCCGTCCATCCGAGTGGCGAGACGGCGGTGGGACCCGGAAAAGGGCGCCCCCGCCAGGGCCGCGTACCGCTCGTAGAATCTGTCGAAGGCGAGCAGCAACGACTCTAGTTCCACGCCTCGGAAGTCTGTTCCGGGTTTCGACGGCTCCTCCAGCTCCTGGAGCAGCCCCTCGAGTTGGCGCCGACGTTCCGGCCAGGCCCTTCGAACCTGGTCTGGGCTCTCCTCGATGGGGGGGGGCGCCCCGGGCCGGGCCGCGAAGGACAGGTAGCCGTCCACGCAACGCATCCGGAAGGGGAGGGAGGGGATCCGGTCCAGACGAGCCACCAGGGATGCGTGCAAGGGCGACAGGGGGGCGGGGTTGTGCTCAGCGTCCCAGCGCCAGGATAGATCGCCGTCGCTCGGATCAGGGGCCCGGCCGTGGGCTCCGGTGAGCCCGTAGGCCGTGATGGGGCGAACCTGGAGCACCACGGTGCCCCTTTCGGTGAGAGCGAGCTCCACGTCCGCCGGGCCAGAGGCAGCCTGCTCGGCCAGCCCTGCTAGGTCCACCAGGTCCCCGGCAGTGGCACCCACGTTCACCGGTAGCGGTGGTCGCGAGCGACCGCTGCGGTCCAACCGAAACACGTCCGGATCCATCAGCCCCGCGGTCACGGCGGTGGTGCTTCCCCGGACCAGCTCGCACAGCAGGTGGTCCGAGTCCGCTCCCTGCCTGGGATCCCGCGTGAACAGCACCCCCGCCCAGCGGGCCCGAACCTGGCGCTGGATCAGGATCGCCACGACCGGCAGCGGCATCGGACTCTCTCCCGCCGTCTCTCCTGGGTTTGTCGCTTCGGGGTTCGTCGCTTCGGGGTTCGTCGCCTCGAGATACACCCGTACCCGCTCGGCATGGGCGGCCCACCAGCACCGTTCCAGGGCCGCCACCACCCCCTTGACGTCTCGGAGCCCAAGCTCGCTGCGGAACAGACCGGCCGCCGAGGCTCCGGGCCGATCCTCCACCTGGGCCGATGTTCGCACCACCCAGGGCGCCTGCCCCATTTCGTTCAGGGCGTCGCGCAACGCCTCGGTCACCTCTGGGGTGACCCGGGGCGCCTCGTCCCTGGATGCCTCTCTCAGCGCAGCGGCGTGGACCTGCGCCGACACCACCAGGCCTGCCGGTACCTGGGCCCCCAGGTCCGCGATTCGCGCCAGGCGCGCGGCCTTGGTGCCGTGGTCACGCGGATCCAGTGGATGCTTCAGTGGGGCAAAGAGGCGGTGGTCCATGTCGAACCTGACCCCAATTAGACTAGTTTCTCAAGAGCTTCCCCACAAATAGAGTCCGCCAGGGTGCGCGTGTGAAGTGCGCCAGATTCGCGTGACCGAAAGATGCGCGTAGCGGTGCTACGGGCCGATTGAGGGCGCGAGAAGATGGTGTGCTGCACGCGATGCAACCGCGAGACGTATTTTGTAGGGATGCTCTCAATCGTCCCGGTTGCAGGTCAATTCGATGGGCGAGCCGGGTTTGGCCTTGGTTCCTGCCTCAGGCGACTGGGAGAGCACTGTGTAGGGCGGCGCATCCCGGACGCGCCACTTCACCTTACCCACGGTGAACCCGGCTTTGACGATCTCCTTTTTTGCCTTGCGACAGCTCATTCTCTTGAGCTTGGGGACCTCCTTCTCGAGCGCCGCTTGCTTGGCCACGGTGGCCGTGATCGTCGCGCCCGGCTTGACCACGGTCCCCGCCTTCGGATCGCAGGAGATGATATGCCCGGGTTGGATCCCCGGTCTCGAGGCATAGCTCAGCTTTCCCAGCGTGAGCTTCTGCTTGGTAAGCAGGATCGTGTAGTCCTGCAGCTTCATGCCCGCGCAGGTGGGCACAGAGACGCGCGGTGGTCCCGAGGAAAGCACCACGTTCACCGCGCTGTGCTGGAGCACCTTGGAGTCTGGCAACGGATGCTGGGAGCAGATCTGGCCCCGGGGCACCTTGGGGTCGGCCCGTCGCTCTATGATCTGAAGCCGCAGCTTACGCCCGTCGAGCACCTCCATGGCCTGGGAAGGCATGAGCCCCACCACCTGGGGAACGATGACCTCCTTGGGCTTCTTTTTATGGAAGACCACAAAGTACAGCGCGAAGAATGTGCAGATGGATGTGATCAGCGCCGTGAGGATCGACGTAATGACTGTGTTTCTGGTTGACATAGCAGCAGATTCTACGGGAACCACCTGCCGGGTTCAAGGGTTGAAGATCTCCACTCTTCAAAGGAGCTGCGTGGACGAAGTCCGGCGTTGCTGGCATACTCTCGGAGGTGGCCGTCGCCCAGGCGGAGCCAGGGACCATGACATTGTGCATCTACTCTATTCGGAACGGTTTTGGGTTGTCGATGGCGTTCCTGACTCTTTTGGGGATGGGGGCGTCCGGTGGGAGCTTGGGGTGCGGGGGGACGAACATCACGCTGCCGGAGTGTGGGAATGGGGTGGTGGAGGGGCGGGAGCTTTGTGATGACGGGAACGTGGAGCCGGGGGACGGGTGCGACGAGAACTGTCTGATGGAGAGCCGGGAGCACTGCGACAACGGCATTGATGATGATGGGGATGGGTCGGCGGACTGCGCGGACCCGGACTGCTTTGCGAATCCGGTCTGTGACAATGTGGAGGTCTGCTCCAACGGATTCGACGATGATGGGGACGAGCTGGTGGACTGTGAGGATCCGGACTGTGATGCGTTCGCGGCCTGCCTGGCCGACGAGATTTGTGACAACGGACTGGACGACGACGACGACACGAAGGTGGACTGCGACGACGGGGACTGCATCGGGCATCCGGCCTGCGGCGGGTGCGATCCGGAGATAGATTTTGGAGTGTTGACGCCGGATGATACCCGGGCGCTGGGGGTGGACACGACCGACTCTCAGTCGGTGTTGGGCGTTGGGTGCGGGGTCGGGGATGGGGCTGGAAACTATCACCTGCGGTTCGAGGTAGAGGTGGGGTTTCATTTGCTTATGCAGGCTGCAACCCTCAGTGGGGACCTGGTGCTGGGGGTACTTCGCGAGGAGGAGCCCGGAGTTACCTGCGAGGTGGATGAGCTGCACTGCGTGGCTCTGGACGAGGAGCTGATTCAGGCGGAGCTGACGGGGCTGGCCCCCGGGGTCTACCGGGTGGTGGTGGCGCCGACAGAACCAGGGGGGACGGGGCAGGTTCAACTCACTCTGATGTTGGCGGCCGGGGCGCAGGAGCTATGCGACAACGGCGTGGACGACGACGGGGACGGGGATGTGGACTGTGATGACGCGGACTGCGTTGGGGAGGTCCAGTGCATTTTTGAGATCTGCGACAACGGTGTGGATGATGACGGGGACGGGGACGTGGACTGCGACGACGCGGACTGTGCCGCGCAGCCGCCCTGTTTGCCGCCGGAGATCTGTGGCAACGGCGTGGACGACAACGGCAATGGAAAGGTGGACTGCGCGGACGTCGTTTGTAGCGGCACCGCGAGCTGCGTGGGATCGGACTGCGTGGTGAACGTGAACCTGGGGGTGCTCCACCGCGGGGATGTGGTGGTGGGTGAGTTCGATACGGATCTGGCCACTGACGACAACGCAGCGAGCTGTGGCGGTTCCCAGGGGCCGGAGGTGGTGCTGTCCTTCGAGCTGTCCACGTTGGCGAACGTGGGGCTGGGGCTGGACCAGGCGGGGGATCATGTGGTGGCCCTGATGGCGGAGGCCGGCCCGGGGAGTTGGTGCGACTCGGCGGAGCTGAGCTGCCTGGATCCCGGCGGCAGCGGCCGGTCGGCGCACACCACGTACCTGGGGCTCCCCGCGGCACGGTACTTTATTATGGTGGACGCTGTCACCGGCGATCGGACCGGGATCGGCACGGTGGAGCTGGCGGTGTACGACCCACTGGTGGAGCTGTGCGATGACGGCGTGGACGATGACGGAGACGGGGACGTGGACTGCGACGACGCGGACTGCACCACGGATCCCATCTGCTTGCCCGAGGTGGTTTGCCACGACGACCTGGACAATGACGGAGATGACCGGGTGGACTGCGCGGACTTCGACTGCGTGGGAAGTCCGGCTTGCGGCCAGGGGGGGTGCGTGGCTGACCGCGATCTGGGCGTGATCCAGCCCGGCGCGCCGGCCCTGATTACCGTGGACACCAGTGGCGCGGCGGATCTGTTCAGTGCGAGTTGTGCCCGGGGAGGCGGAGGCGGTGATGTGGTGGTGGCCTTGGAGCTGTCCTCGGCGGGGGATCTCGTTATCAACGGCATGCAGCTTGGCTTCTCCGACCACGCCGTGGCCCTCATGTGTCAGGCCGGGTCGGGCAGTAGCTGCGACGCCGCCGAGCACGCGTGTACGGATGGAGGCTCACCGGGGCTTCCCATCGCCACGGTCATTCCAGACATGGTGCCGGGCAGTTACTTCCTGTTGGTGGAGCCCTACGGTCCCGGGGGAGCGGGGGCCATTACCTTGGAGGTGGGACTGCAGTAGAGACTGTGGTCCTTCGGTACCGGCGAAGAGGGGGCCTCCCCTGGGACGATAGTGAACTGACCGTGAGCAAGAAAAAGCCATCTGGAGTCCGCACCGATGCCCGCGCCGCGCCCGCCGTGTCGTCGGGGTTCCGGGGCGCGGTGCGCCTGGCCGGCGAGCTGCTGCAGTTTGACGGATTCACCGAGGATGGGCTGACCTTCGTGAGTCACGCCCACGTGCATGTGCCCGCGGAAGCCGAGCGCCTCGTCACTTCGGTGATCACCGCCAGGCTCCTGGGTTCGCGGGCCCGATACGCCCTGGCCACGCCCTACGGACGGGAGTTTTCCCTGGGCGCGTTGGAGTTGCGGATGTTGCCCACGGGCCACGTGCCCGGCGCGGCCGCCCTGATGGTGCGGCACCAGCGTCGCACGCTCATCTACGCCGGCCAGCTTGGGGCCTATGGCGAATTCTACGGCCTGGCTGGGGCTGTGGCTGAACCCTGTGACACTCTGGTGTTGGACGCCCCCTATGGGGCTCCGGGGCGCAAGCTACCGAAGCCGCAGACGGTGCTCAAGCGGATCGTGACTTTCTGCCGCAAAGCCCACGGCGACTCAGTAGCCCCGGTGCTGCTGTGCGCCCGTTTGGGGCTGGCGCAGCCCCTGTCGGCCCTGCTCCACCGGGAGGGGTTCGGGGTGCAGCTTCACCGGAGCCAGCACCGCTACCTCGGGCCCCTGCGGGAGCTGGGCATGCCGGTGGGCCCGGCTCGACGTTTCGAGGGGAAACTCCCCCCCGACGGGGTGCTGCTGTGGCCACTGGATCTGCGGGAGGCAGCCTCCCTCGACGCGGCTGGGCCCCATCGGTGCGCGCTGGTTTCGGCGCGGGCGCTGCGTCCCCACGCCGCCGACGATTTCGGCTGCCACGCGGCGTTTCCACTGAGTGAGCACGCCGACCATCCGCGCATCCTGGACTACGTCTCGCGGGCTTCGCCACGTCGAATCTACTTGCTGCCGGGTACGCCGCCGGAACTGGCCGCCGCGCTTCGGTCGCGCGACCGTGAGGTGCATCGCTTCGGACCGCCGGCCCAGCTCGAGCTGTTCGCAACCTAGCTCAATATAGGAGTCCCCCCGGCTTTGCCGGGGAGGCCTTCACAGTTTGA
>JAOZUO010000096.1 GCA_029938605.1 Deltaproteobacteria bacterium | reverse complement strand
CCGTAGAGCTTCTCCCAGTGGGGCTGCACCACGTACTTGACGCCCTTGCGATCCACGAGCACGCTGGCGTCCATGGCCAGCCCCCGGGGGTGGTTGCCCACGCGCCGGCCTCGGGCCGGCATGGAGCGCTTGCGCTTGAAGTTCCAAAAGGGCTTGCGCCAGGTGTTGCTCCACAGCACGCGTACGATGCCGTGCTTGCGGAACACCGCCGCGGCCCGGTACAGGGTCAGCACCAACTGGCAGTCGGCCAGCATGGGTAGGCGGCTGTATTTGTTCTGGTAGTGCACGCCGCCGATCTTGCCCCGCACAATGACTGGGAAGGCGATGAGCCCGCCCTTGTCGGGCCCGGGGGTAAATTTGATTTGCCGCGCACGAAGGGCCCGGTAGCAGGCCCGTTTGGTGAGGGTTGCCCGGTACGATCGGATGTGGATGGGAGGCGGTACGTGATCGGGTTCGGCGTCCAGCACCACCTCCCGCCCCCTGGTGGATCGGGTCCAGGTGGGTGGCAGGGAGGACAGGAGCATTCCCACCCGCGCATGGGGTCTGTGTCGCGGCGCCCGGCGTCTGGCCTGGGCCGGCCGCAGATCTCCCCACAACAGGATCGTCGCGCCGGCGAGACAGCACGCCAGGGAGATTCGCGGATCGCTTTGTCTGCTCAGCCTGCTCAACATGGGAACCTATCGTAGCCGCACCTTCTATGGGGGTCAAAACCGGCACATGATACCGGCGCCCGACCGGCGGTTCTTCCCTGATTGCCCGAAATGGACGTGTGATAGTGTGGGCCGATTCACTCGGCTGGCCCGGAGTGGTGGCCACCTCTTCTAGGCCTGGGAGTTGAGTCGGCTCTTTTACATGGTTTCGTGGGAGTTTCTCTTCAGGGGCTATCTGCTTTTCGCCCTGGAGAAGCGAATGGGGATGCTCGCGGTGGTCGTGCAGATGGTGCCCTTTGCCATGATGCACATCGTCTCAGGGAAGCCCATGTCCGAGGTGTACTTCACCCTCGTGTCCGGGGTTCTCTCTGGGCTGCTCGTGTTGATCTGTAGGTCGGTCTGGCCCATGGTCCTGATCCATGCCCTAGGTGCAATCCTGCTGGATATCTTCATCGTGTATGGATAAATCCGAAGGTTCTAGGGGGTTAGAAGACTTAGAGAGGGTGTTTCCGGGTTGATCCCCGCCGGGTTTCGTGTTCAATTGCCGATCCCTGGAGGAGGAAAAATGCCTACAAAGCGACCGACGCAGAAGAAGAAAACCACCACGAAAAAACGGGCCGTCCCGAAGAAGCGGACCGTCCCGAAGAAGCAGGCCGCTCCGAAGAAGCAGGCCGCTCCGAAGAAGCGGGCCGCTTCGAAGAAGCGGGCCGCCCCAAAGCGGCGGGCCGCGGTCGGCACGGGCGCACCTGGTGTTGGAGCCGTCGGTGCAACCGGGGCCGCGACCACGGAGATCGGTAAGACCCTCGCCGATGCCATGGCGAGTTTGTGGGATCCCCAGCGGTGGCTCAAGCCCTGGGGCGTCGATGGGAATGGTGACGGTGATGGCAGTGGTGATAGTGCTGCGTCGTCTTCGGCGGCTGCGTCCATGTTTGATCCCCAGCGTTGGATGAAGATGTTCAACCCGGCGACAACTGGAGGCGACGGTTCCGGGGAGAGCCACAGCGACAGCGACAGCGCCGGCGAGGCCGGTACGTCCCCCGCGGCGGCCGTGGGCGCTATGTTCGATCCCCTCAAGATGATGGCGCTGTGGAAGACCATGGCGCAGGGCCACATGCCCTCGATGCCCTCGATGCCCTCGATGCCCTCGATGTCCTCGATGCCCTCGATGTTCTCGATGCCCCAGATGCCTTCCTTTTCGGGGCTCCCCTCCATGCCGGGCGCTTCGCCCCTGATGGATCCGCAGGCTTGGATGAAGCTCCTGTCGTCTGGCAGCCTTTCGAGCATGATGCCGAAACAGATGCCGAACCCGATGGCGGACCAGATGGCGAGCATGATGGCGGGCATGATGGCGAATATGAACCCCGGCGGGTCTGGGGCGGATCCTCAACAGTGGATGAAGCCGTGGCTCTCCATGATGTCTGGCCAGGCGGGCCAGGCGGGCCAGGCGGGCCAGGCGGGTCAGGCGGGCCAGGACGCGATCTCCAACTGGGCGAACGTCATGAAGGACTTCGCGGGGGCGGATGTCCAACGGTTTACTGAAGACGCGCGCGAGTACCTGATCGACTTCGGCCAGCGCATGATCCTGTACATGGACACCATGCGCCAGCGCGGCAACAACATGTTGGATCACTACGAGGCGGGCATGCCGCCCCAGCTCGCATACGAACACGAGCTGGTGCTGGACGCCCGGGATTTCAAGCGCCCCTGTAACTACCAGCTCCTCAAGATCCACCATCCCGAGGGTACGTCCCCGGCCCCCGGCCGTCGGCCCATGGTGATCATCGATCCCCGGGCGGGCCACGGCCCGGGCATCGGCGGCTTCAAGTTGGACTCCGAGGTGGGCATGGGCCTCACCGAGGGCCACCCTGTCTACTTTGTGTCCTTCAGCCCCGACCCTGTACCTGGGCAGACCATCAAGGACGTGGAGCTGGCCGAGGTGCAGTTCATCGAGGAGGTGAACCGTCTACATCCGGACCGCGACGTGCCCCTGGTCTACGGCAACTGCCAGGCCGGTTGGGCCGTGGCCATGCTGGGCGCTGATCGCCCGGACGTCACCGGCCCCATCGTGATCAACGGCGCGCCCATGTCTTACTGGGCCGGCGGCGCGGGCATCAACCCCATGCGGCTGGCAGGGGGTCTCACGGGCGGCGCCTGGGCCACGCGGTTCTTGTGCGATCTGGGCGGCGGTATCTTTGACGGAGCCCACCTGGTAGACAACTTCGAGAAGCTCAATCCGGCCAACACCATGTGGTCCAAGGAGTACCGGCTCTTCTCCCACATCGACACCGAGCCGCCGCGCTATCTGGAGTTCGAGCGGTGGTGGACGGGCTTCTTCCTGATGAACGAGGACGAGATCCTGTGGATCGTGAACAACCTGTTCGTGGGCGACAAGCTGGAGAAGGGCAAGCTTAGCCTGGGGCCGAATCACTCCATCGACATGAAGAACATGGACGACCCACTGGTGATCTTTGCCTCCAGCGGGGACAACATCACGCCGCCCCAGCAGGCCCTGCATTGGATCTCCGAGCTGTACCCCACGACGGACGAGCTCAAGGCCGCGGGGCAGCGCATCATCTATATGATCAACCCGCACATCGGGCACCTGGGCATTTTCGTGTCGGCCAAGATCGCCAAGCGTGAGCACCGGGCCATCATTGAGCACATCGAGCGTATTCGTGTGCTTTCGCCCGGCCTCTATCAGATGGTCATCGAGGCTGAGACCGGAGAGAAGGATCCTCTCAAGGATCAGTTCGTGGTCAAGTTCGTTGAGCGTCGCATCAAGGACGTGCGTTTCCCCGTGGAGCAAGGGGCCTTCACGCGTATGGCTGAGGTGTCCAAGGCCAACGAAGAGCTGTACCTGCAGTTCGGTCGGCCCTTGATGAAGCTGGCCATGTCGGGAGTCAACACCGAGGCCCTGCGATGGATGAGCCCCATGCGGGTGAGTCGGTACATGTACTCCGATCGCGTCAACCCCTTCATGAAGATGTTCGAGCTCGCGGCGGGGCAGGTCAAGGCCCAGCGACAGGCCGCCGACGAGTCCAACACCTTCCGCTACGCCGAGCGCCGAATGTCCGACAGCATCGTCGCCAAGTTGGACGCCTACCGCGACGGGCGGGATTCCATGGCGGAGATGACTTTCAACATTCTGTATTCAGAAGATCGCATTCGGTAATTGTGAATAACTCTGTCTTTTAGGGCGATGCCAGAATATTTCACAAATGTTGATAAATATTTGACAAATGACGCGGTGCGATAGGCTGAATTCGATTGACTGCTTAATAATTGAGCGGTTTAAACAAGGCTGTTTCGTATTTTTGGGGAACATAGGTGCCACCAAACCCAAGGTGCCACCTGGACAACAGCCTGCGCCGACGAGCGTGGAACGAAGTAGTGGGAGATGGAGACCATGGAACCGAAGAACCTGACTGAGATGAACAAAGTAATGCTGGCCGCAATGCACGAGATGTTTACCACGGGCATGAACGCCATGAACACCATGCAGGCCCAGGCCGAGCGCATGGTCCAGGCCCTCCAAGACAAGAACTCGGAGAGCTACAACCTCTCCGGTGGCGTCATGGACGAGTGGATCTCCTCGGTGAAGAAGGGCCAGGATGAGTTCCGCAAGATCGTCGATGACAACTTCAGCCGCGCCGAGAGCCATCTGAACTCCATCGGCAAGCAGACCGGCAAAAAGTAAGGGCGTACGATCTTGATTCGTTGGTGGGGGGATTGTGGGGAGAGTGGGACCCGGACGCCGGTTGCCGCGCGACTGGCCCAGGGAGCAAGGAGCGTGATCCGTGAGTGAGGACCAGGGCAAAGGGGCCGATCCCTTCGGGCAGTGGATGCAGTTCTGGCAGGCCTCGGCGGACAACTGGCAGCAGGCCGTAGGGCAGACGGCAGCCGGTCCATCCGCGGGCGCGCCGGATCTGGGCAGTGGTGTGGACGGCTGGAAACAGTGGACAGACCAGTGGACCCAGGCCATGGGGAAGATGGGCGAGGGGCAGCCCTTTGGGGCGGCCGTGCCGGGCGTGGGCGCTGAGACCCTCGGGCGTATGGGTCCGGGCTCGGAGCTGTTTTTGCAGATGGGGCAGACCTGGCTCAAGTCCGTCCTCGATGCGGCGGGCAAGGGGGACCAGGGCTTCAAAGACGCGTTCACTCCCGATTCCATGCAGGAGATGCAGAACGTTTGGCAGCAGCAGCTTGCGCGGTTCGCCGAGTCGGCCGCCGCACAGCCCTTTGGCTCGGCCGCCTCCACCTGGCTGGGGGGGATCTTGAACCTGGGGGCCCTGGGGCAGACCGTGACCGGGCGGCTCGCAGTCCCGTGGGGGGATGTGGCGCGCGATCTCGGGGTCGCCTGGCGGCAGGGGCTGCGGGGGGACCACGAGGCGTTCCGGGAGTTCACCAGGACCTGGAAGGCGACCTACAACAAGACCTACGGCAAGCTCCTACAGGCGCCCGCTCTTGGCTACAGCCGGGAGCCGCAAGAGCGGCTCATGCGCTCGTTGGACGCCTACGTGGACTACCTGGCCGCCATACATGAGTTCACCACGCTGCTCGAGAAGGTGGGGCGCCGGGCGGGTCAGCGCTGGATCAACAAGGTATCGGATCTGTCGACGGAGGGGACGATCCCTTCCCACCGTACGATCTACCGACTCTACCTGTCGACCTTCGAGGAGAACTACGCGGAGGTGTTTCGCAGTCAACAGTACAGCGCGCTTCAGTCGCGCATGGTGGAGGCCGGGGCGCGTTTCAAGCGGCGGCTGGACAGTGCTCTCGAGGATGTCATCGAGATCTTGCCCGTGCCCACCGACAGCGAGATGAAGGAGCTGTACCAGGCCTTTTACGAGTTGCGCAAGACGGTGAAGCAGCAGCAGCGTCGCATCAACGAGCTCGAGCGGTTGGTGGCCAAGGGATAACCGATGCACAAGAACTCGACCAAGACCATCGACGAGGCGCTCCAGAACTTCTCCGAGGATTGGGTGGACCTGAACCGCAAGTACCTCCTCGGCATGGAGCATCTGCTGTCCATGCGGGATGTCGAGGTGGACACCAGCGCCAAGACGGAGGTCTTCCGCGAGGACAAGATCCGGCTGTTCCACTATGAGCCCCTTGCCGAGCAGACGTGCAAGGTGCCGGTGCTCATCTGCTACGCCCTGGTCAACCGCTACTACATGATGGACCTGCAGTCCGATCGCAGCCTCATCGGCAACCTGCTGCGGGGTGGGCTGGACATCTACATCATCGACTGGGGTTACCCCACCAAGATGGACCAGTTCCTCACCATGGAGGACTACATCCAGGGGTACCTGGGTAACTGTGTGGACCACGTGCGCGCCGAGACCGGTCACGACCAGATCAACCTGCTGGGCGTATGCCAGGGCGGCACTTTCTCCACCATCTACACGGCCATGAACCCCGACAAGATCAAGAACCTGGTGTGCATGGTGTCGCCCATCGATTTCCGGAGCCACGATGGGCTGCTCAATATCTGGGCCCAGGACTTGGACGTGGACAGTTTGGTGGACACCTACGGAGTCATCCCGGGCTCGTTCATGAACTACGGCTTCCTTATGCTCAAGCCGTTCCAGCTCATCATCGACAAGTACGTGTCCATGATGGACATCATGCACAACCGGGAGGCCCTCTCGAATTTTGTGCGCATGGAGAAGTGGATCTTCGATTCCCCCGGCCAGGCCGGTGAGACCATCCGGAAGTTCATCAAGGATCTGTACCAGGGAAACAAGCTCGTTCGGGGCGAACTGGAGATCGGCGGGGAGCGGGTGAGCCTCGCTGACGTCACCTGTCCGCTGCTCAACATATTCGGCACCAAGGACCATCTGGTGCCGCCCGAGTGTAGCCGGCCCCTGGCCGACCTGGTGGGCTCGGAGGACACCGAATCCATGGAGCTCCCCATCGGGCACATCGGCATGTACGTCTCCTCCAAGTCCCAGAAGGTCCTCGCCCCGCGGATCATCGAATGGTGCACCGAGCACTCCGCCGACGCCCCGGATCCCAGCAAGCCCACCTAGACAGTGCTGTATTGTGAACCTGTGTTCACAGGTGTGAACCTGCGTTACCATTGTTGTCTGTTTTAGGGGAGGTGGTCATTGTTAACACTCTGATATTATGCTTGTATTTGGGGACGTATGGCTGGCTCGACCTTTGCATTCGTTCTGAGAAACCAAAACCGATAGAACCGATACTGTTTCCGCGAGCCGTCTTTGCGGAGGGTTCCCAGAGTGTTGGACAACATAGTCACAGGAGGCACCATGACTACTTTCGGAAAACGCTTGCTTCGGATCGGGATAGGGGCGCTATTTTTTGTTGGTCTGTTGTGCCAGGCGCCTCTAGCCCTGGCCCAGGCGCCGGGAGCCGCACCACCACCCCCCCCGCCTCCTGGCGACGCTCCCCCGATGGCTGCCCAGCCTGATCCGAACGCGCCGCCTCCTGATACGGCACCACCGCCCGGCGCTGCGCCCGCACCCGGTGCCGCGCCCCTGCCCGGCAGCGCGCCACCGCCCGGTCCTGGGGGTCCGCCGCCCATGGGCCCGAAGGAGCCCTGGTGGAAAGACTCCCGCCAAGCCAAGAACTCCATCTTTGTCGAGGGCATGGGCGCCGGCCTCTGGTACACCCTTAACTACGAGCGAGTGATCGGCTTTGGCCTCGCCGCGCGCATCGGGTTCGGCTACTGGACCATGTCGGCCGCGACCACCGACACGAGCGTGAAGATCAGCACGCTCGCCATCCCCATCGCGGTCAACTACATCGGCCTGAGCCGCGGCAGCCATGGGCTGGAGGTCGGCGCCGGCACGACGCTCTATTACGTCTCGGGAGATGCTGCCTCCGGTGGCATGACCGCCTCGGGGTCGGGCATGACCGCCTGGGGCAACCTGAACGTGGGCTATCGCTTTCACCCCCGCCGCACGGGCTTCCATTTCCGCATCGGGTTTCAGATGCTCATCGGTCGCGGGTTGGGCTTCAGCAATGACGACTACACCGCCATCGGCACCATGCCATGGGGCTACATCAGCTTCGGCTTCACAATCTAGCTGACCTCTCCTGTCCCAATCGACTTCCCCCTCCACAGCGCACCCCGACTCCGTCCGGGGTGTCACGCCTCAACAGCGATGGTCACTGTGCGGCAACAGCACCCGAGGGTGAAATCGGATCGTATATCCAGCTGGAGGAGCTCCAGTATTCCCCAAGTCTGATCATTGAGCTTGTGAAATCCGCTTGACACAGATGTAGACTTGCCGTCCTCTATATGTACTGACAATTGCGAAAGAATTCCGAAAAGAGTTACGATAACTATCCGATAATCTCCCATGACAGAACGCGACGGACATCACGGTCTCTTCTCCGAGAATCTTCAGGGATGCACCTACCAGCGTGATCCTGAGGACCTTCAGCCGACCTTACTCGAGGGAATCGTCGAACAAATTGCGGGCTATCCTGCGCAGGATTTCCTGAGTGGCGCTGTACACTGGCGGGACCTCATCGACTCCGATGACATCGTCGCGGTCGAGTCCGAGATCGACAAATTGAAGTGCCAACCGGGCTATGTGGCTGCACACGAGTATCGTATCCGACACGTCAACGGAGAGGTCCGATGGGTCAGCGATATTGCCCGTGTCATAACAATCGATGGCTGCGACCTGATCCGGGGGACCATCATCGATATCACGCACCGCAAGCAAGCAGAGGAAAAATTACTCGAAAGCGAGGGCATCCTCAAGATCATCTCCGAACAGTCTCTGATGGGGATCTTTATCATTCAAGACACCTCATTTATTTATATGAATGAGGCATTCGCGGAGATTTTGGCTGTTCCCCGCGAAGATCTGCTAACCAGCAATTTGGCTGAAAGAATAGCCGAGAGAGTCCATCCGGAGGACCTGCCTTTTGTCTTTGAGCAGATGCAAAAGAAGCAGAGCGGAGTACAAGTAGGCCAAGTGCAACAGTACTCCTACCGCCTGACGATAGGTCCCGAGGAGATAAAATGGGTGGATCAGTACTCCAAGACAATCTCCTACAACGGGAGGCCGGCGGTTCTTTGTACACTTCTGGATGTCACCCAGAAAGAACAAGCTGAGCAGAAAATGCGCGAGCTGCGCAACTACCTTTCCAATATAATTAACTCCATGCCTTCGGTGTTGGTGGGAGTTGATCCCACAGGTACGGTAACCCAATGGAACACCGAGGCTACGCGTGAGACAGGGATCTCAGCCGCCGATGCCGTCGGACAACCGCTTGCCCGAGCTTTCCCGCGGCTCGCCGAGGAAATGAGTCAGATCCAGGATGCCATGCGGAAGCGGGAAATCCATTCTCAATCCAGACAAGCCCGGAAGGAAGACGGGCAAACACGATATGAAGACATCACGGTCTATCCTCTCATCGTCAACGGCGTCGATGGTGCGGTTGTACGCATTGACGATGTGACCGAGAGGGTGCGAATCGAAGAGCTGATGATACAGAGTGAAAAGATGATGTCCGTGGGTGGTTTAGCCGCTGGTATGGCCCACGAGATCAACAATCCCTTGGCGGGAATGATTCAGACCGCGAGTGTGCTGAGTGATCGCCTGACTGAGATGGAGTTGCCTGCCAATATCAAGGCTGCTCACGAGGCCGGAACGACGATGGAGGTCCTGCGGAAGTTCATGGAGTCCCGCTCCATTCCCCAGATGCTGCTCCGGATCCGGGAATCGGGCACTCGTGCCGCGAAAATCGTGTCGAACATGCTCAGTTTCGCTCGGAAGGGCGACGCGGAATTCTCGAAAATAAACTTGATCGAATTGCTCGACCAATGCGTTGACATGGCTGGCAGTGACTTTAGCCTGAAAAGGAAATTCGACTTCCGCCAAATCGAGATCGAAAAGGAGTACGCTCTGGATCTTCCTGAAGTGCTCTGCGCGGTGGATAAGATTCAGCAGGTTCTGCTTAATATTTTGCGCAACGGTGCTGAGGCAATGCATGAGGAAGCAGCGCAGAGAAATCTGAGCAGCTACAAACCGCGAATCATTCTCCGGATCGTCCACGATCGAGAGGCGGCGGTGGTCCGTATTGATGTCGAAGACAACGGGCCCGGCATGGACGAGGCCACGCGAAAACGTGTCTTTGAGCCCTTTTTTACGACCAAGTCGACAGCCAGTGGTACTGGCCTTGGTTTGAGCGTTTCGTATTTTATTGTTACCGAAATCCACGGCGGCGAATTGTCAGTATCCTCCGCACCCGCTCAGGGAGCGACGTTCACTATTCGGCTGCCTTTGGAAGGCAGGCAATCGTGAGAGATCGGGCACACTCAGTGTTGATCCTCGACGACGAGCAGGCCGTACGCGAGAGTCTGGCGTACTACTTCGAGGATTGCGGTTGGCGGGTACTGTCAGCGGAGTCCGCCGAGGATGCGTTGAATGTCATTTCACGCGATTCTGTTGACGGCATGGTCGTGGATATCCGCTTGCCGGATATGAACGGTAACGATTTTATTTGCGTGGCGAGCAAACTTTTTCCCACGCTGGCCAGTGTCATCTGCACCGGCTCTCCGGAGTATCGTGTGCCGATTGAGGTCGAGACCCTACCCCAGGTATCCGACCAGGTATTCACGAAGCCTGTTCTCGACTTGGCACCACTTGAGGAAGAGCTCCATCGAATGGTGGCGCTGTTTTTCGCGAAGCCATGATCACCACCGACTCGCCAGCGACCATTCTTCTCATCGATGACGAGGAGAGTCTGCTCGAGAGCATGGCGGACTACTTGGAGGATCGCGATTATCAGATCCTGCGGGCGGAGAATGGCCGTGTGGGTATCGAAGTCTTCGATCGCCATCGCCCCGACCTGGTTTTCACGGATCTCCGGATGCCCGAGTTGGGTGGCTTGGATGTGCTGCGACACATCACAGAGATATCTCCGGAGACTCCTCTGCTCGTGGTGTCCGGAACGGGCCGTATCAGCGACTCGGTAGAAGCGCTGCGGCTTGGTGCCTGGGACTTCCTCCTCAAACCTATCGAGGACCTGTCCATCGTCTCCCACGCCATCGAAAGTGCACTGGAGCGCGCGCGACTGCGGCGTGAAAACAGGTCCTACCAAAAAAGTATTGAGGAGCAGCTACACCAGGCTCGGAAGATGGAGGTAGTTGGCCTGCTTGTCGGGGGCGTAGTTCACGACTTCAACAACATGTTGTGCGCCATTTCGGGCAACGCCGAGCTGCTGTTGGCGGATCTTTCTGCTGAGGATCCTCAACTGGAGTCGATCGAGCAGATTCTGGATGCCACCCAACGAGCTGCCAACCTGACGCAGCAACTGCTCGCGTTCTCGCGCAAGCAGGTTATTGTACCCAAGACCCTTAACCTCAGTCACCTGATTATGGGTCTGCACGCGATGATGGCGAGACTGATCGGAGACGATATAGTTCTCAAGACCATACCCCAGAAGCGGATCGGACTCGTCCGGATCGATCCTAGTCAGATAGAGCAGATCGTCCTCAACCTGGCAATCAATGCTCGCGACGCCATGCCTGACGGCGGAGATCTTGTCATCGAGACCGCTAATGTGGAGCTCGACGCCGATTTTTGCGCGGGATATACTGCGGCCATTCCCGGCTCCTACGTGATGTTGATGGCTAGCGACACTGGTATTGGTATGGACGCCGAGACCCAGGCATGCGCCTTCGAGCCCTTTTTTACGACCAAGGAGCCAGGTCGAGGCACCGGCTTGGGGCTGGCAACGGTTTTGGACATTGTGGAACGATACGGAGGCGCTGTCGAAATCTCGTCGGAGGTGGATGATGGCTCAGTCTTCCGGGTGTATTTTCCTCGGGTAACCGCGGAAGTTGAGCCGCATTCCCCTACGGAGGTCTCCTCGGTCCCCAAGGGTGGGACCGAGACCGTGCTGTTGGTGGAGAATGACGACAACATGCGATACCTGGCAAGGAAGATCTTGCGGCACCTCGGATACCAGGTTCTGACCGCCGATTCGGGCGATGCCGCGCTCACGTTGGTGGAGCACTACGATGGCTCCATCGATCTCCTTTTGTCCGATGTGGTGATGCCTCAGATGAACGGCCGCACCTTGGCCGCGAAGCTCAGTGAGCAACATCCTGGACTCAGGGTATTGTTCACCTCGGGGTATCCCCATGATGTCATCGCTTGTCACGGTATGTTCGACGAGGGCGTCTGCTTCATTGGCAAGCCGTATTCGGTCAAGCTGCTCGCTTCAAGAATCCGTGCGGTGCTCGACGGTACGGATTGAGTTGCAGGGGGTTGATGCTCCTGTCTTGCGAGCGGATTCCCTCCGCGGAAGTGGACGTTGGCCGCTGGTGATGGATTAGAGTGAGCTGAGCAGGTCGGCAAGGGTCTCGGCCAGGCCGGTGACCTGGTCGGGGGTGTGGGCGTGCGAGAGGAACATCACCTCCCAGCCCGAGGGCGGCAGGTAGTAGCCGCGCTCCAGCAGGGACGGGTGGATCTTGTTGAATCGCTCCACGGCCTCGGCGTTGACCCGATCGGATCGGCGGGGGAGCTCCCCGTCGGCGCAGTGCAGCCAGATGATGGAGCCCAGACGTTTCCAGTGCAGCCAGTCGATGCCGGCACCCGCTTTGGTGAGGGCGGCGTCAAAGGTCTGTCCCAGGGACTCGAGGTGGTCGTAGACATTGTCTTCGGCCAGGACCTTGAGGGTGGCGGCGCCCGCGGCCATGGCCACGGGGTTGCCCGACAGGGTGCCCGCCTGGTACACGGGGCCCAGGGGGGCGAGCTGATCCATGATCTTGGCCGGTCCGGCCAGGGCTCCCACGGGCATGCCGCCGCCCACGATCTTGCCGAGGGTGATGAGGTCCGGCTGCAGATCCACCGTGTCGGAGTAGCTGCCGTATCGCAGGCGGAACCCGTTGATGACCTCGTCGGCGATGAGCAGGGCGCCGTGGTCCCGGCACAACCCGCGCAGCTTCAGAAGGAACTCGGTCCGCTGCTCCAGGAGCCCGGAGTTGGCGGGCAGGGGCTCGATGATCACCGCGGCCAGTTCTGGTCCGAACTCGGCGAAGGCTGAGTCCAGGGCGGCCTCGTCGTCCAAGGGAATCACCACGGTCTCGCCGGCGATGGTGTCGGGCACGCCCTTGGAGGTGGCGATGCCGCTGGTGGCCAGACCGGAGCCCGCCTTGACGAGCAGACCGTCGGAGTGGCCGTGGTAACAGCCCTCGAATTTGAGGATCTTGGGGCGGCCGGTGACGCCCCGGGCCAACCGCAGGGCGGTCATGACGGCCTCGGTGCCCGAGCTCACGAACCGCACACGGTCACAGCCGGGCAGTCCGTCCAGGACGCGCTCAGCGCAGGCGACCTCTCGGGGGCTGCTGGCGCCGAAGGTGAGCCCTTCGGTCAGGGCGGTGGTGACGTCCTCGCGGATGGACTCGGCCCAGTGTCCGAGGATCAGCGGCCCCCAGGACTGACAGAAGTCGACGTAGCGGTTGCCGTCCACGTCCACCAGCTCCGCGCCTTCGCCGCGCTGGAAGAAGATGGGCTGCCCTCCCACGGCGCCGAAGGCGCGGACGGGGCTGTTTACGCCGCCGGGCATGAGGCGTGCGGCCTTTTCGAAGAGCTCTTTGCTACGGGTGTGATTCAGACTCATGGGGCGATCTCCTGTGCGGGGGTACGGGAACCCGAAGGCCCAGAAGATACCATAACTTCGATCGGTATCTCAGCGGATGAAGACGGAGAGATTCCTCGTTTCACTTCGGAATGACATCGTTGGATGAAGACGGAGAGATAGAAAAAAGTGACTCAGCTCAGAGCGTGGAGAACGGCTTCGGTGATGGCTTCGCCGGTGGTGGATTTTGCGCGGGTGATGCGGGTGGCGCCCAGGTCTCGTAGGGAGGCTTCGGTGGTGGGGCCGATGGCTACGAAGGCGCAGGTCTTCAGGTCGGGGTTGGTGTGGAGGAAGGTTTGGGCCGCCGAGGGGCTGGCGCAGAATACGACCGCTGGAGGTGGTGGTGGAAGAGGCTCTGGTGCTGGGTCCTGGTGGGCGTAGACCTGTAGGGTCAGCGGGATCAAACCGGCGGCGTTCAGACCGTCGGGCAGCTCCGGGCGTTGCTTGTCGCCTCCGGGTACCAGCACCCTGGCGCCACCACCCAGGCGAAGGGCCAGCTCCTCGGCGAGCGCGGCGCCCGTGGCCGGATCGGCCACAATGTCCGGCGCGCGGTGGCGTGCGGAGAGGACCTTGGCGGTCGCTGGTCCCACCGCGCCGAGCAAGGGCTCGGACTCCAGGGGAAGCTGGGCCAGGATCGTGGGTTGATCGTACAGTCCCTCCACGGCGCCGCGGCTGGGGAAAGCGATCGCCCCGATGGCCCCGCCGCCGGTCAGTTCCATCAGGGTGTCCTGATGGGGCACAACCACGCAGGTGTCGATGCAGGGGTAGGAGAGACAGCGGAGGCCGTGGGCCCCGAGCCGCGCCGACAGGAGGAGGTTGTCGCTCTCCCGACGGGTCAGAACGATGAGATCTGTCGGCATGGGCTCCCTTGGGCAGGGGCCACCGGCGCCCTCTTGGCTGACTCCAGGGCTTCCATGGCCTCTTGCTCGGCCGCCCCGACAGTGGTGACCACCTTCGCTGTGGCCCAGGTGGACTCGTCGGTTTCGCAGCCGATGCGGATGGTGATCTCGTCGTTGTCGTCGCCTCTGTCGTCATTGCCGTCATTGCCGTCATTGGGCGTGGCGAGCACCGCCCAGGCGGCGAAGGGGGCGTGGCATCCGGCCTCGAATCGAGCCATGAGCTTTCGCTCCAGGGCCACCTCCCGGTGGGTGGGCGCGTGGTCGAGGCTTCGCGCCGCGATCTTCCCCGCCGCCGAGCCGGTCAGACTCTCGATTCCCAGGGCGGCCTGCCCCGGGGCTGGCAGCCAGGCCTCCGGGTCCAGTGCGTAGGCCACGAAGCCTTCGATCTTCGCCTCCAATCGCCGTAGGCCCGCCCGGGCAAGGAGGATCCCGGCGAACTCTCCCTGACGCAGCCGATCCAGCCGGGTGGGCACGTTGCCCCGGAGCAGGGCCGGCTCCAGGTCCGGGCTGAAGTGGCGCAGCAGGGCCCGTCGTCGCAGGGAGGTGGCGCCGATGATGGCTCCCTCGCGAATGGGAATGTGACGCGTCTCATCCAACCAGTCCGGATGCACGAGCAATACGTCTTCCACGGTTTCCCGTTTGGGCACGGCCACCAGGGCGAGCCTCGGCGCCAGGGTGGTGGGTAGGTCCTTGAGGCTGTGCACGGCGAGGTCGGCGTCGCCCTCGAGGAGGGCCTTCTCGATCTCCTTCGTGAAGAATCCCTGGTCCGTTCTCCCCTGGAGCGCGACGTTCAGGAGACGGTCGCCCTTGCTTACGACCCGGTGCTGCACTGTGGGTTCATCCAGGTTCGCCGCGACATACTCGGCTTGCCACAGGGCGAGCAGCGAGGTGCGGGTGGAGATCCGGATGGGCTGTGCTGTGCTGGTCATTCTTCCTCCGCGCCGATGATCTCGCGGATGTCGCGGAACACGGCGTTGGTGTAGCTGCGTACGAGGCCTTTTATTTCGGCCTCCAGGCGGTTGCGCGTTTGGGCCGACAGGTCCCCAGCCGCCTCTTGGATGACCCGGGGGATGTCTACGCGGATGTACCGTTGGTGGCGCTCCTGCGTGGACTGCAGTAGTCGCGAGTAGCGCCGCTCCCGACAGAACTTCTCGAGCTCGCCGATGGCTTGGCCCACCCGCTGTCGCACATGCGTGAGGTCTGCCCAGGAGGCCACCACCCGGCGCTCGGCCTCCTGCTGCAGCACCTCCAGGTCCGCCACCTCAGCCAGGTCCCGGTCCGTGTTCAGGGCGGCATCGACCTGGGCGGGGATGCCCAGGTCCACCAGTAGAATGGGCTGATCCCCGACGCGTTTTTCAAGCAGTGCGCTCCCCACCACCGGTTTGGGCGCGGCGGTGCACAGCACGGCTACGTCCACCTCGGCTAGCAGCGCCTCGAGCCGGTCCAGTGGCTCCACCGTCTCGTCCCCAGTCCACGTCACCGGCACCGTCCGGTTGCACAGACGTGGCTTGAGCCCGGCCCGACGCAGGGACCGCACGACCTTCTCTCCGATCTGCCCCAACCCCACTACCGCCACCTTGGGCGGGTTCTCAAACCGTGTGGTCAAAAAGGCAACCGCCACGTCGTGTACGCCCCGCGGGCCGTCGCCCGTGAGGTCGATGCGGTGGGTGTCCCGGGTGAGCCGTCCCATGGCCATGCCCACGCCGTTCAAGACGGGTGAGCCGATCTCCTCGCCGCGGCTACGTTCAAAGGCGCGGTGTAGCTGGCTGGCGATCTCCTTCTCTCCCACGACGAAGGACTCCAGGCCAGCCGCCACTTCGAACAGATGACGCGCCGCCTCTTCGCCTACGTAGACGTAGGGCACCAGGTGCCCGTTGCTCTCGTCCCCGGCCCCGTCCCCGGCCCCGGCCCCGGCCCCGGCTCCGCAGTCCTCGGCTCCGGCCCCGGCTCCGGCCCCGGCTCCGCAGTCCTCGGCTCCGGCCCCGGCTCCGGCTCCGGTGGTGCCGCGTTCCCGGGTGAGCATTTGGGTGCGCAGGATCTCCGCCGCCCAGGTGGGCTCCTCAGCCGACACGATCCATTCGGTGCGGTTGCAGGTGTCCAGGCAGGCGAGTCCGTCCGCCGCGTTGGACCGGCGCAACTGCGCGGCGAAGGACAGGCGCTCCTCGTCCGAGAGCAGCAGCAGGCCTCGCTTGCGCGCCGGAGCGCGCCGGAAGTCCACCCCCACCACGGCGAGGGGGATTGAGCTGTGGTCGTCGTCAGGCGGTTTCATGTCGTGTCGTCATGTCGTCATGTTGTCGTGTTGTCGTGTCGGGCTTGTCGTATTGTCGTATTGTTGTCGTGTCGGGCTTGCGCCCGCTTTACAGAGTCCGCGAGTATCTCTGCTTTGTCTCTGGCCCGGCGGCGTGATCCAGATAGCGATCGAAGATCATGCACACCAACCGCACGAAGGCCAGTCCCACGGTGGTAATGGTCAGCCGGTAGCCTGCCTCTTCGCCCAGACCGTCGCGCTCCACCAGCCCGTCGTCCACCAGGGGTTGCAGTCGCTCCAGATCCTCTGCGAACGCCGTCCGCCAGTCCAGGCCGAATCGCCGGGCCGAGGCGTCCAGGTCCACCCAGAAGTTGCACAGCAGCGACATGATCACCGCCCGCCGCAGCTCATCTTCAGCGTCGAGCAGGATCCCTCGCTCCAGGGCCAGGTGTCGAGCCTCCACGCGCTCGCGGTACACCTCGGTGTCCTTGAGGTTCTGCGCATAGGCCGCCCCCAGGTCGGAGATAGCCGACACGCCCAGTCCCACCAGGTCCAGCCCTGGGCGCGTGGTGTAGCCCATGAAGTTGCGGTGGAGCCTATGCTCCCGGGCCGCAACGATCAGCTCATCGTCCGCCTTGGCGAAGTGGTCTATGCCCACCGGAACGTAACCCGACTCGCCCAGGATCCGGTGCGCCATGGCGTAAAAGCCCAGCCGCTGGTCGCTGTCGGGCATCTCGTAACGCTCCAGCGCCTTCTGGTGCGGCATCATCCAGGGCACATGCGCGTAGGGAAAGATCGCCAACCGACTCGGGCCCAACTCCAGCACCCGATCCAGTGTCCGCGCCCAGGTCTCGTCCGTCTGCCCGGGCAACCCCACCATCAGATCGAAGCTCACTGTGTCAAATCCGCGCCCGCGCAGGTGACCCAGCAGTCGCTCCACCGTGGTGGGATCCTCATGGCGCCCCACCTTGTTCAGCACGTCGGGCTCGAAGTCCTGGATGCCAAAGCTCAGCTTCGTGAACCCCACATCCAACAGACAATCCAGCAGTGACTCATCGGTCCGGTAGGGGTCGAGCTCAATGGACCGCTCCGCGTCGTCCAGCGGCACAAACGCCTCGTCCAACGCTCGCACCAGCCGGGTCAGTCCCTCGGCCTCCAGCGTCGCGGGCGACCCGCCCCCCAGTGCCAATTGCGCCGCCCGCCGCCCCGGCCCCAACTGCTTGTGCCACAAGGCCAACTCCGCCAGCACCACGTCCAGATACTCCGAAGGCTGGTTCTCGGAGCAAATTGCCACCGAGTGACACCCGCAGTACAGACACTTGCGCCGACAGTAGGGCACATGCACATACACCGAAACGGGCAGGACCTCCCCCTCCGAAACCGTGCTGGTACCCCGGATCCGCTGCTCCAACTCCTCCAGGTCCACCTCCGGCGAAAAGTGCGGCGCCGTGGGATAGCTCGTATACCTCGGTCCCCGCTTGTCATAGCGGGCCACCAGCTCAGGGTCCAGGTTGGCCAGGTCGGGCCATTGAGTCATAGGGGTCCTCGTACTCCAAGTGCCGCCCCGCGAGGCGTAGAGGTACACTTCAGGGTCCACTCCGGATCTGTATACCGGCAACCACCTGTCCTGCAATGGGTAATCTCCAAATGACAGCAAATGGGTGGCATTTGGGTAGACGACTAACACTCCCACCCACAACGCAAGTACCGCAGTCCGGGTGAGTGAATGGACAGCAGAGGGGTCGAAGAGCTGTGATATATTGTCCCCGCCATGAGAATCATTGCCAGGAGGTGGAGTATGCACGCTCTCGCTTGGAGGAAATGCCGGTTGGTAGTGGGGATGTGGGGGTTGGTGGTGGTGGTGGTGGCGGCGGTGCTAGGCGCCTGTGGCCCGACGGTTGTGGGCGGGGACGACAACCAGAACAATGGCACCGGCGGGAACGACGGTGCGATGACTGATGAGGACGGAGGGGTACCCGGTGACGCATTCGTGCTCGATCTGGACGGGTCGGTTCCCGAGGACGTGAACTGTGGCGCCCAGACCGAGGAGATCGCGCTGATCAGTCTGGGCGATCCGCCGGACATGTTGATTGTGCTCGATCGCTCGGGATCGATGATGCTGGCGCCGGGCCTCGTGCCCATCGGTGCATCCAAGTGGAGCATCATGAAGACCTCCCTGGGTACCGTGCTGCCCGCCCGGGAGGCCAATATCCGGTTTGGCTTGTCGGTCTTTCCCACCGACGAGGACTGCGGCGTGGATCCCGGCGCGCGGGTGGGCATCGCGCTGAACAACGCCTCGGCCATTTCGACGTGGCTCGACGGAAGCGGCCCCGGCGGCAACACCCCGGCCCACCTGGGTTTGGCCGAGGCCCTGGCGTACTATCAGACGATCCCGGCGAACCCGGCGGGCCGGTACGTGCTTTTTGCCACCGACGGCATCCCGAACTGCGGCGGCGATCCCCCGAACGTGGACATCACCACGGATGTCGAGACGATCCAGGCCGTCGAGGACCTGGCGAACGCGGGCATCCACACCTTCGTGCTGGGATTCGGTGGACTGTTTGGACTGGATTCCGGGGTGCTCAACGACGCCGCCCAGGCAGGCCTGGAGCCCCAGGCAGGGGGACCGCCGTACTTCTACCACGCCGATGATGCCCAGGGGCTGCAGACCGCCCTGGACACCATAGCCGGCGGCATCATCGCACCCTCGTGCTCCTACGAGCTCGTGTCGCAACCTCCGGTGCCCGACGACGTAGCGGTGTTCTTCGATGGCGTGGCCGTGCCGCGGTCTCCCAGCCACGCCGATGGCTGGGACTACTACCCCGACAGCTCCACCATCACCTTCTTCGGCAGCTACTGCGACACCCTCATGGCCGGGTCCGTCTCCGCAGTGAACTTCGTCTTCGGTTGCCCCGGCCCGGTGGTGATGTAAATCGTCAGAGGCCGGCGGTCAGATCGGTGAGATCCTCGGGGCGATAGCCTTGTCGTTCGATGGCGGACCGCTCGCGATCATCGATGTGGGGTGCAATGGCGACCTTTTCGATGGTCCAGTCCTGGTAGCGTCGGTGGGCATTTAGGAAACGTTGGATGTGTCCGTCGAATCGGACCAGATCGGGTGCCAACCGTTCCGAGCTGCGTTTACAGGTGCCGAAGCGGATCCGGCTTTCGTCCTCGTTGAGGGCCACGAGGTCGATCTCCGTGTCGGCGCGGTCCCAGTACCCGTCGATCTGTTTCGTGAGGGGGAAGCTACCTACCCCCTTGCGGCTTCGTTCCTCGTAGAGCTGCCCCACCAGGCGTTCGAGCCCGTATCCCTCAGCGTTCCGTAGCCGTTCGTCGGCCATCTGTACGAGCTGGTCTTCTGGTCGGAAGTTGATGGCGGAAACAGGGTTGGCAAGTGCGTTTAACCAGGCACGAAGGAAGTTGTCGCGTATGTAGTAGCGGCCACTTCGTGCTGTTTTTTTTGCGAAAATGGGTAGGCGTTTTTCCACCATTCGGTACCGGTCGATGAGGATCTTGAGATAGCCGCCGACCTGTTCTTTGGTTTCTCGGCTGAGGCTTTTTGTGTGGGCTAATACTTCACCATTGGTGCAACCCGGGTGACGAGCCACATACTTCAGAACAACATCGTAGCGGCCACGGAGCTCGCTCAGGAACCAGTTCTCTGCTTCGGTGCGGAGAGGGGACGAGCTCCCGAAGAACATCCTCGATAGGAGCTGCTGCCTATTGGTGTCCAGTACGCCCTGCTCAAAGCAGTCCCGGTAGAATTTCGGGACTCCCTCGAAGAGGTTCCACAGGAACAGCAGACGCTCGGGATCTTCGTCTGCGTGGTCCTGGAGCAGACTCAACACGGAGGACACGTCGAGGTGCTCCAGCTCGATACGATCCGTCGTGCGATTGAAAAGCGGCGCGCGACGATCCTCTAGCAATGCCACGAGGTCCGTGTACAGGGAGCCCAGGACGAATACTCCGCCTGGTACCTGATCCGCTTCTGCCGAGAGCTGATCCACCACCGCTTGCAGGTGTGAAGTGAAGCCTCGAAGGACCTTTCTGTTGAAGTACTGGAACTCATCGAGGGCGACGATGGTTCCATTGCGGGCTAGCGTTCCTACCATCCTAGCCAGGTCCCCCAGACTTGACGGCCGCGGAAATCGTATCGGGTCGATGCCGAAGGTGTCCATGGCGTCGGCTGCTGCGGACAGGACGCCGGCAGGTGCCGAATCGGGGATCTGCATGTAGAGGATGCGTCGTCCCTCGCTGGCCTGGAGTGCTTTCTGGATCAGGGTGGTTTTACCAATGCGTCGTCGGCCAGTGATTCGGGCAAAGAACCACCGTTTTCGCGCCAGAATTCGGTTCAGCTCTGCAAGCTCGGTCCCTCGTCCATAAAAACCCCAGGACATTGCATCTCCCGACTGTAAGTTAAAACGTTTTAACTTACCTCGCATGATCCTGCAACTGTTTAATTAATAAGAGCTTTGTTGTGAGCGCTTCGGCCTTGGTTGTAGGGGTAAGTCGTGGCAGCCATCGGTGAGGCGGCGAAAGGGGGCTTTGACGAGGTTTGCCTGCGACGGTACTATGCTCGCTTGGGTTTTGGCTCATGTGAACGATGGTGTAAGAGGAGCTCATGCGCGTACAGGACATTATTGCAATCAAGCGGGACGGCGGGGAGCTGGATCCGGAGCAGATTCGGTTTTTCATCGGTGGGTATACGGACGGGTCGATTCCGGACTACCAGGCGGCGGCGTTGGCCATGGCCATCATGCTGCGCGGCATGGAGCCGGACGAGCTCTCGGTTTGGACCGACGCGATGCTGCATTCGGGGTCGGTAGTGGACCTGTCGATGATCCCGGGGGTGAAGGTGGATAAGCATTCCACCGGCGGGGTGGGGGACAAGATCTCCATCTGTCTGGCGCCAGCGGTAGCGGCCTGTGGGGTTCCGGTGCCCATGATCTCGGGCCGGGGGTTGGGACACACGGGGGGGACGCTGGACAAGCTGGAGTCCATTCCGGGGTTCTCCGTGGATCAGCCGGTGGAGAGGTTTTGTGAGCTGGTGGCGAAGCACGGGCTGGCGCTGATCGGGCAGACCGAGGATCTGGCTCCGGCGGACCGCAAGCTGTATGCCCTGCGGGATGTGACCGGCACGGTGCCGTCGATTCCGCTGATCTCGTCGTCGATTATGAGCAAGAAGCTGGCCGAGGGCATGGACGCTCTGGTGCTGGACGTGAAGGTGGGCGCGGGGGCGTTCATGAAGACTGAGCCCGAGGCCCGGCGCCTGGCCGAGACCTTGGTGGGGATCGGGAGTCGGGCGGGCAAACGCGTTTCGGCGCTCATGACGCGCATGGCCGAGCCCCTCGGGGAGGCGGTGGGCAACGCGAATGAGACCATTGAGGCCATCGAGGTGCTCAAGGGACGCGGTCCGGCGGACGTGACGGAGCTGACCTATGCGTTGGGGGCGGAGATGCTCGTGCTCGGCGGCAAGGCGGAGTCCGCCGCCGAGGCCCGCGAGAAGCTGGGCGAGGCGATCTCGTCGGGGCGGGCGCTACAGACGCTCAAAGATCTGGTGGCGGCCCAGGGCGGGGACGCCGAGGCCATGGACGACTACAGCCGCTTTCCGGGCGCCGCCCATACGATTGACGTGGGATCCGCGGAGGCCGGGGTGGTGCAGTCCATCGACGCAGCGGAGGTCGGAATCGGCGGCATGCTCCTGGGGGCCGGGCGGCAGGTGGCATCTGACGAAGTGGACCACGGCGTAGGTGTGACTGTGCACAAGCACGTGGGTGACGAGGTCGCCGAGGGGGAGCCCCTGGTTTCGTTGGCCTACAACGCTGACGGAGGCCTTACCGACGCGACGAACCGCATCTTGGATGCCTACACCATCGGTCCCGATCCCGTGGCCAAGGGGCCCCTCATCATCGACGTCATCCGCTCGGAGCCCGCATAGGGCGTAGCTGAGGCGATCTGTGTCCTTCTCCAGAACCGTGGCGAGATGACATCGTCCTCTGAATCAGACGTTCCCCCGGTGACCGCGGGGCCGCCGCCAGTGCCCAGAGCGGAGTCGTCCAAGTCCTCTCCGCCACCCGGGGGGGAGATCCCGGCGTGGAGTCGGAAGTACATCGGTCGGGAGATCGGGTTCAGGTTTCGAATCGACAGGGTGTTGGCCGTGGGGGGCATGGGCTCGATCTTTCTGGGCGAGCAGACCAACATGAGTCGACAGGTGGCCATCAAGCTCGTGCGCACCAGCGACGTGGATACGATCCAGCGCATGCGTCATGAGGCCAAGTCCCTTGCGGCGGTGGACCACCCTGCCATTGTGGAGGTGTACGACTTCGTCGCTGTCACTGGCTCGAGGGCGAGCGATTGTTACCTGGTGATGGGGTATGTGCCGGGCAGAGATCTGGCCCGCTACCTCGACGAGGTGAAGCGGGGTTTTTTGCCACCTGTCGAGGCGGTGCGCTTGCTGGAGCCCATTGCTTCGGCCCTGGTTGAGCTGCACGCGCGGGGCATTATCCACCGGGACATCAAGCTCTCGAATATCATCCGCTTCGTGGGCGCGGACGGGGCGGTTCGCACCAAGCTCGTGGACTTTGGATTTGCCCGGGGGAGCCAGGATCCGAGCCTCACCGCAAAGGGCATCGTCGTGGGTACCCCGGCCTACTTCGCGCCTGAGCTCGTGCTCGGGACCAGCCACTCGCAAGCGTCGGACGTGTACGCCTTTGGGGTGACCCTGTGCAAGCTGCTCACCGGGGAGAGTCCCTACGGAGCGGTGGACATAGGTGAGCTTTTGCAGAAGGCGGTTCGGGAGTCGGTGGCCCTGCCCATCTGGCTCATGAGCACCACCCTGGGGCCGCTGGTCCAGGGCATGCTCAATCGGGAGCCCCAGAAGCGACCGACCATGCGCGAGGTTCTTGGGGGCCTGCAAGAGTGCCTGGTTTCTTTGTCGGACCCAGATGACCTCGGGGGTGCGGGTGCGGGTGCGGGTGCGGGTGCAGGCGCGGGTGCGGGCGCGGACGTCGCCCCCAAGGCTGAAATCGAGATCGAGACCGATCCTGTGGTTGCCGACGATGCAGCAGGGCGTGGGCGCGGGGCCAGCGCATCTGGTTCGCTGCGCCCGGCCGTGTGGTTGCTTGGCGGGCTGTGCGTGGTCCTCACGGCGGCCGTGATCTTCTTCGTGGTGAGGTGGTCTCCGAAGACGTCGTTCTCCGGCGGCAAGCCCCCCGCCGGAGGGGCGGTGAGCGCGCCGGGGCTCGCGCCGGTGAGCGTGCCGGTGAATGCGCCGGTGAGTGCGCCGGTGAGCGCGCCGGTGAGCGCACCGGAGACCAGGCGCGCCAGCTCGGAACCTACGGCGCCCGTTGCGCGGCGGGCGCGGCCGAGGCGGCGTCCGGCGACTACACCCCGGCCCGTGGACTCATCGGGGTTTCCCACCGTGGCCGAGATCCGTCGCAGTTGCCAGAGCCGGGCCACCATGCGTCGTCTTTTTCACCGCGCCCGCAAGGTACTCCTCGGCAAGAGGCGCGGCAACCTGGAGCACGCGCGGCGGATCCTGGCGGCGCTGCTGCTGGCGAAGTGTACGCCTGACGCTACGCGGCACTGGGTCTCGTACTATCTCACCATGGCGTACGTGAAACAGGCCCGATGCGATGACGCCCGGCGGGCGTGGTCACTCTACGAACGCCATCAGCTCAGGCGCCGCGGCAGGCGGCCAAGCTTCCCGACCTGTCCCTGAAGAGTCTTCACCGAAGAAATCTTCACTTCTGGGGGCGTTTGAGCTCGCGTTGGTTCCAGGCTTGCCGTCCTCGCGCGGTCAGGTCCGGGGCCACGTTGCCGCCGCTGAGCACGATGGCGATCTGGGCGCCGGGGTGCGTCACCTGATCGTCCAGGAGCGCGGCGAGTCCCACGGCGCCACCGCCTTCCACCGTGAGATCGTGGACCACCGAGGCCAAGCCCATGGCTTCGGCGATGGCCTCCTCGGACACGAGCACCACCTTGTCCACGAGTCGCTGCACCATGCCGAAGGTGTGCCGGTTGTTTCCGCCAATGTTGCCCACCAGGGCGTCGGCCAGGGTGTCGCGCTCGGCCACCTCCACGGGGTGTCCGGCCTCGAGACTGAGGTGCATCATGGGGGCGCGCTCCATGGAGACTCCCACCACGCGCGTGGAAGGTCGCAGGGACTTGAGCGCCAGCGCTACGCCGGAGATGAGTCCGCCTCCCGACAACGGCACCAGGACGGTGTTCAGGTCGGGGAGGTCGGCTGCCAGCTCCAGGCCAATGGTGCCCTGGCCGGCGATGATGTGCGGGTCATCGAAGGCGGAGATCCAGGTGAGCCCCTGGTCGGCTGCCATGGCAAAGGAACGTCGCTCCGCGTCGTCGTAGGTCTCGCCTTCGGCCACGACCTCGGCGCCGTAGCGCTCGATGGCGTCCACCTTGTTTTTGCCCACGCGACGAGACATGCAGACCACGGCACGCACGCCCAGGTCCCGGGCCACCCGCGCCACGGCGCGACCGTGGTTTCCACTCGACGCGGTGATGATTCCCAGGGCCCGCTCGGCGTCAGTGAGGCTGAGAATCTTGTTGGCCGCTCCTCGGATTTTAAAGGCGCCGGTCTTTTGCAGGCACTCGGGTTTGAGCCAGACCCGACCTCCGCACCGCGCAGACAGGAGCGGAGACTCGATGAGCGTCGTACGGGTGACGGTGGGGGCGATGGTTCGCCCGGCCGCCTGCACGTCGGCCAGGGTCGGGTCCGCCCCGATCGCGTCGTGGCTCACGGAACGACTCCGGTGAGCTCGTCGGTGAGGTCGTCGAGCAGTGCGCCAAATCGATCGAGGCCCGCGCGCAGATAGTCCGGGGGGAGGCCGTGGCGGAAGCGCAGGTGGTGCTCCAGGCCGAAGTGCTCTCCAGGGACGATGAGCACGGACTGTTCGGCGATGCACCGTTCGACGAGCTTGGTGGACTCCAGGTTCAGGGTGTACTTCGCCAAGGCGATGGGAGAGGCCTGGGGCGACACCATGGAGAACAGGTCACTGTGGTCGTCGAGCCACCGCCGCAGCACGGGGAGGCCGCCGCGCACCAGGCCTCGTGCCCGGGCGATGAGGCGCGCTCTTACGTCCGGCCGCAGGGCCAGGTCCGCCAGGTGGTTGCCCACCATGGTGGTGGCGATGGTGGTGTAGTCGTGGCGGGCCCATAGATCCTCGGCGGTGGCGGCGGGAACCACTGCCCAACCTATGCGCAGCCCGGGCAATCCGTAGGCCTTGCTGAGGCTGTTTACCGCCAGCACCCGGTCGTACCGGCCGTAGAAGGTGGGGGTCTGGCGATCCGTCGTGAGCTCCGTGCCGGCGTAGACCTCGTCGGCCAGGAGCCAGGCTCCGACCTTCGCGGCCACCCGCACCACCGCGTCCATTTCCGCTTCTGTCAGGATGTAGCCCGTGGGATTGTTGGGGTTGCACACGGCGATGAGCTTGGTGTCGGGTCCCACCACCTCCTCGAGCTCGGCCAGATCCGCGGCCCACTCCCGCTCCTGTACCAGGTGGAAGGGTTTGGCGTGCATGTGGCGGTTCTGGGCGATGCCCCAGATCTGCATGTAGTTTGGGAGCATCACCACGATTTCGTCGCCGGGCTCGACGACGGTGGACAGGGCGAGGTAGTTGGCCTCCGCCGCGCCCACTGTGACCAGCACGTTGTCGGCCGTGGCCCCGGGGTACAGCGCCGCGATTCGCCGGCGCAGGGGCTCGATGCCGTTGGTCTGGGCGTAGGCGAGCCGTAGATCCAACAGGTCGTCGCCCAGCTCGGAGTCAGGGGTCGCCAGGGCGAGGAGCTCCCGCAGGGTGAGGGGGAGCACGCCGGACTCAGACAGGTCGTAGTCCACCACGTTCTCCCAGCGCGACAGCAGACGCTCGATGGCGAAGGGAGTGAACCCGCTCATGGCCCTTTACTCCTGATGTTCCCCGGCCAGCAGATCCAGGTGTTCGTCCAGGGCGGCGGGCAGGGGCGCCTCGAAGCGGGTACCGTCGGGGAGCTCCAGCATCAGGCAGTGTAGCCACAGACGGCCGGGGAATCCCGGGACGCGGCGGTAGTCGCCCCGGCGAGGGCGGTAGCGGGCGTCGCCCACCACGGGGTGACCGATACCCTGAAGGTGTCGCCGGATCTGATGCTTGCGGCCGGTCATGGGGCGCACCCGGAGGTACGTCACGCGGGGCAGGGCACCCTCCATCCAGTAGCGCGTCACCGCGTCGAGCGACCGGCCGCGCCGGGCGTCCTGCAGGGGCCGCCGCACGATGCCCTTTTTGTGGGTGCGCCCAAAGACCAGCGCGCGGTACTCCTTGTGGACCTTGTTGGCGGCGAACCACCCGCCCGCCTCGGCCAGCACGTCGCGGTTTGCTGCGCAGAGTACCAGCCCCGAGGTCTCCTTATCCAGCCGGTTCACCGCGGCCAGCGTTGGTGGCGCCCCGCCCTCGGTCCGGGCCCAGGCCAGCAGATCCGGCTTGTCTTCGGGCCGGGCTGCGTGCACCACCATGCCCGCAGGCTTGTCGAACACCCACAGTCCGTCACTCGTATGGATCAATTTAGGTTTCATCCCCGTACCATCGCCCGAATCACCGGGTTCGGGAAGAGGGAAGTTTCATGGAGACCACGAGGAGGGCGAGCGGACGTGATCCTAATGGAAACAAATTCCCCAGGATCCCCAGGTGCAGCTGGAGGTGCAGTCGCGAAATTGGATGCCGTCGACTTCACAGGTCTGGTTGTCGGAAGTGCCGGGAGAGCAAACCCCCTGGCCGGTGCAGGATCCCCAGGTTCCCCAGGTGCACGAGGAGGTGCAGGTGCGGGACTGGGTGCCGCAGTTGCCACAGCCCTGGCTCTGGGGGGTGCCCGGAGTACAGGAGCCTTCTCCGGTGCAGGATCCCCAGGTCCCCCAGGTGCACGAGGAGGTGCATGTACGGGACTGGGTGCCGCAGTCGCCACAGCCTTGGCTCTGGGTGGAGCTCGGCGTACACCCCTCTCCGGTGCACGAAGACCAGGTGTTCCAGGCGCAGGAGGAGGAGCAGGTGCGGGACTGGGTGCCGCAGTCGCCGCAGCTCTGATTTTCGGTGGCGTTGATGGCGCAGACCCCCTCGCCGCTGCAGGCGGACCAGGTTTCCCAGGTGCAGGTCGAGGAGCATGTTCGGGACTGGGTGCCGCAGTTGCCGCAGATCTCTGCCTCCGTGGTCCCCGCCTCGCAGACGCCCTCGCCGGTGCAGGCGCCCCAATCGATCCACGCGCAGAAGGCGTTGCAGCTCCGACCGCGGGTGCCGCAGAAGCCGCAGTTTTCGGCTTCCGAGGCGCTCGGTGCGCAGACGCCTTCCTCCGTACAGCTCGACCACACTCCGTCGGCGTCACAGGTGCGGGTGCCGCAGTTGCCACAGTCCTCGGTGTCGCCATCGTTACAGGGCGGCGGCACCACACACTGGGCGTCCTGACAGATCTGGTCCAGCTCCAGGCAGCTCAGGCAGGGGTTGCCGTCGGCCCCACAGATCGAATCATCCGTGCCAAAGAGGCAGACATCCTCGGTGCTGCAACACCCCTGGGGGCAGGTGCTCGAGCTGCAGAACTGGATCTGGGCGTCGGTCTCGGCGCCATCCACTCCAACGGCGCTGTCACCATCGTTCCCCGCCTGAAAGGAGACTGTGCACGATACCAGGAGCAGCGCCAGGGTTGTCGCGGCGAGCCACGTTGTCGATCGGTTCGTCATACTGGGATCCTCAGGCGTACGCAGACGTCGCCTGCGCACATCATACCGTGGCGGTGCTTGTGGGTTCAAGCGTGTCCAGTGCCTATTGCCTACCGGCGCCCTCTCGAGGATCGGTGGCGTGCGGCGGCCCTGTGAGAAATTCTGTCTAGAGTCGCTCCGTAGGCGCCGACCCGGTGTAGTGAGTGAGTGCGGAGTCAATGAGGTGAACCAGTTGGGTGGCCTCGTGTTTCATTCCGCCCACATCGGAGGAGGCCATGGCGCCTTCCAAGACTCCTCCCACCATACCGCCCTCGGTGAGGGACACCGCCGCGTCGCTTACAGCGTCGTAGGTGACCTGGTCGGGTCGTTGGGCCAGGTTGGGATCGCCGAGCTTGAGGCTCGCCGAATGCACCTGCTGTTTGGCAAGGGTGAGGTTCGACCGGACGGATGCCACAGATCCTGAGGAGTCCACCATGGACGCTGAAGATCCAGCCACTGACATGAGCAACGTCCGGGCCTCCTGCAGATCCTGAATGCCGCTCTGTTGCCGGGCTTCGGGTGACATCTGGGCGATGGCGTTGGCTTGATTCTGGGCTTGCCGTGTGGCAATGCCCGGTCCCCCCTCGTACCCGCAATCCTGGCACTGGTAGATGCCGGGGCCGATCAGCGTCACGTTGCGGCTGTCGCAGGACACGCACTCGTTCTCTCCGATGGGATCCCGGAGCGCCTTGGCTCGTTTCATGACTTGCCAAATGATACCGCTGACGATGGTCAGGCCGACTACGCCGTAGATGGCCAGCGTGATGAGGTTCACTGAGTTGCTGCTGTCTTCCACGGGTCATCTTCCTTTCTGCACGTTCGGCGGCAGAGTGTCTTTGATCGCTTTCACACAGTGACCGGGGTTTTGAGCGTTTATGAATACCTTCTCTCCAGGATCTTGTCGTGGTTACCAACCGCCTTGTTCATTCCCAGCGCCTGGCGCACCCTGGGTTGAGGATCATGCTGACTTTGGGACATACGTTCAAGTATGCACCGCGACGTCCAGCGGGCCCAGGAGTGTTTGGAGGTCGCAACGGCCGTCCTTCAGTACGCCAGGCTGAAGACATGGCTCGCCGGTAGATTCCCGGGACCCACGGGGGTGATGTGCACGAAAAAGCTGTTCGCCAGGTTACTTGAGTCAAAGGGGAACCAAATTTCGTCCAGAAGCGGCGATCGGTCGTGGGCCGCGCCCCACCCCGGGTCGGTGCTGCTCGAGACCACGGAGGCGGACTGAACAGCCCACGCGCTGTCGAACCACGTGAGGTTGAAGGTGGTGCCCGGGGTGGACAGGTGGAAACCGCGCACGACGATACCACCGTTCCAGAAGAAGGCCTCCGCCGCGATGGGGCGCGCGAAGTCGCTCACGATCTCCTGATGCAGGGACTGGGTGTACCCGCCGTCCAACGTGATGTAGAACGGATCCCACATGAACGAGAGGATCCGGGTGGGGTAGGCTCCCGCAAAGGTGAGGGCCCAGTCCATGCGTTCCTTGTTCGTCCGCACCAACAGGCTCCTGGGATAATCAAAGTCTCCTGGATGGCTGGTGGGATCCAGGATGGTCTCAAAGGCCTCCACGTTGGCCCACAAGGTCACCGAGATCCCCTCCTGGGAGTCCAACTCGGTCACTGCATTCCGAAGTCCGGCGAAGAGCTCCAGGGTGGAGGCGTTAAATTCTTGCGAGAAGGTACGGGTGCCCACCACGTGGGGATTGTCGGCTAGGCGGGGGTCCAGGTCGGCGATGACCACGGTCTCCTCGTAGGGCCAGTAGAGAGCCCCGCCACCGGCGCCCCGGCCGTCCTGGGGCGCGATCAGGTCAACGCCGAGACGAGCGAGCCGCTTGAAACCCGCCCTGACCGAGGCCACGGTGTCGTTGCCTCCATCGACTCTCACGTTCCAGTACGGGGATAGCGCGTAGATCTTCCCGGGCAGGGCGGTGTGAATCACGCTCGCCAGGGCACCATAGGTGTCATAGACCGCATTCAATCCAGAGGACTTCAAGGGCACCTCGAAGCTCTGGTAAACCCCAACGAAGCTCGGATGACCGCCGTGCTGGATTGCGTAGTTCTCCAACACCCGCCGAGACCACTCGAGGAAGGCGGGGCGCAGGGCAGTATCTACGGTCCAGGTCTGCCCCGCCAGTGGCGGGGCCGTGGGCATGAGCATGAACACATCCATCTGCAGGCCGTCAGCCACACGAAGCAGGGGCACCCGGGCGTCCGGCCCTTCGGCCCAAGCGAAGAGGATATCAAAGCTGCCCCCATTGAAATCACAAGGGGCCTGGCTCGCGCTGTGGGGCAAGACAAGGCGCCAGTAGGTCCGCGCTCCCACGGTGATCTTCCGGTCCAGGGCCGGGCAGGCCATGATCGCGTCCGTGAAGACATCCCTGAAGCCGTAGGTGAGGTAGTTCGCCACGGTGTTGGACGCGTTCACGGCCTGAAGATCGGCCAGGGCCGCGTCCACGCAGTGCTGGCTGCCCTGGGTGCAAGCCGTAAATTGGGAGTTCGGATCGCTCCGGATGTACTGGGCGGTGTGCACCTCGAAGGCTGGACCGAACTGCCACACCGCCTGGCCTCCCTGACGATGAAAGGCCTCCAGTGTGTTTTGCCAGTCGCACGCGGACCGGTCGTACATCCAGTTGGCGTGGATGGGATAAGGCGCCGTCACGGTCAGGTCGTAGGGCCGACCGCAGGGGCCACAGAAGCTCTCCAGACCCTCATCCACCAAACCGTCTCCGTCGTCGTCCAGGCCATTGCACACCTCGGCCACCTGCCCGTCCGGGGTCACGCTTCCGTCGCCCGGGGTGCTCCCGTCCCATGGACCCGTGTCCGGCCCGGGCGCGCCGTCAAATGGGATCGCCCCGTCTGCCATGGTCCCATCCAAGGCCGCGCCGTCCGGCGTGGAATCCGCGTTGCCGGGCGTACAGCCAACCATCCCGCTCACGACCACCACCAGAAACCCGAGAGCCCTCTGGCGAAAACAAGCCATCCAAGAGGTCCACAACTTCATGGCAGACATGATTTCTTTCTCCACGCGCTGCACATTGCGACCAGGTTCCGACGCCGTCTCCGGGCCGCGCCCAC
>JAOZUO010000239.1 GCA_029938605.1 Deltaproteobacteria bacterium | reverse complement strand
CAGCCTGGGCCGGGGCGACCCACAGTAAGCCGCCGAGCAACACGCCACAGATGGTGAGGCTGAGGAGGCTGGCGTGAATAAACTTGTCAAGTTGGGACACGAGGCGCGCGGTAGTCAAGGCGTGAGGAGGGCGCATACTCTGCGTATGCAACCGACGAACAACGCAGGCAGCCGCGATGGATCGGGTTCCAGATGACAAGATTATTTGCGCCAGTCTCCTTAAAGTTCTGTGCATGGTGCTACCTCCTTCTCCGATTGGGCAGCCGCTTCAGCGGCTTGATCTCGAAGGTCTTGTCCTCGTAGGCCCAGTAGTTCCGCCATCCCTTGCCAGACACCAGGATCCAGATGCGGAGCAGATACTTGCCCGGACGAAGTCCCTCGCCGAGGTTCTTGATGCGGGTGGTGTCCGTGGAGCCGAAGCTGCCCGTGGTGCGCTTGAGTTTCTGCCGGAAGCGGAAGGCCGTGCGCAAGGGCATCTGCCGGAACTTCAGCCTCTTGCGGTAGCCGAGGTAGTACAGGTTGGCGCCGACCAGAAGCTGACTGTCGGGGCCGGTGAAGGACTTGTGCACCTGGTAGCGGCCCCGGAGATAGACGCTCTTGGGGTTGATCTGCCCCTTTTTGGCGCCCCGTGATTTGACCGAGAGCTTGGTGATCTTGATCATATTGGCGCGCGTATACTTATACCAGGTGGGCGGCGGGGCGCTGATCTTCGGGTTCACCCGGGAGATGTACACCGCGTTGTAAAACTGTCGCCGCAGCCAGTAGGTCTTGCGGACCCGCAGGGTGCCCCGCACGTAGTACCAGCCCGGCGTCAGACCCAGACCGTTGATCCGGCGCCGGAAGTTGGTTTTGGTGTAGCGAAACCGCCGATAGTTATGAGCCTTGGCGAACTGGAAGTACAGGGGCTGCAGCCGGCCGTTGAAGTCGTAGCCGTCAATGGCCCAATCGACGGCGTAGTACTTGTTGCCCACCAGCGCCTTGGGAACAGTGAAGCTGGCGTAGAGGTAGAAGTCGTCGCCGTCGGCGTTGTTCTTGCGCCGCAAGCACTTCTTCCAATCCGGGGTGTCCGCCGACCATATGGCCGAGATACCGAACCGCGCATAGATGTCACTGTGCAGCTTCGTGGGCACCTTTCCCAGGAGCCTGACCACCTTGCGCCACTTGGCCAGAAACGTCGCGCGCCGCTTCTGGTATCCCAAAGACCAGGTACGCTGCCAGTCCGCCTCCCGCATGGCTTTGGTCTGGAGGGCGGGCACGGCCTTTCGCAGAAGCGCGATCTTGGCTTTGAGCTCCCGGATGCGACGTTGCTGGGCCCGGCGGGCCTTGCTGAACTTCCACCGGCGCACCAGCGAGGCCTTGGAGGGTTGCTTCTTGCGCACCTCCTCGCCCGAGCCCGGCCCGGCCCAGGCGTCCGGAGCGTCACCCACCAACATCACGCCCGCCACCGCCAAAACCCCCAACATGCGTCTCTTCATCACTGCTCCTTATCAGCGGAAGGTGCTGCCCCCCCCGCCGTCACTGCTCTATGTGCTTCGGCTACTACGGCTTCGGGCTCCGCGCGCAGCGAAAACCAAGGTACTCATACACCGCCAGCTTCTTGGTCTTGGGGTTCTGGTGTGCGTAGTTAAACTCCCGCCAGGTGGCGGTCAGCTCTTTGGGTTTTCTGGACTCGGCGCCACCGCCCCGGATGACGAACTGGGTGCCGACAGCCTCTTGCGCCTTGGACCTGGGGTAGGGCTTGTACTGGTCGGCCACCCACTCCCAGGCGTTGCCCGACAGGTGGTAAAAGCCCCCGATGGCCGCGCCGGATCGCACGGGCTGTAGCGGTGAAGGCTTGGCCACGCTGGAGACCACCCGGGAGGCGTCGAACTTGTCGCCCCAGGGATACAGGGTCTTGTGCCCGGGTCCGCGGGCGGCGTACTCCCACTGCTTCTCCGTGGGCAGCCCCTTCCCCAGCGCCTTGCAATAGGCATCGGCCTCTTTCCAGGTCACCCCGGTCACAGGCAACAGCTCGGTCCCCTTCTTCGCCACGGGTGCCTCACCCCAGGGAGATCGCACCCCCTTGCCGACGCCGGCCAGATATCGAGCGTAGTCCGCGTTACTAACCTCGGCGGCGTCCAGGAAGAAATCGCCCACCTTCACGCCCTTTTGCGGGGGCCCTTCTTTCTTGTTGCCGCCGGCGCGCCCCATGGTGAAGGTGCCCCCCTTCACGCGCACCATGCCCGCGAAGGGGTCGGCCTTGGGTCGGGGCTCCGCGGGCCGCATACCCGGCGGGTCCATGCCCATGGGATCCATACCTGACGGCTCCATGCCCGAAGGCTCCATGCCCGAAGGCTCCATGCCCGAAGGCTCCATGCCCGAAGGCCGCATGCCCGAAGGCCGCATGCCCGAAGGCCGCATGCCCGAAGACTCCATGCCCATGGGATCCATGCTGGCCGGGTCCATGCCCGCGGCGACCGCGCTCTTGCCGGTTCCACCTGAGCCGCCGCCCGTGTCCCGGATCACGAAGAACCACAGGGCGCCTCCGCCGCCTCCCAGCAGCAGCAATATCACCAGAATAAGCGCCACGGGAGCGCCGCCCTTCTTCTTGCCGGCGTCCCCCATGGTGATGTGCTGGCCGATGGGATCGGGCGTGGGGATCGTGCCCCCGGCCGCACCCCAGCCCCCGGTGGAGACCCCGGGTCGCGTCACGCTCGGAGAGGAGGCCAACCCCGGATCCGAGGCCGGCCCAAGGTTTGGGCTCGAGACGGGCCCCGCCCCGACGTCGTCCGCCGACAAAGTGGGCCCCGTGCCAAATCCGGCCGCCGCGCCCGGATAGGCCGGCTGCTCGCCGCTGGTCTTGAGCCCCGCCGTCGCCGCCTTGGAGGAGATCTCCCCGCCCACGTGGTGTCCGTAGAGCACGCCGATGGCGTCGTCCAGCTCGGCCATGGTCTGGTACCGGAAGGACTGGTCCTTGGCCATGCACTTCAGGATCACCGCCTCTATGTCCTCGGACAGGTCCGGCCGGCGCGTGCGCGGCGGGGGCGGATCCTCGGTGAGGAGCTGTACAAGGATCTTTTGCACAGAGTCACCTTCGTAGGGCAGCCGGGCGGTAAACATCTCGTACATGATCGCTCCGAAGGAGTAGACGTCCGATCGGTGATCGAGATTCAACTCTCCCTGGGCCTGCTCCGGGGACATGTAGTGAGGCGTACCGATGATCTGTCCGGCCTGGGTGAGGCGATCGCCGCCGGAGCGCACCTTGGAGATGCCGAAATCCAGCACCTTGACGAAGTCGTCGGTCTCAAACCTGGACACCAGGAAGATGTTCTCGGGCTTGAGGTCCCGGTGCACGATCTCGTGGGCGTGGGCCGCCATGAGGGCCCGGGCCATTTGGTGCAAGATGGTGAGCGCCCGCTCGGGCTTCATGATCCCGTCCTCGGCAAAGGCCCGGGCCAGGCTTCGACCGTCTAAAAACTCCGTGACGATGTAGTAGACCCCTTCGGGGGTGGAGTTGAAGTCGATGACGTCGAGGATGTTCTCCTGACCGATGGAGCTGGCCGCCTCGGCCTCCCGCCGGAACCGCGCGATGGTCTGCTCATCGGAGTTAAACTGCGGGTGCAGGATCTTGATGGCGTAGCGCTTGGACAGCCGCACGTGCCGGGCCTCATAGACCTTGCCCATGCCGCCCTCACCGATGATCCGGATGATCTGGTACGCGTCGCCAAACTGGGTGCCGATGAGCGGATCGGAGCCAACCGCGTCCAGGGGAACGAGGTTGGCTCCATCATAGGGACACTTAACGAAGTCGTCCCCTTCATATTGGCGATTGCAGGTGGGGCAGTACTGCACGCCGAACCTCCTCAAAATGATCGATACTCCCCCCTTGGCGAACCTGGGACCTAAGTAGGAACCTAAGTAGGAACCTAAGTAGGGTGGGTAGCTCCACCGGGGAGAACGGGTATTCCGCGAGACAGTATAGCGGTTGTGAGCGGCGGCGACCACCGCTGAATCCGAGCTGAATCCGAGGGGGTCGCTCCCGAAGGCTTTCCATTCAAATCGCTGGTTTGCATGGGGTCAGGGGGGTATGATAGATCAGCTTCAGGAGGTGCCCGCTCCGGAGCTGCCTATCCCAGAGCTGCCCATCCCAGAGCTGCTGAACACCGGGCACCGCACCAATGAGGTTTCCATCCATGGAGGTTTCTATCATGCGCACTGTATTGCTTGGCACGATCGCCCTATTCGTCATCACCGGACTGGTCGGCTGCAAAAAATCGCCCCAGAGCCCCAAAAAGTCCGGAGACGAAGCATCCGCCACCCCCACCCCCACCACCACCAGCTCAATGGCTGACGACATGGGGGCTCGGGCGCGCCCCGCCACTCCACCGGCCAACGCCGCCGCGGCGTGCAAAAAAGACGCCGCCCGCCCCGGTAAGACCTTCTCCTCCAAGGAGTACGTCGTGACCGTAACCACCACCAGCGAGGGGAGTGTGGGCAAAGCGACCGAGGCCGTGATCCTGGTGGCTCCCAAGGGCGGCTACAAGATCAACATGAGGTACGACCACGAGCTGATCCTCAAGACCATGTCCCCCGGGCTCAAACCCGAGCGCAAGACCTATGAGAACAAGCACGCCGCCGCGCGGGACAAGGCGGGCCTCAAGTTCGTGGTCAAGGTCACGCCGTCCACCGCCGGGCTCAAGGTCGTACAAGGCGTACTGGACTTCTCGGTGTGCACGCCCAAGCTGTGTGTGAACAAAGACGACCTCTGTGTTTCCTGGGAGACCACGATCAAATGACCGGGGCCCAAGACGACAAGACGAGCTCGAACGCAGTGGACACCCTGGTGCAGGTGGGCAAGGAGCTCCACCAGGACTTCCGTCTCAAGCGGCGGGTCCTCTCCTTTGAGGAGTACTTCCGGCTGGTGGCGGAGGAACCCGCCGTCCACCTGCGCGACTCGGCCCAGTACCTGTACGACACCTTCGACCACTTCGGCAGCTACGATGTGTGGCGGGCCCGGGGCAAGGTCCGGCGATTTCGGCTCTTCGACTGTGATTTCGCCGGCGGGCGGGATCGCCTCGCCGGCCACGAGGAGGTGCAAAACAACATCTACCGCATTCTGGGCGGCTTCTTGCGCCAGGGGCGCCCCAACAAGCTGATCCTGCTACACGGCCCCAACGGCAGCGCCAAGTCCACCTGCGTGGCGGCCATCGCCCGGGGGCTGGAGCACTACTGCACCCTGGACGAGGGAGCCCAGTACCGCTTCAACTGGGTGTTCCCCTCGGGAAAACAGTCCAAGGGCGGAATCGGCTTTGCACGCGCCGACGACGACGTGCGCCTGGAGAGCTTCGCCCACCTGCCCGACGAGCTGGTGGACGCCCGGCTGCCCGACGAGCTTCGGGACCACCCGCTGCTGCTCATCCCCAAGCCCCGGCGGGTCACGCTCATGAAGGAGATGCTCACCGACCACGGCCAGACCTCCCCGCCCCCCGACTCCCTGGTCTACGGCGAGCTCAGCCATCGAAATCGCATGATCTTCGAGGCGCTGTTGACCGTGTACCACGGCGACTACCACGCCGTGCTCCGGCATGTGCAGGTGGAGCGGTTCTTCTTGAGTCGGCGGTACCGCTGCGGACTCATCGTGGTGGAGCCGAAGCTGTCGGTGGACGCCCGCACCCAGCAGATCACCGTGGATCGCTCCGTGGAGGCCCTCCCTCCGGCCCTCCAAACCACGGCCCTGTTCCGCTACTCCGGAGAGCTCGTGGACGCCAACCGCGGCATCATCGAATTTTCGGATCTGCTCAAGCGTCCCCTGGAGTCCTTCAAGTACCTCATCAACACCGTGGAGCTCGGTCGGGTGGGTCTGGACAACGCCATCCTGTATCTGGACGAGGTGTTCATCGGGTCTTCGAACGACCTGCACCTGCAAGCCTTCCGGGAGATCCCGGACTTTCCTTCTTTCAAGGGTCGCATCGAGCTGGTGCGGGTGGGGTATCTCCTCGACCACCTGGCCGAGGCCGAAATCTACGACTCCCAGCTCGCCGAGCGAGACCTGCACGTGGCGCCCCACGCCGTGGCCGTGGCCGCCCTGTGGGCGGTGCTCACCCGACTCCAAAAACCCTCGAGCGACGGACACCCCGACCTCATCCGCACCCCGGTGGATCGGCTCACCGTCCTTCACAAGGCGCTGCTGTACGCCTCCCAAACCCTGCCCGACACCGTGGAGGGCGAGCCGGCCAAGCTGCTGCATGCGGCCATCGGCCGCTTCGCCACCGAGAGCGACCACTCCGACGAATACGAGGGCCACGTGGGCGCCAGCCCGCGGGAGATCCGCATGGCGCTGCTCAACGCCGCCCAGGACACGCGACGGGGCTTCCTGTCTCCTCTGGCCGTCCTAACAGAGCTGGAAAACCACGCCAAAATGCAGGACGTCTACCCGTACCTGCGCCGCCCATCGAGGCCCGGAGGATACGACAACGCCGGCGAAGCCCTCAAGCAAGCGCAAGACTGGTACCTCCAACGGCTCGCCGACGACCTCTGGACCGCCGTGGGCCTCATCGCCCCCGACCAGATCGGCAACATGCTCAACCAGTACGTAGACCACGTCTCCCACTGGATCAAGGCCGAGAAGCTAAAAAACCCCATCACCGGCACCTACGAGGACGCCGACGAGTCCCTCATGGAAGAGACCGAGGTCACCCTCAACATCGACGACCACGACTCCTTCCGCAAGGACGTCATGGCCCGCATCGCCGCCTGGGCCATCGAGCACAAAGCCGAAACCGAAGCCTCGGACCCGGACTCGGACTCGCCAGCCTCGAACCCGGCAGCCTCGGACTCGGCCCCAGACCTCAACCACATCTTTGCCAAGGAGCGCAAGCAGATCGTCGCGGGGCTCTTCGACGAGCGACGCCAAGCCCTCATCGAGGGACTGACCGACACCTTGACCCTGCTCGAGGGCAAGCCCCAGAACCTGGACGACTCCCAACGCGCGGCCGCCGAAAGAACCCTGACCGAGCTCACCACCAACCTGGGCTACCAGCCCGCCAGCGCCGAAGAGGCCATCCGCCACTATCTTCAGGAGCAGGCAGACTGACCCCCCCTATGACCGCAGGATCTAGAAAGGGCAGATGGGCGCTGGCGCTGATGCTGATGCTGGCGCTGCTACCTGTCGGCCTCAAGGTCGCGTTGACCCCCCGAACGGCCCACGCCGCACCGAGGGGATACCGCAAGCCTCTGGCCTTGGGGCCCGTGGTGCAGAACGTGGATCAAACCAGCGCCTCGCTGGCCTGGGGCACCAACACCGAGTGCCTCGGCCACGCCAAGGTACGCGCCACCGATGGCAAGGAGGGCGAGCAAAAACTCCAAGAGACCGGCGTGCTACGCATATTCCACCGCGTCCGCGTCAAGGGTCTGCGGCCGGACACCAAATACCTGTACGACGTGTCCGACTGCGTCGGCCGCTGGCACAGCGGCTCCTTCCGCACGGCGGTCAGCCAGAACCAGCCCTTCACGTTCCTGGTCTACGGAGACTGCCGCTCCCACAAGGACCGGCACCTGTCGGTGGTGGAGTCCATGCTCGAGGAGAAGGCCGCCTTCGCCGTGAACACCGGCGACATGGTGGCCGACGGCGCCAAGCTCCACCTCTGGTATCAGTTCTTCCGCATCGAGCGCCCCCTGCTCCGCCACCTGCCCGTCTACCCGGTGCTGGGAAACCACGAGCTCCAAGGCTCCTGGAAACGGGGCATCACCGCTTTCCGCCGCTACTTCGAAGTGCCCGCCAACGGCCCCGAGAAGGGCATTACCTACTCCTTCGTGTACGGCAACTCCCTGTTCCTGGTCTTAAACTCCAACGCCAGCTTCGTGGCCACCACCCAGACCGCCTGGGCCCGGGCCCAGCTCGAAGCGGCGGCCTCCAACCCGGCCATCCGCCACACCTTCGTGTTCATGCACCACAGCCCCTACGCCTCGGGCATCCACGGAGAGAACGACGACGCCCAGATCGCCGGCCTGCCTCGCATCCTCACCAAGTACGGCACAGACGCCCTGTTCGCGGGCCACGATCACGTCTACGAGCGAGGCGAAGCCGACGGCCTACGCTACATCATCAGCGGCGGCTGCGGCGCCCCCCTCTACCCCCGCCGCAAGATCAACAACTACACCGCCTGGTTCGAGTCCACCACCCACTTCGTGCGCATAACCGTACGCGGCGACGAGGTGGAGTACGCCGCCCTACGCCCCGGCGGCTCCCTCATCGACAGCTTCAAGTACATCAAACGCCCAGCCACCCCAGCCACCCCCGGCCATCCAGCCACCCCACACCAATTCCTAACCCTCGCCGACACCCACCCCCGCCCCATGCCCATGGCCATGGCCATGGCCATCCCACAAGACCCCCGCTGGCCCCCAAAAACGCGCACACCGCCCCCCCCATCAGCCTCCGGCCAGTCCACCCTCATCCTAGCCACCTCCCTGGTGAGCCTAGCCCTCCTAACCCTCCTGGGCCTCTACCTCGTATGGCGCTCCCGCCGAAAAAACTCCCCCAAAGCGAAGCCGTAACTCAACGAGTGCTGTGGGCGCAACCGCGTGGTGTTGGGGACACAACCAGTTTGGTCAACTCGGCAATGGCACAATAACTACCTCGCTGACTCCAGTGCAAATCTTGAGGCCAGGAATGCCATGATGGATGACCGTTGCAGGTTTCGCGCTCGACCCTACCGAGGGCTGTATAGCAGTGATTTCGCGACGCTAGTCTTTTCGGTAGTCATCGTCGTAGTGCCGCCGTTTTTGATAGACGAGTTTTTTGAGCGTTAGCTCTCTTAAGAATGAGATCTTACCATCGGTGATATTCGTGTCGCCGTAAAACAAAAGCTCGCGGAGGTGCATCAGATTGCTAACTGGCAGCAGTGACTCAATCTCAGAGTCATCGCACAAATGTAACGACTCAAGTTTGGTAAGGGATGAGACTGTCTCGACAGAGGAAATCTTCCGACATCCATTTACTTCCAGACTTTGCAGTCCGCTTTGATTCTCTATGCTTTCAATAGAAGAAATACCACGGGTCTCATAAACACCAAGCTTACTCAGCCGTACACTATTCAAGCCAGAAAGATTCACAATTCTTGCACCTGCCAATGAAAGCTCTTTCAATTCAGTCATTCCTTGAAAAGCACTTAAGTCCTTTCCAGAATATTTATTCAAAAACAGACGTCGAATAGTCGGACTTTTAAAAATGCTTTTTGCCTTCGTCCTCCATTCTAGGAATAGTACTTCCAAATAAGGGGCTCTATTTCACTTCTTGTGGGTAGCCTCACCGTCTGAACCAGTGCCACGCCACTCCTCTGTGCCGATCTCGTAAGAATCGCAGTCCCTTGATGATGCGCACGGATAAATCGCCTATCTTTAGGGTGCTTAGAACCATCCGAAAGGCGAGCACCCGTGCGCACAACCACTCTACTGAAAATCATCCTGGCAATGAAGCATGTTCTGGTCCGGGGCTTCGAATTCAAGCTCGGTGCCCTGGTCCTGCTTGTCTCCCCGTCTTGGCGGAAGCTGCGCTGCTCGGGCTGTGGCGCCGTCCGACCTGGGTACGATAGGCTTGGGGCTCGAAACTGGAGGCACCTCAACTTCGGAGAGATCAAAGTACTCCTGCGATACGCCCCCCGTCGGGTGGACTGTCCATGCTGTGGCGTGGTCGTGGAGAAGGTACCGTGGAGTGAGCATGCAGCGGCACGGTTCACCACGCCGTTCGAGGAGACCGTAGCTTTCCTAACCCAGTGCACTGACAAGACCTCAGTGAAAAAGATGTATGGCATTTCCTGGTCCACCGTGGGGGCGATCGTCGAGCGGGTCGTCGATCGTCTTC
>JAOZUO010000095.1 GCA_029938605.1 Deltaproteobacteria bacterium | reverse complement strand
ACATCGATTCGGAGTCACGGAGCGAAGCGACGTGACAACGAATCGATCCTAGGACTTGCGGCGACTACCCGGCGGTGAGGGCCTGGACCGGGGTGATCGTGCCTGAGTCCGGAGCGGGAACTGACTCGGACTCCTTGGGGGCCACCTTGAGGTCTCCGGCGATGATAGCCGCCGCGCAGGTGGACCTTGCCCCGGGGGCCAACGCCGTGATTACATGAAGCCATGCATTCCTCGCACAAATGTCAGAGTCTGCTTCGGCACCGACCCAACGCCGAGAGCCGGCGCCGTTTTGCCCTGGGGGCGTCCACCGTCAGAATCGTAGGCGCCTTGACCACGCTTGCCATATGCGGCGGCATCGCCTGGTACGCCTACAGTCGGCACCAGCTCCTTGGCCGGGTCAAAAAGGTGCAGCGCTCCCTGGACACAGTGAATAGATACCGGGGAACGCACAGGGTGACCCAGGCGAAGATTCTGGCCAAGTCTCTGAGTCTGATCAAGGCGGCAGGCGGAAAGGCCGAGGCCCGGGACATTACTTTGCGCCTGAGCCAGCTCACCTTGGAAAACAGCCGTCAGCTTCCGCGCATGGTGCGTACCAAGCTGAGCCTGACGTGCCACATGAAGAAGCTCGGAGGAATACGGGACAATAGGATCGCCCGAATCAAGCGCCGGTTCATAAACGCCCACAAACGCCCAACGGCTGCTCCCGCCCCCCCCGTGGTCCCCATCGGACAGCCGAATCTCAGCGGCGGCGTGGGGTGCTCGGCCGATCAGCTGGCCGAGCTCGACTACACCTTCGTGGAAATTGTCGCCAAGGTGCGGGTGCACAGCGGCATGTTGCGCCGGTCCGTACCTTTGACCAAGAGGTTCTTCCTCCCCCAGCCTGCCACGGATCCCGACTCCGCCTCCAACGATGAAGACGATGATGATGATGATGAAGATGACAACGAATAGAACGCCTGGACAGGCCCCCATGGCCCTGATCCTGCTCCTGGCCATGGCAGTGAGCCTGTTCACTGCCTGTAGCGACGATGACGGCGCCCCCCCGGAGGGGGCGTTTCCCGCCGACTTCCTGTGGGGCGCTGCCGTGGCGGGGTTTCAGGTAGACATGGGCTGCCCCACCCTGGACGCCTCGCAGTGCCTGGACACGGGCTCGGACTGGTACGTATGGGTGACCGACCCCCAGCTCATCGCCGAGGACGGCAACCACCTTTCTGGAGACCCGCTGTCCTACAGCCCCGGCCACTGGGAGCTGTACGAGACCGATTATGATCTGGCCGCCGGAAACCTCGGACTGAAGGCCTTCCGCACCTCCATCGAGTGGTCGCGTATCTTCCCTGAGTCCACCGTGGGTCTGGAGGGACACGACGAGCTGACGGCCGTGGCGAACATGGACGCCGTCGCCCACTACCGGGCCATGTTCGAGGCCATGCGAGCGCGAGGCCTCGAGCCCTATGTGACTCTGCACCACTACACCCTCCCCCGCTGGATGCACGACGCAGTGGGGTGTCACCTGGACCTGGATGGGTGCTCCCCGCGTGGGTGGCTGGATCGTGAGACCATCGTCCGAGAGATCGCGAAATACGCCGGCTTCGTGGCCGCCGAGCTCGGCGACGTCGTGGATCAGTGGATCACCCAGAACGAGCCCTTCGCGGTGATCCTGGGGGGCTACCTGCTCCCCAGCGAGGATCGCACGAATCCTCCGGGCGTGGCCATGGCCTTCGAGGAGGTGAGACAGGTGGCCACGGCGATGATCGAGGCCCACGCGCGAATGTACGACGCCGTCTGGGCCGCCGATGTCGGTGACGCCGACGGCGACGGCGAGGCCGCCCAGGTGGGGCTGGTCTTCTCCGTGGTGCCGACGCAGCCCATGGACCCCGCCAAGGAGCTGGACGTGCTCGCCGCCGAGAACGTGCTCTATCTGTACAACCTGGCCTTTCTCAACGGCGTCATTCTGGGTGACCTGGACGAGGATCTGGATGGCGTCGCCGAGCACCGGGAGGACCTCGCCGGTCGCATGGACTGGCTCGGCGTGAACTACTACTCGGTGGTCGTGGTGGAGGGACGGAGCTACGCAGTGCTTCCCGATCTCTCCGAGCTGGCGACCTTCGATCCCTTCACCTTTCGACTGGACTGGGACGCCCCCTCCGGCATCTACGAGGCCCTCGTTCTGGTGCGTGACCGCTATCCGGACCTGCCCATGATCATCACGGAGAACGGCTTTGGCGACGCCGAGGACACCGAAGGCGCCCGAAAGTTCTTGGTAGAGCACCTCACCTGGGTGAGCCGCGCCATCCAAGATGGCGTCGATTGCCGCGGCTACTTCTACTGGTCGCTCATGGACAACTACGAGTGGAACCACGGCTTCGCCATGCGGTTCGGGCTGTACGGCGTGGATCCGCTGGATCCCGCCAAGGAGCGCACCGTTCGCCCCATTGCCCAGGACTACGCGCGGATCGTCGCGGGGAATCGCATCCCCGCCGACCTACGAGAAGCCTACCAGAGCGGAGGCAGGAGCCGGTAGCGGATACCGACGCCGGAGACGTCCGGCATGGCGCCACTGTAGTCCTCCCAGAGACACACCGCATGACCGCCTGCCACGACCACCGCGGGGGAGAGCTGCGCTTCGGCCGTGATGGTGTTCACCTTGAAGTCGGCCCCATCCAGGGCCAGATCGTTGGGTAGCGGCGTCAGCGCGGGATCAAAGACGCGCCCCCGAATGCCCGCCCAGCTACCATCCGAGGCGGACCCGTCCTGCCACACAATAATGACGTGACCGCTGGTGGGATCCACCGCCACGCCCGGTAACTGCTGGCTGCCGTCGATGAGGGTGTTCACCGCGAAGTCGTCCGTGGTGCCGGTCGCGCCGTTGGTCTTGGGCGTAAAGGTCGTGTCCAGGGAGCGGGCCCGGATGGCCTTGAAGTAGGGATCGTCGCTGCCGCGGCTGTCGTCCGTCCAGGCGACCACGTATCCCATGGTGGGCTGCAGGGCGATGACCGGGTCGGACTGGGCGCCGTCCGTAGTAGAGTTGATGAGCACGTCCGCGGTGAGGGTGTGGTTCCCGTAGGCACCCAGAATGGTGCCGATGATCCCCGTGGAGTTGCCGTCCAGGTTGGTATCGTCCACCCAGACCAGGCCCCAGCCCGAGCTCTGGTTGACCGCCAACGAGGGGCGGTACTGACTGCCAGCGGTGTCGGTGTTGATCAGGAAGTCGTCCGTGTTCCCCGTCTCCAGGTTGGTCTGGGGGGTTCCGCTGAAGTCGAACAGTCGGCCGCGCACGGCCCAGCCGCTGGTGTCGCCGCCCGTGGCGGAGTTGTCGGACCAGGCGATGAGGATGAGCCCCTGATCGGAGATCCCCACGACCGGCTGCTGCTGGGTGCCCGTAACGGTGGTGTGCACCACAAAGTCCGATGTGCCACTTTGTGGATTGGCGAGGCGGTAGCCGTCGGCGTCGAACATCATCGCCCGCACATCCGTCGTGCCGCCACCGGCCACGGCGCTTTCGTCGGTCCATACCACCACGAAGCTGCCGTCTGTGTGACCCGCCACGGCGACGCCATATTGATCCGCCGCGGAGGTGGTGTGGGCGGGGAAGTCCAGGACCGAACCAATCGCGGGCAATGTCATCTCGAAGCCGTCCTCGTGGAAGGCGCGCACCCGGGCGCCCGCGCCGTCGGGATCGGTCAGACCCCAGTCCTCCCAGACCATCATGATGGCGGTGCCTGCCATCGTGATACTCGGCGCGAGTTGGTCACCATCGGTGAATTTCGCGGCCAGCAGGTCAACGCCATCGTCCAGAGTGCAACTGGCGTTGCAGCCGTCACCGCTCACCTGGTTGCCGTCGTCGCAGCGTTCGCCATCGTCCACCGTGCCGTTACCGCAGCCCGGTACGTAGGCGTCAGGCACCGTGGTGTCGGGGAACACGTAAGCGTCCTGTTGCACCGTGGAGTCCAGGCCGCTGGCATCCCCCGAGATCGAAGCATCGTCCTGGTCCCCCCCGGACGGACCGCACGCCGTAACGAGGCCCACCACTACCAGATAGAGGAAAACACTGCGCTGCATACTCAGACCTCCAATATAGGACCTGAGCATATCAGGGATCCGCGAGGCGTGGGAACTAACTGGAGAGAGCTGTCGGTACAGAGCCGGTCACGAAGGAGTCGATCTTCCGTTTGAGGCGATCGGGCAGCGGACCGAAGACCACGGCGCTTGCCCAGCATCGGCCATCTGAATCGTCTCGCACCACTACGCCCGTGATGCGGTGGACCTCTTCGGACCCCGGAAGGGAGAACCGGAGAAACACGGGAATGTCACTGGTCATGGGCAGCCCCTTTGCGCGCCGCAAAGACATGCCCGAGGGGCTGATGTCCACGGACTGACACAGACAGATCTCCTGCCCTGTGCTCTTGAGGACGGCCACGGTCAAGGGGACTCGAGGCGCTATCCGCCGCTCGGGCAGCTCACGCCAAACACTCGTTGTCGTAGGTTCCATATCCATGTAAGACTTTATACTACATGTAGGATATGAGCGCAACTTTCAACTCAGAAAGGGAGAGGTCAGGATTGGAGCAGTTGACGGACCTTGGCGCAAAGATCATCGGGCTGAAATGGCAAGGTGACGTAGTACCTCGCTCCCGCGGCGAAGCCCGTCAAAATCGCGTCAGGCTCCACCCTCCCCGAGACGATGATCACCGGCGTCTCGCGAGTGTCGGGCTGGCGTCGCAGGGCGCCGAGCAAGGTCATGCCGTCCAGCCGCGGCAGCATGGTATCGGTGAGGATGAGGGCGGGGGTCTCCTGCTCCACAGCGGCGAGCGCCTCCAACCCGTCCGCCGCCAGTTGGACCCGGTGTCCATCGGCCTCCAGCGCCTCTTGAATGGCCGCCGAGACATCCTCATCGGCATGGACAACAAGTACGATGGGAGAGGACACCGGGTTTTGCTCTAAGGTTTGTTGCCGATGGAGGAGAGAGGAACGGCTTCGTCGATGAGGAAGTTGGGGATGGACTCTTCCACCCGGTAAAAGAGGTCACAGTCACGGCACGCGAACCCTTCGGGCGCCTTCTCACGATACTCCAACCCTCCCTTGCACTTGGGGCAAGCGAGAATCTCCAGTAGCTTCGGGTCTACGGTCATGCGCCCCTCTACTTGCTGCCCATGGCGGGCTTCATGGCATCCATGCCGGACTTGGCTGCGTCCATGCCGGACTTGGTGGCGTCCATGCCTCCAGGCTTGTCCGGTGCGGCAGGACGCGCCTGCTCGAAGTACTTCGCCAGATCTTTGCAACTGGCCTTGAGGCCCGGCGTGTCGGCTCCCGGTCGGTAGTTCTCCAGCACGAGCACACAGGCGCGATTGGCTTTTTGGCGCTGGTCGCCCGAAGCCTTGGAGGTGAGGCCCGCGGCAATGCGGTCCTTGATGAAGTTGATCCCCTTGACCAGAAGCTCGTCGTATTGCTTGGCCAGCTTCCGCGCCTTCCGCCGGTTGATCGTCCTGAAGAGGTTCACCTTCTTGCGTCGAGGCTTGTCCTTGTTCTCCAGTTCGTTTTTGGCCAGTTGCTTCTCCAGCACCGCCAGATAGTCCACCATGCCGAAGACGTTTGCGGAGGGCATGTAGGTCTCCGCCTTCTGGGATAACTCCACGGTCTTAGCGAAGAGCACCTTGAACTCCCCGCTGGGCAGAGTACGCGGTGGCATCGCGATGAGCTTCTGTACCAATTCTTTTTGCTGGTACTCCGAAACCTGGCTCATGATCATGGCACCCACATTGCCTTTTACAAAGGTCTTGGGCGGTTTGAAGTGGAAGAACCAGGCAGCCCCACCGCCACCGCCACCAAAGACAATCAGGACGAGCAGAACCCAGATGAGCACACTCTTGCGTTTGTCGATATCCTTGACGGTCCCCTTTTCCATGGGGGTCGGCATCTGGAAAGCGGGCATCATGCCCGTCTGGCCGGTCTTGACGGAGAACTTCTGTCGGTCTTCGGTGGTGACGCTCCCGTCATCCCGATAGCGGTCGTCCAACCCCTTTTCACCATCCGCGATGGAGCCATCTCCGGCCTCCACCTTCGCCAGATCCTTTTCGTCCGCGGCGTTCGCCGCCTCTTCCACCTCCCCCTTCATGAACCACAGCGTCTCCCGGAAGCCCTTCTTCTTTTTTCTTCGACCGCGAGGGCTGGATGCGCCCTGGGCCGCGGGCTGGGGAGCTGGCGCCGCAGCGGCAGCGGCAGGCGCGGGCTGGGGTTTTGCTTGGGCCTGAGGCTGAGGCGCAGGCCGGGCCGCAGGTGCAGGTGCAGGCGCGGGCTGGGCCACGGGTGCAGGCGCTGCTACGGGCGCCTCGGGCACAGGCGCTGCACCACCGGTGGCAATGATAGTCGCCGCCGCACCCAGATCCTGTCCAACTCCCACACCACCCAGAGCTGGCGCTTGTGCAGTGCCCAGGGCTCCCGCCGCGGCGAGCATCTCACCGAGGCTGCTAAAACGCCCCGTGGCGGTCTTGACCAGCGATCGAGCCACCAGGTTATCGAAACCGGCCGGGATGTTGAGATCAGGGCGCCGAGCGGATGGCGCCTCCGGTGCCTCGCCCTGGTGCTTCTGCAACACCGTGGCCGGATCGCCATCCTGGAAGATGGGCGTCCCACAGATACTATAGAACCAAAGCGCGCCCAGAGAGTAGATGGTGGACTGCTCGTTCACGGACTCGCCACGAGCCTGCTCCGGGGAGAGGAACCAGGGGTCACCAAAGGCCGTCCCCCCCGCCGGTTCGGCGAGGCCGAAATGCAGGAGCTTCACTTCCCCGCCATCCGGGGTGAGCATTACGTTGGAGGGTGAAATATCTCTATGCCAGAGACCCACGCGCTTGGCCTCCTCGAGGCCGGCGATGATCTTGCCAAAGAACTCCACGGACTGGGAGATACTCAATGGACCAACGGAGCCCACGTGGCTCGCCAGCAGGGCGCCGTTGGGGCGTTCGTAGGCCACGAAGAGCCGCCCGTCCTCAATGGCTCCGGTGCCCAAAACGCGCGCGACGTTCGGATGGTTCACCTGGCTAATGCTCGCCAGCTCCGCCTGCGTCTGCTCCCGCATACCGGACTGCGTGAAGATATGCGGTGAGACAAGGACGATCCGGGCGGCCGCGCCGGTGGTATCGTCAGTCCCTTCGTATATGTCACCGATGGCCCGCCGTTCGACGCTCTCGCCCAACGGAAACCGGTCACCGACCTTGTAAGCACTGCTCGTCGTACCGCTCATGGTATCCTCCCGCGACGCGGCCAATAATACTGGCAAGCCGGTTTAGAAGCAAATTAAGCATTCCGCTGGATTCGGCTTGAATTTCATCGTTGATTTGCGGAAAAAATACTAGTCTGTTCTGCCCGGATGGTGAATTTTCCTCGGGGATAGGATACACTCCTTGCCACGGCTTTGGGCGGCGGGCAGGACGTCGAAGCGCTGCCTCGCCGGAGAGGAACCAGACTACATGAGCGACCAAAAACAGCCCATGAGCCAAAACCCTACGAAGATTCTCCAGGCACGGTACACCGAAGGCAAGGACTTCCTGAACGACGTCGATCCGGATCACGGCCCAGGTGGAACCATTCGATACCAGACCAAGATCCCGCTCAAAATCAACGAGCAGGTGGTTTTGGAGGTCATCTTCCCCGAGCTCCCCAGTCGGGTGCTGCTCCGGGGACGGGTCGGTTCTATCCAGACTTCCTCTCCATTGGCCGCGGTGGTCAATATCTCCACCGAAGACGTTGAGCAGCGCGAATTCCTGGAGGGTGTCGCCCGGGGTGAGATCGATCCCGCCAGCTCCGTGGGCCGACGCTACTACCGGCTCCCCCTGGAGGTTCCTGTAGATTGGCAGGTTTCGGGCGAGGGTGACGTGGTCATAAGCTCCACCGATGACGTCAGCGGTGGCGGCGTGCAAATCCGCACCCAGAACCCGCCGCCCGTGGACACGGAGATCGTCCTGCTACTGTCTTTGGATGACCACAAAGAGAAGCAGCTCCGCATTCCCGGCCGGGTGGCGTGGGTGCGTCAGGACGAATCCTTCAGTGGCATGGGCATACGATTCCACGCCGAAAGCACGGAGGAGAAGAAGAAACTACGGGACCTGCTCCGAAGGAGCATGGAGCGGGGCAAGATCGGGGTCGAAGGGGACTAGCGGGCAACTCGAGACGGCCAGGCTAGTTGAGACGGCCAGGCTACTTGGATTTACCCTGGGCCTTGTCGATCTCCGCGAAGAGCTCATCCATGGAGAGCGTCGACCGCGCCGCCATCTTATTCTTCCGCTTCCGCCCCGCCTTACGAAGCTTCGCTTTCCGTTTGATCGTCACCATCTTCATCAGAGAGGCCATGACACACCTTCTTCCTTCAAGAGGCCGGTGAAATACCCGATACCATCGGTGTTGTCAAGAGTTAGGACAGAAGTTACAGCAGAGGCCGGATGCGGATTCCGCGAACCTCACGCGCTGCCGTGCGGAGCATTCTCTTGAGTCGCCAGGCGGAGACGTAGCCCGACATCCGCTTGCCGTTGATCCACACCACCGGACAGCTCGTGGTTCCGCGCAAGAACTTCTTGGATTGGGCCACCTCCCGCTGCACCCGGGACTTGTAGATGGCCCTGCTCATGGCTTTTTTGTATGGCTTTACCTTCATGCCGACCTCCTGGATATAGGTCTCCAGGTGCTTGGTCGAAAGCTTGTATCGGTTGCGGAACAGGATCTCCGCCAGGTCCCAGAATTTGCCTTGGGCGTGGGCCGCCATGGCTGCCTGTGCGGCCACAAGTGCTTTGCTATTATAGCGATTTATCGCGTGGTGCTTAAAGTACAACCTGAATGTACCCGGAAACTCGCGCCCAATGCTTTGGAAGGCATCGAAGACGTAGTTCCCGTAGCTGCATCGGAAGTTGTAAAAGAGAATGATCGTGACCAACGCTTCCTCCGAGCCCAGGGCCGGAGAAGTGGCGAGGTTCAAGGAGCTTCTCTGAATCGGTTTGCGCGCGGCGGCGTCCGTGGTTCCCAGCACCAAGACCAGGGCCAGGGCCGTGATCGCCGTCAGCGCGAGCGTCAGCTTCTTCATGGAAACAGGCTACTCCGCCCTTCGGCGCCGGTCCACTGGAAACTCGTCGGCGGCTCACCAGGATTGGACGCGCTCCACGCTGATGACCCCGTCGATCCTCGACAGACCCTTGATCAGCGCCTTGAGCTTACTGAGATCCTCGATCTGGAACTGGAAGGTATTGACCGCGTAGTCATCTTCGAAGGTGCGGCAGTTGGCCTGGAGGATATTGACCCCCTTGGTGGTGAAGGTCTTGGAGACCTCGGCCAGCAATCCCTGCCGGTTCTCGCTCTCCACCCGCACGGACACGGGGGACATGGTCTTGGACCGACTGTCCCAATCCACCTCAATGCGACGAACCGGGTCCAAGTCCTTGGCCTTGGGGCACCCTCGGGTGTGGATCGTAACCCCGCGCCCCCGGGTGATAAAGCCCACCACATCGTCGCCTCGCACCGGGTTGCAGCATCGCGCAAAGCGCACGAGCATATCATCCATGCCCTGGACCCGGATGCCCGAGCGCGTGGTGCGCTTCACCCCAACCTTCTCCAGGAGCTTGGCCATCATGCCCGGCTCCTGCTGCACGCCGTTATTCTGCTCACTCTCGGGCACGATGACCTTCACCACGTCCGCGGCGATCACCTTACCGAAGCCGATGTTGAGAATGAGCTCCTCGGGCGTCCCCAGGCGGAACTCCTTCACCGCCGGGTCCAGCTTGGACTGCTTGAGCACCTTGGACAGGGACATCCTGTACTTGCGCAGCTCTTTCTCCAGCATCTCCCGGCCCAGGGTTTGGCTGCGGTGACGCTGCTCGGTGCGGATGTAGTGACGGATTTTGGTCTTGGCCCGCCCGGTGGCCACGAACTTCAGCCAGTCCTTGTTGGGATGCTGGTTTTTGCTCGTGATGATCTCTACGGTGTCACCACTCTGGAGCTTGTATTTCAGGGGCACCATTACGCCGTTGACCCGAGCGCCCGAACATTGGTTTCCCACCTCGCTGTGGATGGAAAAAGCGAAGTCCACGGGCGTGGCGCCCCGGGGGAGGCTCTTGAGGTCGCCCTGGGGGGTGAAAATGTAGACCTCGTCATCGAACAGGTCCAACTTCACGGTGTCGATGAAGTCCGTGGGGTCCTGATTTGCCTTGTGGGCGTCCATGAGGTCGTGGAGCCATGCGTAGCGGCTCTGATCCTTGACGCGGAGGGGCTTGCCCTCCTTGTACAACCAGTGCGCCGCGATCCCCTGCTCCGCGGTCTGATGCATGGCGAGGGTACGGATCTGAATCTCGATGCGCTTGCCCGCCGGGCCAAACACCGACGTGTGCAGGGACTGATACCCGTTGTCCTTGGGCAGGGCGATGTAGTCTTTGAAGCGGCTCGGGATGGGCTTGAATTTGGAGTGGAGGCGACCCAGGGCGGAGTAGCACTTGTCCACGCTGGTGGTGATGATCCGGAACGCCATGATGTCGTACAGGTGTCCCACATCCAGGCTCCGCCCCTGGCGGCGCAGCTTCTGGTAGATGCCCCACAGGTGCTTGGAGCGCCCATTGATCTGGGCCTCGATCTGCGCATCCTTCATCTCGGCGGCGATGACCTTCAGCACATCCGCCACGAAACGTTTCCGGTGCTTGTCCAGCCGATCCACCTGCTCGGAAACGATGACGAAGTCCTCCGGGTGTAGATACTGAAAGCAGAGATCCTCCAGCTCGATCTTGACCCACTGGATGCCCAGCCGGTTGGCGATGGGCGCATAGATAGACTTGGTCTCCCGGGCGATGCGCTCCTGCTTCTCGGGCGACATATGGCCCAGGGTGCGCATGTTGTCCAGGCGGTCAGCGAGCTTGATGAGCATGACCCGGATGTCCCGGGCCATGGCCAGCACCATCTTACGGAAGTTCTCGGCCTGTCGGTCCTCGCGGGCCTTGAGGGGGAGATTGTCCAGCTTGGTGACGCCATCGACGAGGAACATAACGTCCTCGCCAAACAGCTCCCCGACCTGCTCATTGGTGGTCCCGGTATCTTCCACGCAGTCATGCAGGAGGGCGGCGCACACCGACGGGATGTCCAAACGCAGCTCCGTGATAGTGAGCGCGACACCAAAGGGATGGACCACATAGGGCTGGCCGGACTTTCGCTTCTGTCCCTCATGGGCCTTACTAGCGAAGTCCGCCGCACGGGTCACGCGATCGAGATCTGCACCGGGCAGGTACGAGCGAAGGTTCTTGAGGATTTTGTCCAGCACCGACAATCGACTATTCACGCCTATGAGCTGTGTGCTGCCTAACGTATTCTAGTTATACCAGTAGCGTAAAAATGTATCTGGGGAAAGTTCTATTCGCAACCACGCCCACCATTCCTCAGCTTTTCCCTGGTGTTCCCAGGGAAACGGACCCTGTCCGGATACGTTGGTCACTGGGGGCCGAACTCGTCCAGATTCGCCTCGTGGATCAGCGCTTCGGCCATGGGAGAGCGGCGATCCCACCGGCAGGTGGCCGCTAGGTAGATGGCCCGAAGCTGGTCGTAGGCCAGCTCCAGATCATCGTTGACCACCAGGAACTCGTAGGCGTGGTAGTGCCCCAGCTCGTCCACGGCCTTTTCCAGGCGCCGACGGATGATGTCTTCGCTGTCGGTGGCCCGATTCCGTAGCCGCCCGGCGAGGACCTCCATGGAGGGAGGCAGGACGAAGACCATCACCGCCTCGGCGGGATACTTGGCCTTGAGCTGGCGACCGCCCTGGTAGTCGATGTCGAAGAGCACATCCCGGCCCGCGGCGAAGGCCTCGCGGATCTGGGCGTCCGCCGTGCCGTACCGGTTGCCGTGCACGGTGGCGTGCTCGGCGAAGCGGTCCTCGGACACCATGGTCTCGAACGCGGCGGCGTCCACGAAGTGATAGTCTTGGCCGTCCTGCTCCCCCTCTCGGGGAGGGCGCGTGGTGTAGGAGATGCTGAAGGTGAGCGAGTCGAAGTCGACCATGAGGCGGCGGGTGAGCGTCGTCTTCCCCGCTCCGGATGGAGAGGACACCACGAGCAACATCGGCTTTCGCCCCAAAACACCGCTACTCGACATTCTGCACGACCTCTCGGATTTTCTCGAACACCGACTTCGCGTTTACCACCAGGTTGTTGCTGCGGCTGTCGTGGGACTTGGCCCCGGTGGTGTTGATCTCGCGGAACATCTCCTGGAGGAGGAAGTCCATCTTGCGTCCATGGGGCGGGTCACCCGCCATGATCTCCGCGAAGTGCGCAAAGTGCGCCCGGAGGCGAACCAGCTCCTCGGTGACGTCGGCCCGGTCCACGTACACCGCGATCTCGGCCGTGAGCCGGCCCTTGTCCAGGGCTTCTTTGGCTTCGCCCAAGGCCTCAAGAGTGTGCGTCACACGATCCCGCAGCTTCTCGCCGAGACGCCTGGGTTGCTCGGCGGCGATGCGCTCGAGCTGGGTCACCATGGAGGCCGCCTCGGCCATCTGCTCGCCAATGGCCATGCCCATGAGCTTGCCCTCACGGCGCCGCATGATCTGGAGCCCCTCCTGGGCTTCCTGAAGAGCCGCCATGGCCCTGTTGGAGAAGTCGGGAGGCGCGGACGCCATGCCGGTGCGCGCCTCCTCGTGGATGCAGGCGGTCATGTAGCCGAGCACATCCTGCGCCTGCAGCGGCTCATCGAGGCCCAGCTCCTTGCATAGCGACGACAGCCCGACGTGGGCCTGCCGGAACTCATCGGCCAAGGGACCTGCCTCTGGAACTGCCCCTTGGCCGGCGCCGGCCCTTGCCTCTGCCTCCAGCATCCCGGGGTCGGGTATCGACACCAGGGTGTCCACTGCGCGATCCCCCGACGACGCACTGCTAAGGATGGAGATCTCCAACCGTCCACGGTGCAGCCCCTGCTTCGCCGCCGCGGTCAGGAGTGAATCCAACCGCACGTCGTGCCAGGGCAGCCGCACGCGCACGTCCACGTGTCGGCTGTTCACGGAGCGCAGCTCCAGGGTGTAGTACTCCCCGGACACCTCGAAGACGGTGCTTCCATAGCCCGTCATGCTGTTGATTTCGGCTGTTTTCACAAACCCACTGATCGGGCAAATCCCGCGCCTTGTCAAGGTGTCCCAAACGTGTGAGGTCTGAGATCCCACTCCTACAACCCGGATAGCGGTATAGGGGACGTGGACCTGGACTTCTGACTGGACTCGGAGCTGGACTCCGCCATCCGGAGCGATATATTCCACAGTCATGACCGACCTGTTTCCCATTGTTGTAACCCTATTGCTCGGTGCGCCGGATGCGACGCCCTCCCCAGCGACGCCCCCGGCGCGCAAGATTCGTCCGGCCAGCGCCCGTCCGCCCGCGCGCAAGATTCGTCCGGCCAGCGCCCGTCCGGCCGCCGTTCCGCCTCGGCGGGTGGTCCATCCTCGCCCTGCTCCGCCCCGGCCCCGGGCACCGGTAGCCCCCAACGCCGGCGCCCCGTCTGACGGAAAGTGGCCCAGCCGTATCGGCCCCTTCCGCCTGGCCAGCCAGAACGGCCGAAACGTTCTGACCCTGGGGTTCGCCGGCCAGCTCCAAACGGAGCTGATGGTCACGGACCTGGGCGGTGACGAGCCGGATAACTCCTTCTTGCCCAAACTACGGCGCATCCGATTGCTCCTGGGGGGAACGTTTCTGTCCAGGCAGCTCAAGTACTACCTACAGCTCTCTACCGCGCCAAATTCGCTGGAGATCATGGACTTCTTCCTGGAGTATCGCTTCAGTCGACACCTGCGGTTGCGCGGCGGGCAGTACAAGATCCCCTTCACCAGCCACCGGGAGGGTTCCTTCAAGTCCCTCACCTTCGTGGACTGGTCGATCCTGGTGCCGGCCTTTGGCTCGGATCGGCAGATGGGCGTACACATCCACAACGACGGCTTCGGTCCGTCGGGGTTGTTCTACGCCTTTGGCGTGTACACCGGACAAAACGCGCGCAAGGCCCACGCCCGCCTCTATGCGCGAACCTGGGGCGAGTCGCTCTCCAATCCGTCGGACCTGACCGCCCCGGCGCCTCTGGACGGCTTCCATCCAGAGCTCGTGGCGCGGCTGGCCTACAAGACCGGCGGCATCAACATCAAGCAAGACACGGACTTCAAAGGGGGCGGCCCGCGACTCGCCGTCACCCTGGGGCTCACCTGGGATCTGAATCCGGACCGCACCCTGGATCAGGCTCTACGAGGAGCAGCGGAGCTCTTGGTCAAGGCACACTCGGCCTCCTTCCACGCTGCGCTGTACGCAGCCACGGCTCGGCAGGACTCGCGCCTCAGCCAACGCTTCGCCATGGTGGGTGGCCTCGTCCAGGCGAGCTATCTGATCCAGCGCCGTTGGGAGGTGGCCCTGCGATACGCCGTGGTGCACTTCGACCAGAGCCTATTGGACGACGCCCGGCGCCGGGCCGCCGACCTCATCAACGCCGAGACGGATCCCGACGCCCAGGCCGCGCTGGAGAGCCAATACGCCCAGGCAGGTATTCTCCAACGGGAGCACGAGGTCACCGCGGGACTCAACTTGTACCTCGTACACAACTACCTCAAGTTGCAGCTCGACGTGAGCTGGCTCGGCCACGAGCGCGCCTCCGGACTGCTCTCCGACCTCCGCTCCCGCCTACAGCTACAGCTCGCGTTCTGATCCCCCCGACCATGTGCTTGACCCGTGAGCTCGCCTCTCGCATAATCGGATATACGAGCATTGAAACCTTATATTGATGCCATTTTCGGGCCCGTGGGACGGCCCGGATTGCGGGATCGTCATTAATCCGAGGACGTATGAGCCGTACACGATTCAAGACCCCTGCCGCCATCGACAGCTTCGGGGACAGTGCGGAGGCCGGGCCCCTTAGGGAGCTGGCCTTGCACCGCTGGGTAGACCGGGTCCTGCGGAGCCACGGCGCAGACCGGGTGTTGGACCGGCTGCTGGACGCAATTTTGGACGGCCTGTCCATCCGCTTCGGTCTGCTGGGGCACGTCGACCACGACGGGGGCCTGCGGGTGATGTCCCTGCGACCGAACGGCGCGTCCACCAGCAGCGCGCCCGAGTCGGAGATCCTCCTGGCCGCCAAGGTCTGGTCCGAGCCCCTCGCCCTCGCGCGACAAGGTCAATGCACACGGCTGGCGGGCCCGCTCCCCCTGCCCGGCGGCTTCGACGCGGAGGGTGCGTTCGCGGTAGCGCCCTTGGTGCACCAGGGCGAGGTCATGGGCCTCCTGGTGGCCGGGACCCAGAACCGCGGACGGAAGCACGATCTGGACCTGCTGGACGCCGCAGCCAGCAGGGCTTCGCCGGTGCTGGATGCGACCATCCACCGGGAGGCCCAGAGCCGCACGGTGAACTCCATGCAGATGCAGCTCTTGCAGTCCCAGCGCATGGAGGCCATCGGCCAGCTCGCAGGCGGCATCGCCCACGACTTCAACAACCTGCTCACGGTCATCTTGGGTTTCTGCAACCTCATGGCCCATGAGCTCAAGGTTGGTTCCGGCCTACACTCGGACCTGCAGGAGATTCACAAGGCCGCCAGCAACGCGTCGTCCCTCACCAAGCAGCTACTGACCTTCTCGCGGAGGGAACCCCGGCAGCCACGGTTGGTGGACCTCAACGAGGTCATCGAGGGGCTGGAAGCCATGCTACGGAGGCTGGTGGTGGAGTCCATCGAGCTCACCACGGATCTGGCAACCAACCTGGGCTTGCTGCACGCGGATCCCACCCAGCTCGAACGCCTACTCATGAACCTGGTAATCAACGCCCGGGACGCCATGCCCAAAGGGGGCCACCTGCGAATCCACACGCGGATGCTCGACCTGGCGCAAATCGACAATAACCGCTACCCCGGGCTCGAGCCCGGCAGCTACGTTCTGCTCGAGGTCTCCGACACCGGTGAGGGCATGGACAGCGAGACCCTGCTCCGGGTCTTCGAGCCCTTCTTCACTACCAAACCCGAAGGCAAGGGCACCGGCCTGGGTCTGGCCACGGTGTACGGCGTCGTTAAGCAGGCGGGGGGATCCATCTGGATCGACTCCGCCCTCGGGGAGGGGAGCTGTTTTCGTATTTGCCTTCCCCAACACCTGGGCGACGCCGACGAAGATCGCGACCCACAGTCCGGCGAGTTCCTGGGCCCGTACCGTGGCACCGAGACGGTCCTCCTGGTGGAGGACGACGACCAGGTAATCATCCTGGCCCGCCGAATTCTGGAACGCTTCGGCTATGTCGTCCTGACCGCCAGCGACGGCACCGAAGCCCTGCACCTGGCCACCACCCACGACGGCCCCATCCAGGTGCTGCTCACGGACGTGGTCATGCCCGGCGCCACCGGCCCCAAGGTGGCCGCTTCCCTCCTGGACGTTCGCCCCGACCTCAAGGTCATCTACATGTCAGGCTACCCCGATGAGGAGATCGCCCATCACGTGCGTCCAGGCGACAACTCCCCACTGCTCACCAAGCCGTTCAAACCCCTCGAGCTCGCCCGCACCCTGCGCAACGCGCTCCGCCCCCCGGTCGCCTAGCCCCTGGGAATATCCACGATGATGAAATAGCGTGCGGGGAGTTGAGAGACTGGGCGGGGACTTTACTTGCGCCGATTCATCTTGGACGCAACCACCGTATCCACATGGTTTCGACGCGTCAGGTAGAGGTCCCCGTTGAGCAGGTACTCACCGACGCAGGGATGGTACGCGAGCGTGGCCGTGCGCCCACCCGCGTCCAGACGGACCGCCGAACCGGTGGTCATGCGAGCCTTGCCGCAATATCGGTAGTAGTTCACCGTCACGGTGAAGCTGGCATTGTGGGCGATCTCCGGAACCGTCCGGTAGTAACGGCGGAGAATCTGCTTGAACATCGAACGCTGTCTCGGGTCGCGGATCCGGTAGGTCGTGCTCCCGAGCTCCTGCATCTTGCCTCCTCGCATTGCGTTGCCATAGCCCACCTCGAACAGCATCGCGTTCGGCTTGGGTTTGGAGTCGAAGTACGACTGCAGCCCACACTTATCCTCCCAGCTATAGAGTCGCACCTGCTTGGGCGTGAACGACGAGGGGGTCTTGAGCGACACCTGCGATCCACACCCGGCGAGGAACGCGAAACACAGGACCATGGACAGCTTGTTAATCGAATGGAGCGACATGTTTTTTTCTCCGATGTTGGAACTGCTCTCCTGCTAATACAAAACGGATGCCAAGTCTGGAGGGCTGGTCCTGCGGCCACGGAACCGCATGGATGGCAGATGCTAGATCCCTCCAAATTCCGGCATCCTGGGGCGCATTGAGCCCAATGCCCCCCGCCAAGACCCGGACCCATGCGGCGATGCAGCAGTCCCCTTTCGACCGATTCATCTGGTACATTTTCGGCCGTCGGCCACCCACGGAACGGACCTTTGCGACCACCCCGTCTTCTCATTTTTGGAGTTGGAAGGTTTAGGCCGTGAGGCGGGCCTGGCCAGCACATCGCGAATCTATCCCCTGACCCTGACCCGGGCCAGAGTCAGAGTCAGGGCCATCGAAGACCTCGTCGTCGACGGCTTCGTCCAGTAGGCAGATGAACTCCTGCATGGAGCCGGGGCGATCCAGTGGCCCCTTGGAAAAGCAGGTCTGAATCAGGCGCTCCAGCTTGGATCCGGAGGCGACCCGACTGGTGGCCTCGGAGATGGGGCGCGGCTCCCGCCAGAGGTGCATGTTCAAGATTGTGGCGTCATCGCCGTGCAGAAAAGGCACCCGGCCGACGATCAGCTCGTACAGCATCACCGTAAGGGAGTACACGTCCGAGTACGCGCCCAAGGGCAATCCCAACACCGCCTCGGGCGACATGTACCAGGAGGTCCCGAGCAAGGGGCCGTCTCGGGCTGCGCTGCAGGCCAGATCCGGAGCTCGACCGCTACAAGCCGCCCCCAGGTCGATCAGCTTGATCCACGGTCGCTCCACCAGCGGGAGTCCCACTAGCGGCCCCCCGATAACGACCACGTTGTCAGGCTTAACATCGGCGCAGATGATGTTCTCGCCATGCAGCGCGGCCAGCCCCTCAGCCACCTGGCGGACAATCTGCGCGGCAACGGGCAGGGACAAGGGACCGCCCTTGTCCACGATTTTGTCCAGGCTCAGACCTTCCAGGAGCTCCATCACCAGGAACGCGACTCCATTTTCGGTGAAGCCATAATCGAAGACCGTGACCACGTTTGGGTGATTGACCGAGCCCAGGGCTTGGGCCTCTTGCAGCAAACGCTCCTGCAAAAAGTCGAAGTCCCTTGTGTTATTACGAGCGGTCTTGATGGCCACGTGGCGCTTGAGATGCTCGTGGAACCCCACATGAATCTCCCCCATGCCCCCGGTAGCGAGCCGGGAGAGCAGATAGTAGCAGCCCATGTGGCGCCCCAGGCCTCCAGAGGCTGTCGGTCGGTAGCACAATGGAGATTCATGGTTCATGTTGTCATCCGCTGATTCACCGGTCGAGTCACCCGCTAGCCACCGTTGACAGCGGGCTCAGTCTCATCATTTCCTGCCGGGGACGGCTTGTGTAGGACGATGGCGCGAACCTCCACCAGGGTGTCGCGATCCCGGAGGGCATGGCGGATTTGGTTCACCTCGGCCTGGCAGGACAAGAAGGCGTCCAGCAGCCTCGGCTCGAACTGTGTACCCCGCCCCTCTTCCATGATGGAGATGGCCTTCTTTGCCGTGTAGGGCTCCTTATAGGGCCGCGCACTGGTCAGAGCGTCAAAGACATCGGCCACCGCGCAGATGCGACCGAAGAGCGGAATATCCTCTCCGGCCAGCTTTCGGGGATATCCCCCTCCGTTCCACCACTCGTGATGTGACAACGCGATGATCTCCGCGACCTGCAGGATCTCCGAGGAGGAGCCTCCGAGGATCTCGGCTCCGATGGTCGTGTGGGTCTCGACGATCGACCGCTCCTGGACGTCCAGTCGGCCGGGCTTGAGCAAAATCTCATCGGGGATCCCGAGCTTGCCCACGTCGTGCAGGGGGCTCGCCCGCAGCAGCAACTGCAGCGCGTCGGCCTCGAGCCCGATCTTTCGGCCGATGAGCGTACAGTAGCGCCCCACGCGACGGATGTGCATGGTGGAGTACTTGTCCTTGAACTCCGAGGCGATGGCCAGACGATGCAGGGTCTCTACCTGGGCGGCCTCGGTACGATCCCGGGCCACGGCCATCTCATCGAACGCCGCGGAGATCTCCGCGGTGCGAAGGCGCACCTCCTTCTCCAGCTCCTCGTTCTTGCGCCGGATGGCGTCAGCAGCCTCCTTGAGCCGCATGGCCGCGTCCGTACGAATCTGCAGCTCAACGAACTCCACGGGCTTGGCGATGAAATCGGTGACCCCGAGCGTCACCGCATGCAGCCGGTCCTCATTACCGGTAAGGCTCGTGATCAGGATGATGGGAACCTCCGCCACCCCCGAGGTGGCGCGGATACGCTCAGTCACCTCGAAACCGGACATGCCCGGCATGTTCACGTCCAGCAGCACCATGTCGATGCCCGAGTGCAACTGCTCCAGCCCCTCGAACCCATCGCTGGCGAGAGTGACCCCATAGCCGAGCCGCTGCATCATCCGCTGCATCACGTTCCTCACGTCCTGCTCGTCATCCACGATGAGAACGTTGCCCTTGCGCGTCTTCGACATGATGGTCTCTCCTATTCCCCGATCTGCCGGGTGAAACATAGCTCGAGCGCCAGGTCGCTCGAGTCCAGTGCGTTGCGGTGATCGCCCTGTTCGGCGGCTCGCCAGTCCCTCTCTTGCGCCGGCTCCTGCCGGACGCCCCTGCTCAACTGGTCCACTACGAACTTCTGGATCGCATCCATCTCAAAGGGCTTGGTGATGCAGTGATGCACCCGGTTGTCGTTGGAAGACTCCAGGGTCAATGCAAAATCCGAGTTCCCCGTGAGGAGCGTCCGCACCATATCGGGGTACTGGTCCCCAATGCGTCCCAGAAAGGTGAGTCCCTTCTCCCCGGGCATCTGGTGGTCGCAAAGGATGAGATTCACGTGGTTTTGGAGGAGTAGCTTCTCGGCGGCGGCGGCCGTGTCGGCGGTGAGCACGCGAACCCCCACCTTCGTCAGCACACGGACCAGCAACCGGCAGATGTTCAGCTCATCATCGACGATAAGTACTGTTTGGACACTCATGAAACTCTCCTGTTGGCTTGCATGGAGTCAATTACAAGAACCGTTCCAACCAGCGATGACACACGGGCGAGACTCGCTAAGAGCGCATAAACACTCCACCACTGCCAATGCACCGACACTATTCGGGAGGGAATCCGCGCTGGAGTAGGTCGATATCGGGCAGAAACGTCCGTACAAGCAGTGACAACTTCACAATTGCGTCCGGTGCGAAATATTCGGCTGGAGGGCGGACTGTTTAGGCGACTATTTAAGGGAGGGAGCGCCAGGGGCGTCAGCGGCGGTGTTGTCGGCGGTGTTGTCGACATTTGAGATCTTGAGGCTGCGCTCAATCTTGTAACGGAGCATCCGACGGGTGATGCCGATCATGGAAGCCGCGGCGGACTTGTTGTCGTCGCTGCGGCTCAGGGCTTCTCGGATTATCTGAGCCTCGAATCGTTCCACGGCGTCGGTGAGGGAGATCTCGCCGGCGATGACAGCTTCGTACATGCCCGAGCTCTCGGGTTCGACGCTCGTGAGGGTATCGGGCAACTGTGCCACGTCGATGGTCTCGGTGGGAGTCAACGCCATGAGGCGTTCAACCATATTCTCCAACTCGCGAACATTGCCCGGCCAGGCGTACGCCAAGAGCTTACGCATCGCCTCGGGAGAGACCCCCTTCGGCGCCTCCTGCTCGAGACGGGCAATACGCGCGATGAAGTGGCCCACGAGCAGCGGGATGTCCGACCGGCGCTCCTGCAAGCTCGGCAACTCGATGGGGATGATGTTCACGCGATAGTACAGGTCCTGCCGGAAGTCTCCTGACTCCACCATCTCCTCCAGCTTCCGGTTGGTGGCCGCCACCACGCGCACGTTCAGCGGTATGGTCTTTGTCCCGCCTACACGGGTCACCTCACGCTCCTGCAGGACCCGAAGCAGCTTGGCCTGGTTGGGGAGGCTGAGCTCACTGATCTCGTCTAAAAAAATCGTGCCGCCGTGGGCGCGCTCGAAATGCCCCGCCCGGGCGGACTTGGCGTCCGTGAAGGCACCGCGCTCGTGACCAAAGAGCTCTGCCTCCACGAGCCCCTCGGGAATGGCGGCGCAGTTCACCGCCACGAAAGGCCGGTCCGGCCCGATCCCGTGCTGGTGGATGGCCCGGGCGATGAGCTCCTTGCCCGTGCCCGAGGCGCCCATGATCAGCACCGAGGCTCGCCGGGGCGCCACCTGGCTCACCGTCTCGAAGATGCTCAGCATGCGCGGATGCCTGCCGATGATGTTCTCGATGCCGTAGACCCGACCCAGCTCGCCCCGCAGCCGACGCACCTCGGACAGCAGCACCGTCTTCTCGAGGGCGCGGTCGATGGTCTGGCGAAGCTCCACGAAGTCCGGGGGCTTTGTCAGGTAGTCGTAGGCACCCTGCTTGAATGACGACACCGCCGCCTTTACGTCCAGGGCACCAGTGAGCATGATCACCGGCACATTGGGATCCAACTTTGTCAGACGCTGGAGCACCTCTATGCCGTCCATGCCGGGCATGTCGATATCCAACAAGACACAGTCCGGCAGGGAGGTCTCGAAGAGTTGCAGCGCTTCTTTTCCCGAGCTGGCCCGCAGGACCTCATGGGAGCGCGCGAGCACCCGGCTCAAGGTGTCCAGTACCTCCGGTTGGTCATCCACCGCAAGAAGCGTCGCCATTTTTCCCCCAGACCCTCCCAGGGTCAGAGATTCACCTTCGCGTGTTTGGGCTCCGGATACAACCGCAGAATCATGCGCTACCATTTTTGTACCTCGCAAATTCCCTGTTTGGAAGAAACCCGTTCGATAAGGAACGTCACATGTGCCCACTGGGGGGCGAGCTGCAGCATTGGCGGAATTTCTGGACATATTTGTTCGATCTTTTCATGCAGCCGGCGCCAAGCGGACGGAAATGTCCAACCCCCCTCCGGGGCCTGCCACGAAGTTGTGATGGCTGACATCATCGTTCTCCCGGAGATCCGATGAGCGAGACCACAGCGTCGAGCAGCTGATCGGGCGTGAAGGGCTTTGCCAGGAAACTCTCGGCGTCCACGCCTCGGTTCTGAAGCTCCACGCCCGAATACCCCGACATGAAGAGGACCTCCAGGTCCGGTCTGTGGAGGGTGAGCTGCTCTACCACCTCGCAGCCGCTGAGCCCAGGCATGACGACATCGGTCAAGACCATATGAATGTCACCGGCATACGCGGCACACATCTGTAGGGCGTGCCCGCCACTTGGGGCCTCCAAAACCCGGTATCCAGCCCGCCCGAGAACGCGTATGACCAGTTGGCGTACATCATCCTCATCCTCCACCAGCAGGATGGTATGCACCTGGGAAGCAGCTTCCAGGCTCTCCTCCGCTCGGGATTGTGCCTCTCCGTCTCCATCTCTATCCCCGTCCCCTTCTGATTGAGGCTCCAGCCGTGGGAGATGGATTAAGAATCTGGTGCCCTGTCCCGGCTCGCTCTCAACCTCTATATAGCCGCCGCTCTGTCGCACGATGCCGTAGGACGTGGCCAACCCGAGCCCGCTACTGACCTCGCTCACCTCCTTGGTTGTAAAGAAGGGCTCGAACAAGTGCTTCATCATATCGGAATCCATGCCGATTCCGGTGTCGCTAATAGTCAACCGTATGTATGGTCCGGGCAGGACCCCGGCCTGCCTGGTGGTGTCTTCAGGACTCAGAGTCACATTCGCCGTCTCCAGCAACAACTGCCCACCCCGGGGCATGGCGTCCCGGGCGTTCACCACAAGGTTGAGGATCACCTGCTCCAGCTGCCCGGGGTCCACCTGCGTGGACCAGAGGCCGTCGGCAAGATTCGTACGCAGATCGATATCCTCCCCGATCACCCGCCGAAGCATCTTCTCCAGCTCCCGGACAATTATGTTCACCTCGATCTCCTGGGGCTGGAGCACCTGCTTACGACCGAAGGCGAGGAGTTGGCGGGTCAAGGTCGCCGCCCGCCGGGACGCCGCCTCGATTCCCTTTAGATCCTCGCGAAGCACATCCGGTAGGTCCGGATCGGACAGATTCAGGTACACATTCCCCTGGATAACAGTGAGAAGGTTGTTGAAATCATGAGCTACTCCTCCGGCAAGGCGTCCCACCGCCTCGAGCTTCTGCGAGTATCGGAGCTGCTCTTCCAGCTCGTCGCCCCTGGCCTCTACCCGCTTGCGTGAAATGATGTTGGCGAGGACATCGGCTACCCCGGCCAGGACCCGGACCTCCCACTCGGCCAGCTCCCAGCTCTCCGGCAACAGCATGGTAAGTACCCCGAGCACCTCCCCCTCGGCGCTGATTGGTAAACAGCAGTGTCCGCAACGCTCCCCGGTGCCACACGCACCGTCGAAGTCCGACCCCATCTGGGTGACCTGCATGAGCTCACGCGCCTGCGCGGCCCGCCCACAGAGACAGTCCCCCATCTTCACCTCGGCGCAGCGTAGGGGAACCCCCTCCGACAAGCCCTGGTGGACCTTCAGGGTGATGGTGCCCGGCCGATCCGCCACGAAAATGGCACCCGCCGAAATATCAGTGAACGCGGGCAGAGATAGGACCGTGTCCAGGGCCCGCTGAAGCAGCACCTCCATGGGAGCCTGCTTTAGGGCCAGGCCGAGGAGCGCATTGATAATGTGCTGATACTCCAGGTTGTGCTGCAGAGCCACCTGGGCGGTGACGCGCTCGTGGATCTCGCGGCTGAGCTGATCGTTGGCGTCCCGCAGCTCGGCGGTGCGCTCGTCCACGATCTGCTCCAGGTACTCGCGTTGCTCCCGGGCGATCTCGCTCTGAGGCATAAAGGGCAGCTTCATGGTGCCGGCCCGAGACTCGCCACTGTCGCTCACCATGGACTTGGTGGGGATCGGGGGCAATTCCACACTGTCGGACATGGGGACTCTCCCTTTCGAAACACGGGCATCCGCGTGGTGGTGAGCCGATACTCTTGCAGGAATCGTTCCATTCCGTGGCCCGTCTCCCCGGCGGCGGAGCCACCCGGTGCTGAAGACTGCTTGGGCATTTATGTCCAACACACGTGGACAGACGGTTCAGAAATGTCCAGCCACGATCCCCAAAATGGAAAATCCGCCCAGAATTACACGGCTTCGCGCTGATGGCACCGGCCTTGCAAAACAACGAAACAGCCAACTGAGAACCGGATGCAACGCGAGAAACAAAAGGAAGGTGCTAGCATGGCGACGCCAAAACGATTCACTTGGACACTCACCATTGTCGCTGCTCTGCTGGTCAGCTCGGGCTGTGGCGAAAATACCGCGCCGGATCCCGTGGATATCCAGTTCATGGAGATCAACGGAGCCATGGTGCCCAGCGCCCCAACCCTCACCTGGAACGACGACATGGATCCCCAGACCCCAGGGGTTCAGGTGAATCTACGCCTTCAGGTTGCGGACCTTCCCAGCGACTCAGTTGTCCAGCTTCGAGTGGACGGGCAGCAGCTTCAAGCCTCCACTTCAGCGAACGGGGATGTGGCATTCGAGAGGGTAACCCTGCAGCCGGGCACGAATGTCATTGAAGCGGACTGCGTTGGCTGCCAGATGAAGCAGCTCACCGCTGAGGTGTTCGCTCCCTCGCTGGACATCTCGGATCTCGTCTCGGCGACCGTCACCGCGTACACCCACGACACGGATCCGAGCGCCGTCGGGATCCAGCACGAGTTCCTGATTCGGGCGCTTCAGATTCCGGACGACGTGGAGGTGGACGTCTGGATGGGTGGGGTGCTGCACTCCGCTACCGTCCAAAACGAGCAGGTGTTCATGGCGCTTACGCTGGCCGAAGGTAGCGCGGAGATAGAGGTACGAGTGGAGGCCATGCTCGACGACATGGTCGTCGTCGCTGATGGCACCCTTCGAGTGCAGGACGCATACTGCTCCATCGTCAGTATCGGAGAGGTGACCCCCGAGGAGCTGCTGGACAACGAAGAGGCGCTCTGGCTCGGGAGCGCCCAGGATCACTCCTCGGTCGCCGGATTTCAGGCAAAGCTCGTGATTGATGCCGAGGGGCTCCCCGGGACTCGGGTCGAGCTATTGGTCGACGGCGAGGTGGTGGCTGATGTGGCGCAGGATGAGGACGGGCTCGCCGTCATCGAAGGTGTCACACTGGAGGGCGACTTCAACCTGCAGGTCCGGTGCCGCCTCGCCGACGCCCCCGATGTCACCGGCCGGACCTACAACGCGCACGTTGACCTCCTCCCCCCCGCGGCGGTGAACGACTTGACCTGTAGCCGCTTCGGATCCCAGCACCACTGCTTGTGGACCTCTCCAGAGGACCCCGACCGTGTCACCGCCGTGCAGCGGTGGGAGCTGCGCTACATGGTTGACGGACAACTCTGCACCGAGAGCTATCCCGAGGCCGCGCCGGTGTCGTCCATGCCCCCCCCTGTTGCACCGGGCGGGACCGCGGAGGTCATGTTCCAGGTGGACGCTCTGGAGCCGAGCGCAGTCAGCTTCGCGCTCGTATCCTGGGACCGGGCCGGCAATCAGTCGACCATTTCCAACATTTTCATCCTCCCGGCCCAGTAGCCTCCTCCCCTCCCCTTCCCTTCCATTCCCATCCTCCCAGCCCATGGGCCTCAGCTAAGGCTGGCGCCTATGGGCCCCTGCGCTTCGTTTTCACGACGGCCGTTTGAAGGCGCTTCTGGGAAGGTCGGGACACCGACCGACGGGTTCGGGGGCGGAACTTCGGCTCCGGGAGGGAGCGCGCTGCCCCATCCAGCTCGTTGAGGAACTCCGTGGCCGAAGCGGGGCGATCCTCCGGGGACTTGGCGAGGCAGCGATTCACCATCTGCTCGAAGTCGCAGCCTGACGTCAGCTCCTGGCGGAACGTCGAAAGCGGCGGAGGTTCGAGATAGACGTGCTGCTCCAGCACAACGTTGGGGTCAGGATCCACGAAGGGAGGACGACCGGCAACCAGCTCGTACAGGAGTGTCCCCAGGGAGTAGATGTCCGAGCGCGGATCCAGGGGCAACCCCAGCGCCATCTCCGGAGACATGTAGGCCGGCGTGCCGAGTACGGTCTCGCTGGAATCCGGGATAGCAACGGCCTCGGCCTCAATGGAGCGCGCCGTGCCGAGATCGATAATCTTTGTCCAAACGGCCCCTCGCTCCGGGCGCCCCACCAGGGGCCCATGCACCACCATGATGTTGTCGGGCTTGATGTCGGCGCAGATGATGCCCACCCGGTGGCAGGCGACGATGCCACGAGCAATCTCCTTGGTGAGGTGCAGGATCGTGGGAAACAGCAGCAGGGGCATCCGATCCATGATCTGCTCCATGGAGCTGCCGTCTAGCAACTCCATGACCAGATAGCCCAGCTGCTCCTGGGTGAGCCCCATGTCGTGGACGCCCACCACGTTCGGGTGAGAAACCGCCGCCAGGAACCGGGCCTCCGACAGCAGCCGTTGCTGGTTAAAGACGAGACGATCGTCGTCGAACCGCGGAATCTTGATGGCCACCGGGCGCCCCAGGAACAGGTGATCCGCGGCGTAGATGTCCCCCATGCCGCCGCGGTTCAGGTGGGCAGTGAGCTGACAGTTGCCCATGATCCGCCCAATCAAATCGCCAGGCTCTTTCCAATCAGCCGGAGGGGTCGGGACGCCATGTTCAGCATGGAGCATCTGCGTAGTATTACATTTTTCGTCAGATAACTGTAAAACTCAGGGGGTCGAATTCTGTCGACGAACTGGAGCCATGCAGCGCCTCTTCGAGATCTTTTACGACGCCTTTCACCACTCGACCACTCCCGAGTATCGGGTGGTTAACCGCGTCGTGTGGGTGCTGATCGTGGCATCCGTGGCCCTGTTCAGCGCCGACGCCTACCTGGGCACCGACAGTCCGGCCTGGCTCGGGAAGCTGGACACGGCGATCCTGATCTTCTTCGGCGTCGAGCTGATCCTGCGTGTTGTTAGCCACCGCCCTCCCACGCTGTCACTGTTCAGCATGTCACCCTACAAGCAGTTCTCCGAGCATTTCTTCGGCCGGATCCGCTTCTGCCTACGCCCCATCACCCTCATCGACTTCATCACCGTCGCCGCGCTCATTCCGCAGTTGCGTGGGCTGCGAGCCCTGCGGCTCCTGCGGCTCATTCGCAACTGGAAGTTTTTTCGGTACAGCGATCCCATCGCCAACATCAGCCGGGTCTTCCGCGACAACGGGCTCCTGTACACCTTCGCCTTCAGCCTGCTGGGTATCGCCGTGCTCACGGGCGGGATCTCTATCTACGTTGTGGAGTCCGCCGTCAACCCGAAGGTCAACTCCGTCTCCGACGGCATCTGGTGGGCCCTGGTGACCATCACCACCGTGGGCTTTGGCGACATCAGCCCCGTGACCACCGCCGGGCGCATCGTGGGCGGCGTGCTCATGGTGGGCGGCCTGTTCACCATCGCCCTGTTCGCCGGCATCATCGGGCACACCCTGCTGCACGCCGTATTGACCATTCGAGAGGAGCAGTTTCGCATGAGCAACTACGTGGACCACGTGATCATCTGTGGCTATGGTCCCAGATCCCATATGCTCCTGGACGCCGTCCGCAAGGAAGTGAACGTCTCCTCAACGGATGTGGTCATCTTCGCCGAAGGGGATCGCCACCCCGACGTGGATCCGGAGTACATCTGGATCAGCGGGGACCCCACCAAGGAGAGCGAGCTGGACAAGATGCGCATCGCCCAGGCCCGGGCGGTGATCCTGGTGGGCGCGCGAAACATGTCGCCCCAGCAAGCCGACGCGGTGACCATCCTCACGGCTTTCACCATCCGCAGCCACCTCGAGAAGAAGCACCGGGAGAACCCGCGCCTATCACCAGTCTACGTCGCCGCGGAGATCCTGGACTCCGAGAACGTAGAGCACGCACTGACCGCCGGCGCAGACGAGGTCATCGAGACCAACCGACTCGGTTTCTCCATGCTCTCCCACGCTGTAGCCGTGCCCGGGGCGGCGTCGGTCACCAGCTCGTTGATCTCTTCGGGGGCCAGCAATATCTATGTGGGCAAGATCCCCCGGCGGGTATTGACCCCGCTCAGCTTCGGGGACCTGGCCCTGGCGGTGAAGGAGCTAGACGTCCTGGCCATCGGGATCCGCGCTCCGAACCGCACCGACACGCTGAACCCGCCCGACGACATGGAGGTCACGGCGGACCACCGGATCATCTACCTGGCCGAAAAGGGCATCCTCCGGGACGGCTGAGCCCAAGGTGGATCCTCAGGGAACACGCCGGGGAAGAATTGGTTGAGCTCTCTTTCCGCCGAGCCGGCGGTACCCGGAGTAGCGAGTGAGGCTCAACATCACGTCAGGCTGCGTGGCGGACTTTCCCGTGCGTTTTCGGTACTCCTTGACGACCACGGCCCCCAGAGACCTCTCCAGCTTGTAGAGCTTGCGTCCATCGAAGAGGGTCTCGGTCTTCACCTTGCGAAGTCGCTTCATCAGGGCCTGCTTCACGCGTGATTGCTCCGAGCTCTTGCGTAGGAACCGGTCGAGATCCTTATTGCCAGTGAAAACCACCAGCCTATGGGCCCGCAGACCACTGTTGTCGATCTGCGAGTACCGGCTCAGATAGATCGTGATTCGTTTGCGCTTGTCCTTGACGCCGGGGGTGGCGCCGGCCTCCCCGACCAGGGACACCGCGCCAACCGCGCCACCGGCACCAACGGCGGCAACGACCGCCGCGGTGGAGGCGGCCTTCCCCCAAAAAGCTCGCCGGGACAACCACACATCCTGGGTGGAGGGATAGTCCTGGTCCCCGTCGTAGGAGCCTACGGGCTCAATGGGGCGCTTCATGGTTTAATCCGTGGTTTAATCCGTGGTCTGATCCGTGGTCTGATCCGTGGTCTGATCCGTGGTTTCCGGATGTAGGGCCGAACGGCGCTTCCCAACATACGAGGGCGGTAAAAGCGCCCCACCACCAGCATCAGATCGGGCTGCCGGACGGTCTTGCCGGTCTTTTTCCGGTAGTGGCGCGTAAGCTCCGCGCCGAGCTTGCGCTCGAGCCGGTACAGCTTCTTACCGTCCAGCAGCGCGTCGTCCGAGGCCTTGCGAAGCACGGGCGACATGGCCTTGGTAATTCCGTTCCGGTTCGAGTAGCTCTTCAACCAACGCGCCAGCTTCTTGTCACCCGTAAAAAGGACGATCCGCTTGACGGTCATTTGACTCTTACCGACGCGCTGGTAACGCCCCACATGCAGCGCCACCTTCTGCCGTTTGTCCTGGTCCGCCTTGCCCGCCCGGGCCTCACCCGGCAGAATCGCCGTCCCCGCCGCAACCGCCGCCCCCGCCACCATTTTCCCCAGGAATCCACGACGACTCACACCCGCATCCGCATCCGAATCCGCATCCGCACCCGCATCTGAGTCCGTATCCGCAATCGACGGATACTCTTCATGCTCCAGGTATTCGCTCACGGGCTGAACAGGACGCTTCATGGGCTCACCTTTCTAACCATCGGCCATCGACCACCGGCCACCGGCCTCTCAGTCTAGCAGAACAAAACGCGCGAGCCGCCCAAAAGGTTCGATGACCTGTGTATTGGCCACAGATGAGATAGACGATGGCTACCAAGGTGGCTGCCGCCTGGGGGAGCCGAACCAATTGGCCGGCGGAGGATATGTGGGCCTACAGATTGCCAGCCGCAAACCCTGGTTTTTTGCATTCTACGTCGGTGTTCGCTATCAGCTCACCGTCGCCAGCGAGATCCCCCTCACCCACTGGCTGCAGTACGGCGTTGGATTTCAGTTCTATTTCACCAGGAGCCAACGGGTATTCGTGACGCACGAATTCGGCCTCGGCCACTTCCGAAACAGCCAGGACGTGAGCTGGGGATTTTACAACATGATCAGCGTCGGCGTCCGCTACGGCAAGGCGTCACGCCAGCCTCCACCTCCACCGCCACGGCAGAGGCCTTAGTCCGGGCCGGGTAATGCGGGTCAACCGATCCCAAGCTCCTTCAGCCCATGGAGCGTCCCTTTGCTGACGTGTGTAAGCGAAGAGCGGACGCCCGAGGTCCACTTCTTGCCGCGCTCCGCGAGCGCTTCCCACGCCAGGATCAGCTCTCCCGGGAGGTCCTCGAGGAGCACGGCGCAGAGGGCGGCGGCTTGGGCGATATCCTTGCGTCCCTTCGCCTCCCAACTCCCGCGCCGGCCGGCAATCAGCAACTTGTGCAGAGCGTAGCGGGCCGGTTGCGGAACGTTGACCAGCACGCCATGACCGCCTACGACCGCGGCGGGGACAGGGTCCTCAATCAGGTAGTCGAGGAAACGCAAGGGCTGGGCGGCCGCGTTGAGGGAAGGGAGCAGGACGGGAGCGTCACTTCTTCGCCCGATCAGCGGAGTGAGGAGCTCGACCTTGAGCCCTTGTCGCGGCTCATGGAAGGAGGTGACCGGGTCTTGCGGGCTCAGGGGCGAGGGGGGAACCGGTAGGAAACGGCCCTCGGTCCACTCCTCTAAGGTCCTTGGCAGATCGATGCCCTGATCGCGCCCGTGGATCGCAAGAGCGAGGCGCGGATCGTCGGCGATGTCGGCGTCCTGAGTGCGTATAACGCCGTCGAGCCAGCTCACGCCCAGCATGTTCCCGTAGATCACGAACGCATGGGTCCCGACAACAACGGCGCCCAGGTAGAACACCCCTGCGTCTGCGAGAAGTCTGAGGACAGCCAACTCGGCGCCCCGAAGCGGATGAGCACCACCGGCGGCTGCCATGGCGCAGAGCTTCGCCCGACTGTCCGCGCTCGAACGGGCATCCTTCATGAAGGTCTGGAGCTCCTGAGAGTCCGGCCCCAGGTACTTCTGGTGCTGCTTACCTCCCTCGCGATATTGGACGTACCAGTAGACTCGCCCCCCGATTTCCTTTTTGACGAAGGTACCGCCTCGTCCCCCGACCACACCGATCGCCTCCGCGCTCACCAGGTCCTGAATGAGTTGCGCATAGAGAGTTTGGACCTGCAACGACATGCGAGGAAGCGCAGGGACCTCGCCGTTATACGTCAATGTCATAAATAACGTATAACACGGAAGCGCAGTCCCGTCAGCTTTGAATGTGGAGATTTTATACGTTATTTCTATTTACGACGTATAGGGACTGGTCCGGAGCAATCTAGCTCAATATAGGAGTCCCCCCGGCTTTGCCGGGGAGGCCTTCACAGTTT
>JAOZUO010000350.1 GCA_029938605.1 Deltaproteobacteria bacterium | reverse complement strand
CTGGCGCAAATAACCTTGTCATCTGGAACCCGATCCATCGCGGCTGCCTGCGTTGTTCGTCGGTTGCATACGCAGAGTATGCGCCCTCCTCACGCCTTGACTACCGCGCGCCTCGTGTCCCAACTTGACAAGTTTATTCACGCCAGCCTCCTTACTGATGGCAATAGCGACAGGACTGGGGAGCGTCCAACTCGTAGCCGGTGTGGGTGCAGTCGTTCCAGGCCTCGGGCCCGGTTGCATGGCAGTCATTGCAGTGGGTCAACCAGTGATTATTCGGTCGCAAGGGCCCACCGTTGGAGCCGTGGCACACGCCGCAGGTGGGGATCACGTAGGCGCCCTGATGGGTCCCGGTGGCTGAGTGGCACGTCCCGCAGTCTGCCTGGAGCCAGCCCGCGTGGTTCTCGGTGAGCTGCGGGGTGTCGTGGGTCGCCGGCTGCACCTCCCCGCCATTGCCGCCGTGACAGATGGAGCACTGGTCCACGGTGTACGTCGCGCTGTGCACGGGACTGTGGCACCCGCTGCAGTCTGCCTGGTCCCAGCCCGTATGGGTGTTGTCCAAGGTGACCACCGCGTTGGTGGGATCGCCCCGAAGGTAGTCGTCTTCGTCAGCTTCGCAGGCGCCGAGCGCAACCGAAAAGCCGGCCAGCCCGAAGGCGCCGAGCCAGAGCCAGTGTCGGAGTGTGGGGCGGACATCAGTGCAGCGCATGGATCTTATCACCTCTTCCGATCATCATATCGCTTGACGGGGCGGTGCTGCTATCCGGTAAAAATACGGATGATTAGGGGAATAGCCCCGGGTGATCCCTGAGGAATTGGGTATTGCCCGACGGTCAACGGCGACCTAGACTATCCGATGATGTTACGTCCTCGCACATTTGTACTGGCGGCGCCGGCGCTGCTTATCGCCGTACTGCTCGGCACCTACCTGGTCGGTCTGCCCCGGGCAGTGCAGCGCGCCCATCGGACGCCCTGCCGGCTACTGGGCCTGGACCAGCCGAAGATGAATCTACAGCCGGGTTCCCTGGTCTTCACCGACCTGGAAGGCAAGCCCTATCCCATCTCCCGGCTCAAGGGGAGGCTGGTGCTGCTGAACTTCTGGCTTACCACCTGTCAGCCCTGTCTGGAGGAGCTGCCCTCTCTCCTGGAACTCGCCAGCCGGTACGGCAACAAGGGCATGATGCTGGTGATGGTGGCCACCGACAAGAAGCTCAAGGCCATCCGCGCCTTCCTCGACAAGGTGCCCCGCCTGAAGAATCTCCCCGCCGCCGCCGTGATCCTGCGGGATCCCCGCGGAAAGATCGCCAAACAGCTGGGCACCACGAAGTATCCGGAGACCTACCTGGTCCAACCCGATGGTCGCTGGGGCGGTCGCGTGGTGGGTGGACGCAACTGGACCGGCCGTGGCATCACCGCCTGCCTGACCAGCCGCCTACCCTGAGGGTCCCTATCCCAGCCGGGCCTCGTGGTCGGCGTCTTCCACCGAATCCAGGAGGGCCCAGTTGTCGTCGATGGCGCGGGCCGCGCGCTCCTGAAGGAAACGCCAGGTAAACAGCACCGCCCACAGCAGCGTGAATGCTCCGAGGCTGGTGAACAGCGCCTGCTTCATCACCGGGTCCAGGGTCTGCACCACGGAAGAGGGGGGGTGCATGCCGCGGTTCCAGAGCTTCACGGAGAAGAACACCAGGGGCACGTTCACGGCGCCGAAGATGGCCAGAGTTGCGGAGATGCGGGGCGCATTGGACCCGCCAAACCGGCGCACGAACACGTAGACCGCGAAGGTCAACCAGCAGATGAGGGAGGTGGTCAAGCGGGCGTCCCAGACCCACGCCTTGTTCCACGCGCGGAAGGCCCAGATGGGTCCGGTGGTCATGACGATGATGCCGAACACGAAGGCCATCTCCCCGGCGGCGGCGGCGATGGAGTCTCCCGTGCGGCTCCCCATGAGGTACGCAATGGCGCCCCCGGCGCACACCAGCCCCGACAACAGCATGAGCCAGGCGGCGGGCACGTGGAAGAAGAAGATCTTGAAGATCACGCCCTGGGCGAGCTCGTTGGGGATCTGCCACACCACCTGGGCGATGGCCCAGCCGAAAAGGAGGATCGCCAGGGCGGCGAAGATCTGGAGCAGACGGGGCAGCACAGTGGCTCTCCTGCGGGATGCAGTGTTCTCCTGCGGTACTTCGGCGACTGTGGCGCCGCGTGAAAAGAGACCTTACACTGCCCATGGTACCCAGGCAACGTGGATATTATGGCGGAAGGAGGCGGGGAGAGGCGAGTTGTGGGCGTGGGCTAGTGGCAGCCTTTGCAGGTCTTGGGGCCGCTTTTTTTCTTGTGGCAGGAGATGCACATCTTGTGGCCGATCTTCTTGGCCTGGGCCTTGCTGCCGTGACACTTGGCGCATGCTTTGTAGTAGCGTTTGCCGTTCTTGTGCTTGACGTGGCACGAGCCGCACTTGACGCCCTTGGCTTTGTGCTTCGAAAAGTTGATCTTCGAGGTCTTTCCACCCTTGTGCCAATCGATGGTCATGGAGCCACTTTTTTTCGACATCACGGCTGTGCCCAAGGTGAAGGTGAACGCTAACACAGTCAACCCAACGAGTAGTTTCTTCACGTGTACTGTTCCCTTTCTAGAGAGGTTGGAGACAACAGTTGTCCTAACTGTTGGAGTATGGACGCTTCAAGTCTTTAGGTATTTAAGCCTATTGCGATAATTTTTGTCCCCCGTCAACCGAGATTGGGATTTTTTGTGG
>JAOZUO010000349.1 GCA_029938605.1 Deltaproteobacteria bacterium | reverse complement strand
CAACCAGCATCACAGGATCGGGAAATCCGGCGGTCATCCTATGAAAATCTCATATATTCTACCTGCTTTCTGTCTTGGATTGGTGTGGATAGGTACCGCCCAGTCTCAGCCAGGGTCTCCATCGCCTCCCAGGGCCCTGACCTCATCTGTTCAATTCAATGTTGGTCCCGGGGTTCTGGTGCTGGATCCATCCGTGGGCAAGATCCCATCCGCCCTGGTGGGCGTAAGGGTCAAGAACCCCGGCACGTCAAAGGTGGAGCTCATCGCGCTCAAGACGAACATTGGGCAGGTTGGCAAACCCACGCCAAAGGGAAAATTTACCTGGGTGGCGAAGTTCACACCACCGGATCTGCGTTTTCCAACGGTGGCGTTGATCCGGGTGGACCTGAAGATCGACGGAAGACAGGTGCGGCGGTGGCAGACTGTGCTGGTGTCCATCCGGCTCAACCTGCCCGTGATCACCAAGGGCGCCGCGGAGGTTTCCATTTCCGTAGAAGGTCGTGAATTCGGTCCGGTTTTTCCCAAGAAACGCCAGAAGGAGATCTCCATCCCGGTGATCATCCCGCCAGGAGTCGCCAACTACACCATTTCCCGCATCACCGGTAAGGGAGTTACCTCCGCCGAGACCAAGCGCTTCTCCCTGCCCGCGTTTCCACGCATCGTCGTGGTGGGCCCAAAATCCCCTGCTGCTGGATCCACAATTCGTTTGGACGTCTTCCATGTGGGCGAAAAGGGGAAACGATACACCTACAATGTGCCGCTCATGGTGGACTGCGCCGTCGGAACTATTGTCAAGCTCAAGGGGCAGCGCTCGGTGCAGACAATCTGGATCAAGCTTTCGGGTAAGACAGGATTGAGTCAGATCCGGGTGGCCCTCAAACAGGACGCCAAGGTCGCCGTGGTCCATGGCTTTACTGTCGAGCTGGCCAATGTACTCAAGTTGGCCATGACCGTCGCGCCGAAAAGGCTGGGTATGCGAGCTACCAAGAGCGTAAAGGTGCTGGTGCGGGTCACCGACCTGTATGGCAACGCCGCTCGGGTGGAGGCCCTACAGGTCACCGCCAATGGTAAGCCGCTCTCGGTGTCGCGCCTCGAGGCCGGACTTTGGCGGGGCTGGCTCTATACCCCGACCAAACGTCAGCCCGGCGACCGGATCCTGCTTCGAGCCACGGCGCCCCGGGCGCGGCCAGGCACCGCTGAGGTGAGACTCCTCGGAGATCTCGCGGTGAAGCTGTCCATCCGCTTCACCTCCGGGCCGATACTGGCCGACGGTAAACGCGGCGTAAAATTCGAGATACGGGCGGTAGACCGGTTGGGCATGGCGCCCAGGGACAAGACCATCAAGGTGGAGTCTGCCCAGGGGCGAATCGCCTATCTGCATCACGTGCGGCCGGGTTTTTTCCGTGGCAGTTTTATTCCGAATCGAAATGCCAAGGGCGGCGTAGCCGTCGTTACGGCTGCCACCTATCGGGCGCATGCGGTGTCGGCGAGGGTGCGGCTCCTCCCCATTCCGCAGAATATGCTGTTATCTACCGTTCTGGGGATGTTCTCGGACACCGGGCGGGCGGTGGGAATTCAGGGAGAGATTCGGTACGAGTATTCGGTGTACCAGGGTTTCCCGGCGGTGCATATCGGTCTTGGGGTCCTGCTGGCGCCCCACTTTGGAGTGGGCAGTGTGAGTGAGGCTGACGACTTCGCGGGATTTTCCGCTGGCCTCACCGGCCTGGCGCGGCTTCGGTTGGTGAACGTGGGAATCTTTGCCCTCGATACTGTGATGGACATTGGGGTGATCGGCATCTACGCATCGTACAAGCGGAGCAACCCGCCCACGGTGGACGATCAGAGCCGCGGTGGGGCTGCCTTCACGACCTCCATCGGCCTGGAGGCGGGTTTCCGTACTTTGCGTCAGAACGAGGTCTTCGTGCAGTTGCGACTGCGTTACCTGATGGCAGGTTTCCAAGACGCAACCGCTGACAACAACCTCACGATCTTTGCCGGCGTTGGCTACCGGTTCGAGCTTTGACTGCTCTAGAGTGCCTTATGGAGCACAACCTGGCCCGCCCGGAAATCAGGGAGGTGATCCTCGCCGAGGCCGCCGCTGCCCTGAACAAAGAGGGGGACCGTACCCTGGCCGACCTGCTGGAACCAGAGGCCGTGGCGATCTGGCGTTTGCGCTGCGTGGAGGTGGCCGGCCCCTTAGGTCACCGAGCTGGTGCGGACGGTACCCTTTGAGCAGTGGTACCTCGCTGGGAGTACCGACCTCGTGGGGGAAAGCTGATTTGGGAGAGTGGGTACCGATAGGGCTATGCTCCGCAGGAAAAAATGGATATCATGCCAGTCCAAAGTGGGGCTGCGGTCAGTGAATTATTGAGAGACTGAGACGAGCCTGCGGACCCAAAGGTTCATCTTACCAGGAGGACAACTGGATGAATTGCCAAAAATGTGGTGCTGAGTTTCCCGACGGATCTCCTCGCTGTCCCAAGTGCGGAATGCCTGCCCAGAAGCCGCAGGCTGGTGGTGGAGCGAAAAAGACGCTGTTCTTCAGTGGTGGTGCTGGCGCCATGGCTGGCGTGGGTGGCGCGGCCCCGGGCGCACCCCCTCCCGGACAACCGGTCCCTGGTGCGCCTCCGCAAGCTGCTCCACATCCCGGTTTGACGCCTCCTCCGGGCGTCGCTCCCGGCATGCCCGCTCCCGGCATGCCCGCTCCTGGTGCGCCTCCGCAGGCGGCTCCGCAACCGGGTATGACGCCTCCTCC
>JAOZUO010000094.1 GCA_029938605.1 Deltaproteobacteria bacterium | reverse complement strand
CCTAAGGGGCGACGACGAGACTACGAGGCCATGGAATCGATGAACTCGCCGTTGGTCTCGGTCTTGCCGAGCTTGTCGCGGAGAAACTCCATGGCGTCGATGACGTTGAGCGGGTGCAGCAGCTGCCGTAGGATCCAGACGCGGTTCAGCACGTCGGGCGCCAGCAGGAGCTCCTCTTTCCGGGTACCGGATTTGTTGATGTCGAGGCAGGGGAAGATCCGCTTTTCCATGAGCTTGCGGTCCAGGTGGATCTCGCTGTTGCCGGTGCCCTTGAACTCTTCGAAGATGACTTCGTCCATGCGAGAGCCCGTGTCCACCAGCGCCGTGGCGATGATCGTCAGGCTGCCGCCCTCCTCGATGTTCCGGGCAGCGCCGAAGAATCGCTTGGGCTTGTGCAGGGCGTTGGAGTCCACACCACCGGAGAGGATTTTGCCCGAGGGCGGTACCACGGTGTTGTAGGCGCGCGCCAGTCGCGTAATGGAGTCGAGCAGGATCACGACGTCCTTTTTGTGCTCCACCAAACGCTTGGCCTTTTCAATGACCATCTCGGCCACCTGCACGTGGCGGGCGGCGGGCTCGTCGAAGGTAGAGCTGATCACCTCGCCGTCCACGCTACGAGCCATGTCCGTGACCTCCTCGGGCCGCTCGTCGATGAGCAGCACGATGAGCACCACGTCGGGGTCGTTGGTGGTGACCGCGTTGGCGATGTCCTGCAGCAGCATCGTCTTGCCGGCCCGGGGCGGGGAGACGATGAGGCAGCGCTGGCCTTTGCCGATGGGGCAGATCAGGTCCACGATGCGCGTGGACATGTTCTTCGAGTCCGACTCGAGGTTCAGCTTGTCGTTGGGGTACAGCGGCGTGAGATTGTCAAAGAGGATCTTGCCGCGCTGGGCGTCGGGCGACTCGAAGTTGACGGTCTCAACCTTGAGCAGGGCGAAGTACCGCTCGCCGTCCTTGGGCGGGCGGATCTGGCCGTGCACCGTGTCCCCCGTGCGGAGGGTGAAGCGGCGGATCTGCGAGGGAGACACGTAGATGTCGTCGGGTCCGGGCAGGTAGTTGTAGTCAGGGGCACGCAGGAAGCCGAAGCCGTCAGGCAGGGTCTCGAGGACACCCTCGCCGAAGATCTCCTGCCGCTTGTCGGTCAGGGCCTTGAGCAGCGCAAAGATCAGCTCGGCGCGGCGGAGGTTGGCGGAGTCTTCGATCCCCTGATCGTGTGCGAGCTGCGCCAGCTCCTTGATATTCATGCGTTTGAGGTCAGTGAGGTTCATGGAACTTCTCCAATGAAGGGGGGGCACCGTCCAGCCTGGCTTGGGCTTTGACTGCTGACGACCAAGCCCGAGGCGGTACTCGAACGCTCAGAGGAAATGCAGCGGGGCTTTCAGTTGTAGACTGGTTTCGGTGAAAAAAGGGGGGGAAGCCTTATGTTGCTGAGATATCCCTCGTTACGTGGTCTTTGTGTTGCGCTGTCGATGCTCCCTAATGGGGATCACGACCGGAAAGTGATGATCTGTAAAGCTCATTCCACGGGCTTTGTCAAGGACGTTTTGTGTCGTCATTGGTTGGCGTCAGGCGTTCCACGGCGATGCCGCGCAAGGCCATATAGATGAGCATGCCGATGTTGAGGACGATGACCGCAGTGGATAACAAGAACAAAACCAGCATGTTGGCGCGTTGCTGTGGAGCAAGCAGAGGTTGCGCGATGGTCAAAAACAGGGTCATGCCCACGACGCCGGTACAGGCCTTACCGACCAGGGAGGGTCGGATCCTCACGTTGGGCAGGTACATGACCGAGAGGATGCCGCCCGCGCCCGCGCCCACATAGCGGAAGATGATGAGCCCGGCCAGCCAGCCGGGCATGAGCCCAGCGGCGAGCTCTGCCACGGCCATGGAGGTGCAGATGAGCACGTCGGCCAGGTGATCGAGGTTGCGGCCGAGGATGGTCTCGAAGCGGAGCCAGCGCGCGATGACTCCGTCCAGCACGTCCGAAAATCCCACAAAGAAGATGATCGCGGCGGCGGCCACGGCGTGGGGCTCGAGTCGCTCATAGGCCAGGATGGCCCAGATCACAGCCGGAATGAGCACGATGCGGAGCAGCGTCAGGCCGTTGGGTAGCCCGAGCTTGTTCTTATTCTCTCCCTCTGAATTGCGAAGGCCCGTGAGATGGACGCCGATGAACGCCAGCCCAAGTCCTGCCCACGCAAGGCTGAGGGTCGCACCCATGGCCGCCCGCAGGGGCGTGGTAGTCCGGGCTAAAAAGACCACCGCCGCGCCGAGCAATAGCAGTGAGAGGCTGCTCCAGCGGATCATGGAGTGGCGGATGGAAGGGCGCCGCCAGGCCCTGCCGGCCACTTTGAAAGAGCCTGCGAACCGTCGCCGGAGCCAGCCCCGGTCGTGCTCGCCGTCGCGAATGGAGACGATGCACGGGCGAGGAAATTCGTCGCGGACGGTGGAGCGATGGATGGTCTTGTCGCTCGCTGATTTCGGCTCGACCGGAGTCATGATGGGTAGCGTTTTGGTGGCCATTGGCTCAGGATTCACCGCTCTTTCCAAAGTGGTGTGTGACGTCTACTTCGCCGCCGTGAATGTCTCCCATGAGCACCTTGGCATCCACGTGGCCGCCGTACACATGGCCGATCACCAGGTTCGTACGGGTGACCTCGCCGCCGCGGATGTCGCCGAGCACCAGGTTCACCCCGGTGATCTTGCCGCCGTGAATGTCGCCGGCCAGTATGTTGATGGCCGCCAGATCCCCGTCATGCACGTCTCCCAGCAGCACGTTACACGCGCGCAAGGAGCCACCCCGGACTGCGCCTCGCAGCAGGTTTACCCCCCGGGCCGATCCGCTCACCAGGTCCCCCCGAACCACCGATGCGCCTCGGAGATCCCGGTCCACGATGTCGCCTTCGTGTCCGGCTTCCCCCATGGTTGACAGCTCGCCCGATAGCACCATGGATCGCAGTTCGGCCACCTCCGTGCGGAAGGGCTCGGGCAAAGACGCCACCGCCATCTCGAGGATGGGGTTTCCCAGGATCAACGACGCTACCATCTGAAGGGGATTGTTGAGCATGGGCGTAGGTCGGGGCTTATTTGGAGGAGCCCGTCTCGGGAGCGGAGTCGACGCCATCGCTGGGATCGGCTTCAATGGACAAGGCCTGCCAGACTGTGCCGGCGCTCAGTCGTCGGGCCGACTCCCAGAAATAGTGGAAGGAGAAGGAGACCACGATCACCTGCACGGCCATGAACGCCAGGTACTCGGGGAAGATCCGCAACAGGACGCACACGTAGATCAGCAGCATGTTCAGGCCCAGGTAGATGCCCTTGATGCTCTTATCCGGGTTCATCTTCGGGACGCGCAGGGCCGAAACCATGAGCAAGCCCACTACCACGACCACCAGCGGGAACCAGGCACGAAGGCCCGTAGACAGGGTCAGGCCTCCCAGGATCTCGACATCCGCGGCCCATCCGCCACCGCCACCTCCGTACTTGATCAGCGTCATGAGGGACGCCACCACCGTGGAGGCGCTGGCCGGGCTCGGTAGGCCGAAGTAGATCTTGGTCCCGTCTGCGCCGGCGAAGACGTTGAATCGGGCCAGACGGAAGGCGCAGCAGACCACGTAAAATGAGCAACTGGCCATGAGGAGCCACTGTCGCCAGCCGCTGCCGTAGCCGAGAGTGGAGTCGTTGGTTAAGACGGCGAAGATGAGCACCGCCGGGGCGATGCCGAAGGAGACCAGGTCGGCCAGGGAGTCAAACTCCACGCCGAACTGACTGGTGGCGCCCAGGGCCCGGGCCGAGGCGCCGTCCAGGCGGTCAAAGCACACCGCCAGCAGGATGAACCACCCGGCTGAGTAGTAGCTGCCGGTGATGGCGAGGAAGCAGGCGATTGCACCGAAGCACAGGTTCAGCGCTGTTAGGCCGTTGGGCACCAGGTAGCGCCAGCCCCCCTGGCGCAGTGACGTGATTTCGGCCATTTTTCTTCCTCGCCCTGGCGCCTACTCTTCAGAATTCATGAGCTTTGAATAGAGTAACGAGCCGAGGCTGTCGACCATGAGTCGCTCCACCTGCCCGAGCACAGCGTGTCTCTGCACGTCGTTTTCGTAGATGAAGCGGATTCCCATGCCCGGCTCGTAAGGCGCCTCCGCCTGGGGAGGCGGATCTTCACCCTCACGGATCACCCACATCACCCGGCCCCGTAGCCGCAGCGGATCCCCCAGGCCCGGCACCGTCAGGGAGAAGATGAACTCCGTGCCGATGTCCAGGGCCTTGGGTGTCTTGATGAACGTACCCCCCTTGGAGATGTTCTTCGTATAGTCGGCGAAGAAGGTGTTGAGTCGCTTGTACTCTACCTTCAACTCGATGGGGACCCGTAGGTGCTGTCGTTTGTTGGTATCGTTCGTCATGGGCTCTGTGAACCATTAACCAGTCAGAAGTATCGTGTTCTCCCTGGTTTGACAAGGTGGGAACCGTTGTCCCATCACTTGCACGAAACTGTGCCCGGCCCTATCGTTATGGCGTGTCAACCGCTCACGCCATCCGGTCTGTGCTCCGTCGGCTGCTGCCCGCGCTTGTTGTCCTGTCGGTGTACGCGGTTGTAGCCCTGGTGATGTGTCGTCTGCCGCTGTTCGAGGTGCTGGGCTATGAGGCGGCCTTCCTCTTCGCCATCATCGGCAGCCTCGCGAGCTGCCATCTGGCGGTGGTGCAGGTGCATCGGATTCGGCGACGGCGGGCGGATCCACTGGTGACCCCTCTTACGCCCCTGGGCGGTGTGCTGGGGCTCTACGTCCGGGTGCTGGGCGTGAACCTGCTGCTGCTGGTGTTGCCTCTGGACATCCTCTCGGCCAACGCCGTCCACGTCCCGTGCTGTAACTACTTTGCCGGGTTGACCTGGTGGTTTGTGCTGCCCGTGGTGAGCGTGGCCGTGGCCACGGCCTGGGGCGTGGCCCTGGGGCTTTTGCCCCTGCGGCGGCGCTGGGCAGTCCTGATGAGCTATGGGGTGGTGCTGGGGTCGTTGGGTTGGGGCTTTGTGCGGTTCTACGCCGAGGCGCCCGTGTGCCAGTACGATCCCTTCGCGGGCTACTTCAGCGGAAGTCTTTACGACGCGCACATCGAGGTGACACCAGCGCTGGCGGCCGCCCGCTTGTACCACCTGGTCGGTGGGCTGGCGGTGCTTCTTCTGGCGGCGCGGTTCTTTCTTCCAGGGAAGCTGCGGCTGGCCTGGCGCACGGGGGAACGGCGTCGAGGTCTGAGCGCCGCGGTGCTGGGGGCGGTGGCTCTGGTGGTGGGGCTGTACTTCGCGGGCGGACCCCTGGCCTTCACGGTTACGTCGCGGAACCTGGCCCGATCCCTCGGTGGCGAGCACCACACGCCTCATTTCGTCATCCACTACCCGCGCGGCAGCCTGACCGTTGAGGAGCTCGCCCTGCACGCGGCGGACGCGGAGTTTCGTTGGCACCAGCTGCGGCGCTTTTACGGCGTGGCGCCGGCCCACAAGATCCGTATCTTCTACTTCGCCGATGACGACCAGAAGCGGCGGCTGTACGGGGCCGCGGACGTGGACATGGCCAAACCCTGGAGGCTGGAGGTCTACCTGACCCTGCGCTCCTTCCCCCACCCGGTGCTCAAGCATGAGCTCGCCCACGCCTTCAGCGCGGTGTTCGGGGACCGGGCCTTCGGAGTAAGCTTTCGCTGGGGACGAGCCCTGGGGTTTATTCCCGTGCCCCTGTTTAACCCCGGGCTCATCGAGGGTTCGGCCGTGGCGGCGGATTGGCGCACCCGGGGCGGCATGACGCGCCATCAGTGGGCGCGTGCTGTGATGCTGCTGGGCAAGGCACCGCCCCTGAGCGCGATCATGGGCTACGGGTTCCTGGCGTCGTCGGCCGGGCGCAGCTACACCCTGGCCGGGTCCTTCTGTCGCTTCCTCGTGGACCGTCACGGCCCGGCGCCCTTCCGTCGGGTCTTCCGAAACGGTGGGGACTTCCGCGCGGCCTACGGCAAGTCCTTGGGCCAGCTCGAAGCTCAATGGAAAAAGTTCCTGCGTACGGTACCGCTGTCGGACCGGGAGCTGGGCCTGGCCCGGGAGCGGTTCCGGCCGCGGCCGGTGTTCGAGCGTCCCTGCATTCATGAGATCGCACGGCTGGATCGGGTCGCTGACCGCCAGATCGCTCGGGGGCAGTACGGATCTGCCGCCAGGATCTATCGTCGCATGTGTCGCTTCGACCCGGGCAGCCCGGGCCACCTGCTCGGGCTGGTATACGTTGAAGCGGAGCAGGATCACGAGGGTTTCGCCCTGGCGGCGGCCCGGAAGATCTGGCTCCACCCTGCCACGACCCCGCCCATTCGAGCGCGCACCCTATGGCTGCTGGGCAATCAGGCCTGGCGAAAGGGGCGTCTGGCCCGCGCCCGGGAGCTGTACGCCGGCGCCGCGCGCTTCCCCATGTCCGAGGGAGCTACGCGCGACCTCACCGTGCGTCGCATGGCCCTGGCAGATCCGGCCCTGGGGCGGAGCCTGCGTCCGCTGTTGGTGCCGGCGAAGGACGAGCCACCCATGCCGAACGCCTGGCTGAAGCTGGCCAAGCGCCACCCGCAGCAGGGAGTGGCCCAGTACCTGGCCGGGTCCTACCTGTTGGCCCACGGAGCCTATGGGGCGGCGGCCGATGGGCTCCGAAGGGCCCGAGCCCTGGGGCTGCCGGACGACCTCTTCCGGAGGGAGGCGCTATGGCGCCTGGGGCGGGCCCACCTGCTGGCCTTCGAGTTGGACAAGGCCCGCGAGACCTTCACCCGGCTCACGAGCCCCGCCGAATCCCAGGCGGTGCGCGAGGCCGCACTGGACTGGATTGAGCGCACGGACTTCTGGGCTCGCCACGGGCGGGACCTGGGACTGGCCAAGGGTCCACGCTCACAGCCGCGCAAGCCGTAGGCACGGAGCAACCCATGACCGACACCAAATCCGAACTCGACACCGCCGGCCGGTTTTTCCCCTTTGCCGAGCGTATGCGCGCCGAGGGGCTGCCGGACATCGCCATCCGCACCTTTGCTCATCACTACGCTGAGTTGGTGGCCGGTGAGACGGGCCAGATCCCGGAGCAGGACATCGTTGCCGTCGCGGACGTACCCGACGCTGACTCCCTAGACGAGAACCTGGCCGAAATCGGCCGGACGGCCTTACCACGCACCGTGGTGGTCAAGCTCAACGGCGGCCTCGGCACCACCATGGGGCTGGCAAAGGCCAAGAGCTTGTTGCAGGTGAAGCAAGATCTCTCCTTTCTGGAGATCATCGCCCGGACCTGCGCCCATCAGTCCGTGCCCCTGCTGCTCATGAACAGCTTCGCCACCCGGGACGACTCCCTGGCGGCCATCGTCCCGCTGTTGACGACATCCGAAGGCGATGCGTTGCCGCCTGACTTCCTGCAGCACAAGGTCCCCAAGGTCACCCGCGCGGATCTCACGCCTGCGGATTGGGCCGCCCGACCCGAGCTGACCTGGTGCCCGCCGGGGCACGGCGACCTGTACGCCAGCCTGGTGTCTAGCGGCCTACTCACGCGGTTGCTAGAGGCGGGCTACGAGTACGCCTTCGTCTCCAACGCTGACAACCTCGGCGCGGTGGTGGACGAGACCATCTTGGGCCACGTGGCCGTTGGTGACATTCCCTTCCTCATGGAGGTGGCCGACCGCACCGCGGCCGATCGCAAGGGTGGGCACCTGGCACGTCGCCCCGACGGCCAACTATTGCTGCGGGAGTCGGCCCAGTGCCCTGGAGTCGACAAGGACGCCTTCGCCGACATCGAGCGCCATCGATACTTCAACACCAACAACCTCTGGCTCCGTCTCTCCGCCCTGCAGGAGCAGCTCGACGCCGGTGGCGGGTTCCTTCCCTTGCCCCTCATCGTCAACGCCAAGACCGTGGATCCCCGGGACCCCAGCTCCACGCCTGTGTACCAGCTCGAGACCGCCATGGGCGCGGCCATCGCGGTGATCCCCGGCTCGGCCGCGCTGCGGGTGGATCGCGCGCGTTTCTCCCCGGTCAAGTCCACCGGCGACCTGTTGGCGGTGCGATCGGACGCCTACCTACTCACCGATGACCACCGCGTGGTGGTGCACCCCCACCGCACCCGGCCTCCCCTGTCGGTGGTCCTGGACCCGGCTTTCTACCAACGCATCGACCAGCTCGACGAGCGTTTTCCCCACGGCCCGCCGTCCCTCATTGACTGCGACGCCCTCACCCTCGGGGGCGACATTCGCTTCGGTCGAGACGTCCGCGTAGTCGGCACCGTCAGCCTCACCGCCGCCCCAGGCGAAACCAGGACCATCGGAGACGGCACGACCTTAGAAGGGATCTAGATGGGATCTAGATGGGATCTAGATGGGATCTAGGTTGACCCTTTTGCCCCCGTCCCCAATACTCAGGGCAAATGGACAAAGATCAGCACGCTCCCGGTCTCTTTCATCTCTTCCGGCTCTGTCTTGTTTGTCTGTACTCCCTGCTGGGCATGACGACGATCCTTGCCTGCGACGATTCGGTACCTCCGCCCCAGGAGGGCGAGCTCGTGCTCCTTACGTACAACGTGGCCGGGCTGCCGCAGGGGATCTCAAGCTCCGAGCCCCAGGAGTACATTCCACTCATCAGCCCGCTGCTGAACGGCTACGACCTGGTGCTGGCGCAGGAGGACTTCTGGTTCCATACCGAGCTGAGCGCGAGCGTCACCCATCCCTACCGATCGGCCCCCTATCGGGAGGCTCTGGATGTATTGGACATGGGGGATGGACTGAACCGATTCTCGACTTTCCCCTTCGAGGACTTCGCGCGTTTTCCTTGGACCGAGTGCTGGGGCAACCTGGACTGTGCCAGCGACTGCCTGGCAGCGAAAGGGTTCTCCGTGGCCCGAACCATCCTCGGGGGAAATCTGTCGGTGGACGTGTACAACCACCACAACGAGGCGGGCGGCTGTGACGAGGACTACCGGATCCGGTCCCAGGACGTCCAGGAGCTGCTGGACGAGATCGCGGTTCGCTCGCAGGGGATGGCCGTCATCGTCGCCGGGGATACGAACCTGCATCGCGACGATCCCCAGGACGTACCACCACTGGATGGACTCCTCGCCGGCGCCGACCTCGCTGACGCTTGCGACACCCTCGCATGCGGTGACGATCGCATCGACCGCGTGCTGTACCGCAGCTCCGAGTCGGTGACGCTGATTCCCCTCGAGTGGTGGATTCCGCCCGAGTTCATCACTGCGGACGGTACCGATCTTTCGGATCACAAGCCCGTGGCCGTACGGTTCCGCTGGCAGCGGAACTGAAGCGACTGGTCACTGTCGGCGTCGGTGGAGGCGCGTCACCAGGGCGTGGGTGGCCAGGTATACCAGGGTGCCGGCGGTTGCGCCGAGGGCGTCGAGGCCCACGTCCAGTACGGTGCAGGCGCGGTGGGGTACGAAGCTCTGGTGTAGCTCGTCTGCGATTCCGAAGGCCACGCAGGCCAGGGCCACCCAGATCATGCGGCGCCATTGGGGCTGGGGGGCGGCGCCTTTGTGGGCGGCGAGCTGGGCGCACAAAGCCAGGCCGGCGAACTCCACGGGGTGAAAGATATTGCCTTCGACTCCCGTGGTGGCCGACGGGGTAACCGAGGAGGCGAGGGAGATGACGGCGGCGTAGACGACCACCGGTGCCAGACGCCAGATCGGGGGGCCGGCGGTCATGTGGCGTCGGACGGTCGGGACCAGCGTCATGGCGAAGACCGCGCCAAAGATCCAGGGGAAGGTCTGGTATAGGGGCGCCCGGACGCCCAGGGCGGGGATGAGCCAGGCAGTGAGGGCCGCGTTGGCTCCGAAGAACAGCGGCAGGACCCATGGGGCGAGGTTGGCGTGGGCGGGGGCGTGGGCGGTGGGACTCATGGTTGGTAGAGGGCAGGGGGGCCAAGGATCAGCTACGCAGCAGCTCCTGGACCCTTGCGACAATGACCCGGCGATTCACGGGCTTGAAGAGGAATCCGTCGGCCCCGGCCCGGCGGGCGCGTCGCTGGTTCTCCTCACCGGTGCGGGAGGAGAGGACCAGGATGGGGAGGCCCGCGAAATCGTCCTGCTTGCGGACCTTCTCGATGAGGGTATAGCCGTCCATGCGGGGCATCTCCAGGTCCGTTAGCAGCAGATCCACGCGGAGGCCGGTCATGCGCTCCCAGGCGTCCCAGCCGTCGTTGGCCAGCTCCACACCGTAGCCCTCTGCCTGCAGGATGCGGGAGACCACCTCACGGATGGATCGGGAGTCGTCGCACACCATGATGCGTGTCTGATGGGTGCTCGACTGGAGGGCGCGAGTCGACACCCGGGGCAGGGTACGCCAGGCGCTCGCCCACAGGTGTAGGGTGGGCACATCCAGCACAAGTTGGACCTTGCCCGCGCCGGAGATAGTAGCGGCGGAGTAGATATCCAGGGGCGACAGCAGCGGCCCCAGCTCCCGCAGCACGATCTCCCGCGGGCCGATGAGCTTGTCGACGACCAGGGCGAAATCATACTCCAGGTGGCGCAGGATGATGGTGGGCAGAAACTTGCCCATGAGCCGGGCCTCGGTATGCAGCAACTCGCTCAGCCGCAGCAGGGGGATGGTCTTGTCCCGATGCACGATAGCATCCCGACCGCGGTGGATCAGTACGTCGCTGGTCTTGGTTGACCGCGTCTCGGCTACCCAGCGAATGGGGATGCAGAACACCTCGCCGGCGGTTTTGAAGAGCAGGGCGTTGGTCACCGCCGTGGACAGGGGCATGCGTACGGTGAACCGGGTGAACTTACCGCGCTCACTGTGTACGGTGACTTCGCCGCCGAGCTTGAAGATCGTGTCCCGCACCACATCCAGACCCACCCCGCGCCCTGCCACGGCGTCAGCGGCGCGACGGGTGGAAAGCCCGGCCAGGAAGATCGCCGCGGTGACCTCGGCGTCAGGCGCCGTCTGCGCTTCCTCGGCGGACATGAGCCCCTTGTCGGAAAGCGCTTCGCGGATGGATCCCAGGTCGATTCCGCTGCCGTCGTCGGACACCTCCAGGGTGACGAAGTTGCCCTCCTGAACGGCGGTGATGGTTATGGTTCCGGCCTCGGGTTTTCCCGCGGCGAGCCGATCGGCGGGAGATTCGATGCCGTGGGCCACCGCGTTGCGGATGATCTGGATCATGGGGTCGGCGATCTTCTCCGCCACCACCTTGTCGATCTCGGTGTTCTCCCCCTGGACCTGCAGGACCACCTGCTTGGATTCGCTGCGGGCGATCTCACGCACCGACCGCCGCAGGCGGGCGAAGAGGTAGCGTACTGACAGCAGACGGATCTGAGTCAGGCCCTCCTGCAAAAATAGCGCGTCCTTGCGCAGTCCATCGGTCTCCTCCTTGAGGCCGGCCTCGGCGCGGTCGAAGTTGGACAGTACGTCCGCGAACTCGATCTCCAGCTCGGAGAAGCGTTGCACGTGTGAGTCTGCGTTCCGTAGGTCGCGCAGGGCCAAGGTGGCCGCGCGCATGGACAACTGGGAGGCGCCCAGGTCACGCACGAGGCCGGTGAGCTCCTGTGAGCGCCGCTCAATGAGGGTGCGCCGAAAGACGATTTCGCCCACGGCGGTGAGCAGCGCGTCGAGCCGTGTGGCGTTGACTCGGATCATGCGCTCTTCATCGTCGCGGCGCCCTTTCTTACGGCGCTCCGGGCGGGCGCGACGCTCCACTGTTACCTCGGGGGACTCGGGCTGGGGGCTCGGGGTGGGCAGAAGCGTGAGGGTCGGGCGGCGGGGTCGAGAGGCGGGCCCGCGGGCGGACTCGAGGGCATCCAAGGCCTGGTTCAGATACCGCTTGCTTTGAGAGGAGGTGTTGTCCACCTGGGCGAGGAGTCGCAGAGCTGTCAGCACCTCGGTGAGGTCCGGTGTGGGGCGGTCATCGCCGCCGGAACGTAGCTCCTCCAGTTCGTCCTCCAAGGCGTGAGCCGCCTTGGACATACGTCCCAGGCCCACGGCGCCGGCGGAGCCCTTGAGCGTGTGCGCCAGACGGAAGATCTTGTCGATATCCGAGGTGGATCCGCCGGCAAGCTCTTCGATCAGCGGGTCCAGCTCGTCGAGCAGCTCGGCGGCTTCGTCCCCGAATGTGTGAAGGAGGATGGCGAGGGTCTCGGCGTCCCAGCCCATATCGTCGTCGTTCAGTCCATCGTCGGCCCAGGCGTTGTCGCCGGCCCGGGCGTCGTCGCCGGCTCGGGCGTTGTCGCCGGCTCGGGCGTCGTCGCCGGCTCGGGCGTTGTCGCCGGCTCGGGCGTCGTCGCCGGCCCGGGCGTCGTCACCGGCTCCGTCGTCTGTCTTGTCCCCGACCACCAGGGGCTCGCTGAGCAGCCCTTTCAGGTCCCCGAGCAGCGTCTCCATGCGGTCCGGATCCCCGACCTGATCCACCATGGCTTGCAGCAGGTCGGCACAGCAGGTCAGGCGCTCCACCTCATCGGGCGGTACCGACGCGCGCGCATCGCGGATCGCTTCGAAGCGATCCTCCAGCAGGTGGGCGGCTCGGCCAATGGTGTGCAGGTCCACCGTGGCAGCGGCTCCCTTGAGGGTGTGCGAGGCGCGGAACAGCCCATGGATTGCCGTCTCATCGCCCGGGGCGTCAGCCAGCCTCTCCAGCTCGGTCTCCATGGCTGCCAGATGGTCCGCCGCCTCCTCCAAAAAAATCCCCTGCAGCATAGCCATAGTTTCAGCATCAAACCCACTTCCCTCGTCCCCGTCCCCGTCCTCGTCCCCGTCCCCGTCCCCGTCCCCGTCCCCGTCCCCGTCCCCGTGCTCCCGGCCCGGAAGCAGCTTCGCCGCCGGCGCGTCATCGTCCGCCGCGGCGCCGGCGCCAATCTCGGCGACAATCTCCCGGATCCGCGGCAGGTGCTCGTCTCGGGGGGCCGTGTCTCCCTCACGCAGGGAGTTCTCCAGGGTCTTGGCGAGCGTCTGAAGCTCGGGATACCCCACCATGCCCGCGGCCCCCTTGAGGCCGTGGGCCGCTGCCGCCTGATCCTCGACCTGGGCCTCTTCGTCCTCCAAGATCACCTGGTAGCTGGTGATTTCGGCGAGGAAGATCTGGAGGAGTTCGTCGTCGAGCTGCATCACGGGTTGCCGATCAGGTGGACGTCTTGTGGGGACTGGAATCCTGGTTGTCCGCCGGCTCGTCGGTCGCGTCGGGCTGGTCGAGGTCGCTCGTGCGGGGCAGGGGTCCGGAGTCGGCGTTGGGCAGGGGTCCGGAGTCGGCGTCTCTCTCCATGCCGAGCGGCAAGCGGTCCCAGGTGCCGCTCTCGTTGGCTGCGGCTGAGACTGTGCTGGACTCCGAGGGCGGCGCAAGGATCAGCGCGGCGTCCGAGTCCCGCCAGGGGTGCTGCTCACCGGAGTCGTGCTCGTTGGCGCCTTGGGTCTGCAGGGCGAGGAAGCCGTGCCCGAGGAGCGGCTGGATCCGATCCGAGAAGGTCTCTTCCATGCCCGCGATGGTGTTGAGCACCGCCTTCGATGGCTCAACACCGGCCAACTGGGCCTCGTGCAGGGTGTCGGCGAGGGACTCCACCGCCCTGGCCAGCTCCACCTGCTTGTGCTCCAAGGTCTTGGTGACGTCCGCCGTATGCGCGGATTGAACCTTGAATCGGGCGATGGCCTTGTCCAAGGCCCCGGAGGCGCCCATCATCTCCTCGGCGGAGTTGGTGGTCATCTGGGCGCCGTCGGCGGTCTTGTGGGTCACTTGCCGGATGCGTTCCATGGCGTGTACCGTGTCGTTGGTGGCGTCCTGGATCATCTCGATGAAGGCACCGATATCCTTGGTGGCGCTAGAGGACCGCTCGGCGAGCTTGCGTACTTCGTCGGCCACTACCGCGAAGCCCTTGCCCTGCTCACCCGCCCGGGAGGCCTCGATGGCGGCGTTGAGGGCGAGCATGTTGGTCTGGGCGGCGATCTCGTCGATGAGCTCCACGATCTGGTTGATCTCCAGGGAGCGGTCGCCCAGGGCCTTGATCTTCTTCGAGACCATATCGAGGGCGTGGGCCTGGGCGGCGGCGTCCTCGGCCATGTGGCGGGCGGCTTCGAGGATGGCGTCGGCGGTGCGGTTTACGTCCAGGGCCGCGCGACGGGTCTGCACCACCAGCCCACCGATGGATTCGAGCATGTGGTTGAAGGCGTCGGTCACCGAGCCCAGCTCATCGGGAGAGACCTCCCCGCGGGCCGTTAGATCTCCGTCCGAGGCGGTGGAGACGATCTCCAGCAGTCGGAAGATCCCCTCCTGGATGCGCCGCTTGTCCTCCTCGCTTTGGATCAATCCCACGATGCGGTTGAGCATCTCATTGATGGCGTTGCCCAGGATCTCCAGTTCGTCCTTGGTGTTCACCTGACACCGTGCGTCGTAGGCGCCGTCGCGGATACGGATGGCTGTCTCGGTCAGGTGCTGTACCGGTCGCAAAAAGGCCTTTCGCATGAAGATCATGACCACGGTCACCAGCAGCGCGATGAACACGGCCGACACGATCAAGGACGTGGCGATGACGCTCCGAAACTCCTCGACTCCCTTGTCCAGATCCTCGGAGACGGCCTTGGACGCCTGGGCGAGCTTGTCCAGGGAGGGGGCCACCGTTTCTAAGCTGGTTTTCACCTTGTTGAACTCAGTCACCACGTTGTCGATGAGCTGCTGCACCGGCCCCGTGAGGCTGGTGCGCGCCGCCAGGGACCAGTTGGTGCCCGGGATGTGGGCCAGCAGATACAGGTCGTGGTCGTCCTGGCCCGAAGCCCTCGGCGCTCCTTTTTTTCCGGAGGGGCGCTTGGTGGAGCGGGTGGGCGCGCGGGAGTAGATCTTGTACACGAAGAGCGTTGCGGACCCGAGCCCCGGGCGCTTCACCGCGCTTTTGATCTTGTGCTCCCAGGTCCGGTCCACAATGAGCTTATCGTAGTTTTTGTGAGCCGCGCCCACGGGCTTGCCCACGTACTCGGTGTCCCAGTAGAGCCCGATGAGGTGTTGCCAGGCCCGCACCGGGTTGCCCTTGGCGTCGAAGACGGGCTCGTGGTGGATGACGATGAGCGTCTCGGAGTCCGGACCGAAGTGCTTGGACTCCATCAGCCGTCGCACCTCGGGGATCTGCGTGGGCTTGTTTCGCTGGTCGGCGGGGGTGGCTTTGACGATGGACGCGATCTGGGTCGCCAGGGCGGAGGCCTCCTTTTGCCGCATGCGGATGGTGGCGATCTCCTGGACGTCCCGTGCCTTCTTTAGGGCGCGTTGGATGTCGGCCTGGGTCTTGTTGATGTTGGTCTTGGCGCGCTCCACGTACTTGCGGACGGGCTGGATGGAGCGGACATGGCGGGTCTTGATGTCGCTGAGCTTGCCCCAGCCGATGGAGAGTACGCCTGCGAGCATGATGGCCGGCAGCAGCAGGATCACCGCTGTGCCGAAGAGCACCTTGAAGGACAGGGACCGGATCCCACGGCCCGCGCGGGCGTCGGCGTGCTGGCTTCCGTCAGGGGACGGCGTTTGGGGCTCCATCAGCGGACCTCCGAACGTTGGTGGATGGCGTCGTTGGCGCGGACACTGGCGCGCTGCACCGTGCGCAGGACGGCTGTGATGTCCAGCAGCGGGGTGGATCCGGCCAAGCCCCGGAAGGAGCCCGGAATCAAGGGCCCCGATCCCTGGCCGCCCTCCTCGAATTTGTTCTGCGGCACCGACATCACATCGATGACGCGACCGACGGGGATGGCGATGGTGGCTCTCTCCACGTGGGTCAGAAGCGCCGTGGTCCCGGGCAGTACCTTGTTGCGGGTGGGCAGGCCGAACAGGGTCTGGATGGAGATCACTGGCACCATCTTACCGCGGAGGTTCGCGCTGCCGCGAATGGCGGGAGGGGCCAGGGGGACCGGAGTTACATGCCCCAGGGTAAACACCTCTTGAACGTATTTCAGCTCGAGGGCAAAGCGGCGATCGCCGCTCTCGAATACGATGACATCGAGCTCCATTTCACATGCGCCCGCGCCGTCCTAGGCGGCGGAGGGCAGGTAGGCCTTCACCCGCTCCAGCAGCAGGTTGGGGTCCACTGGCTTAACCAGGTACTCAGAGGCACCCTGCTTGAGCCCCCAGTAGCGGTCACTCTCGCGGTCCATGGAGGTGATCATGATGATCGGCAGGTCCTTGAAGCCCGGGTTCGAGCGCAAGGATCGGCAAAGCTGGAAGCCGTTCATCCGGGGCATGATGATGTCCAGAATGATGAGATCCGGCTTTTCGTCCAGGATCAAGCGCTCTGCGTTCTCGCCGTCGTTGGCGATCACGATTTGGTGCCCCAGGGGGCTCAGGGTCCGCTTGATCAGCTCCACGGCCGTCGCGGAATCTTCTGCAATGAGTATCTTCGCCACGTTTCGACCTCAGTATGACGTTGGCTCCGTCAAACCGCCACCGGCGCTACGCGCTTGCGGATCAGCTTGATCGAGAGCAGCCTGTACAACATCTTGCTTACGTCAAAGGAGCTCATCCGGCTGTGACGGATGATGTCCTTAACGCTGTTTTTTCCGTTTACGAGCTCGAGCACCGCCAACTCTTCACGCGTGAGGCGTCCACGTCCCATGGATGCGATGGCGTCGTCGTTGCGCAGAAACACCAGATCAAAAGTGTCCACTTCGCGCTCAATGAGGTGCCACTCATCTACCCGGCGGAATCCCTCCATGAGAATACCATCCACCGTGAGGTTTAGCGATGCTTCGGCGGCGGCGGGGAACTCGCGCTCCGCGGTCCGCAGGGTGAACCGACCATAGTTCCAGCGCAGCAGCTCGTAGATGAGCTCCGAAGTCTGCCGGGAGAGCGCCTCGTGCAGCTCCTCCATGGTCACCGCACCTTGCTTGACCAGGTTGGAGCCGATGAGCCCGGTGGGATTGTCCTGCCAGTTCTCGAGGGCCGTCTCCAGATCAGCCACGTTCAGGCCCGAGGCGTCCACCAGGAAGCGCCCCAGCTTGAATTCGTCCGCGATTCCCACGGCCAGGGCCAGGTCGATGCGGCCGTCTTGGAAGAAAAGCTCCACCTTGGCGCCGCCTCGGGTGACGGTCAGGACGCCGGTCTGTTGCTGGGACTGCAGCAGCGTCAATATGTCCGCCAGGGGAACCACCGTCAGATCGCCGGTGAGCACCGCATCGCCCTCGTCCGCCAGCTCGGGGGCCGCCACGCGGATTTCGCCGAGCAGCGCCTCCAGGCGGTTGTCGCCCAGGGCTGTCCGGGCAGCCTCCACGAGGTGGGCGCTGTCGAGGTCCATGTCCAAGAAGGCCGAGTGGGCGATGACGCTGGCCGCCACGGCTCGGGCCACGCCTTCCCGCAGCTCACCGAGGGCATCTCGCCGGGCGTTTTGGGCCGCGTCCGCTGCGTCCGAAAGATCCTCCGGGGAGGAGGCGTCCGACTCGTCCACGATGGCCCCGTCGTCCACCAGCTCTCCGGCCGTATACTTGTCCACCGTGTGGCTCACCACCGCGGTGATCGCCTCCGGGGAGAAGGGCTTGGTGATGTAGTCGACGATGCCCATGACCTTGACGAACCGCTCGCCCACCTGATCTCCCTTGGCGCTCATGAGCACCACGGGCACGTCACACAGATCGTCGTCGTCGGCCAGGGCCCGGCACACCTGATACCCGTTCATCTTGGGCATCACGAAGTCGAGCAGGATCAGATCCGGCCGGGTCTCCCGCGCCGCCGCGACGCCGGCTTCGCCGTCAGCCGCGGTGTTGACCAGGAATCCCGCCTTCGTGAGCACGAGCTGCACGACCTTCAGGATGGTGGGGCTGTCGTCGATGACGAGGATTTTTTCACCGGCCATACTCGGGCTCCAAAGCTCGGCTCAGCTTCAACCGTCTACGCTACACCAGAATGTACGCCAAACGGTATGGACTTGTCACCCACCCGAATGGTGAATGGCTCGACCTGTAGCTCTGCCTTTGACGCCGGCGATGGTAGCACCGCCAAAGCTCAACCGTCAAGGCTATTTCCCTGGAATCTGTGGGGAAATGGGCCGAGTAGATCCGCAATGGAAGTGGATCTCTCATCGGCGCGGGTCTGAGCTTCGGTCACTCGCAGAACCGCGGTCCCAGTGGGAGCGTCTGATCCGATGCAACTCCGATCTGCATGGTGTCCAGGGGTCCGGTGTTCATGTAGGAATGGACGGAGCTACATGGGTCTAGACAGGTCGTGGGGATGGGGCCTACTGTGCTCGGATATGGAGGACAATCTGTTCACGCGGGCCCATGAGGCCGAGCTGGAGAAGTCGGCACCCCTGGCGCACCGCACGCGGCCGCGGACGTTGGACGAGTTCGTGGGCCAGGAGCACATTGTGGGCCCGGGGCGGCTCTTGCGGCGGGCCATACAGGCCGACCAGCTCTCTTCGCTGATTTTTTATGGGCCGCCCGGAACGGGCAAGACGACCCTGGCCATGGTCATCGCCGGGTCCACGCGGTGCCACTTTATTACGATCAACGCGGTGCTGGCCGGGGTGGCGCAGATCCGGGAGGCGGTGAAGGATGCACTGGCACGGAGTCGGGCGCGGGGGCAGCGTACGACGCTCTTTGTCGATGAGGTGCACCGGTGGAACAAGGCTCAGCAGGACGCGCTGTTGCCCCATGTGGAGAAGGGCACGATCATCCTGATTGGGGCCACCACGGAGAACCCATACTTTGAGGTGAACAAGGCCCTGGTCAGCCGGAGCCGGATCTTTCAGCTCAGGCCGCTTACCACCGATAATCTTCGGCGGGTGGCCCACCAGGCGCTAGCTGATGTGGACCGTGGCTATGGAGGGTTGGACGTGCGGGTGGACGATGACGCTCTAGACCATCTGGTGGACGTGGCCAACGGAGACGCACGCAGTGTGTTAAACGCCCTGGAGCTGGCGGTGGAGACCACGCTCCCGGACGCGGCGGGAGTGATCCGGGTGGATCTGCCCGTGGCCGAGGAGTCCATTCAGCGGCGGGCGGTGCTCTACGACAAAGAGGGCGACGTCCACTACGATACCATCAGCGCCTTCATTAAATCTGTCCGTGGGTCTGATCCTGACGCCGCCTTGTACTGGATGGCCAAGATGATTTACGCCGGCGAGGATCCGCGGTTCATCTTCCGGCGCATGGCGATCCTGGCCACCGAGGACGTGGGCATGGCCGACCCGGACGCGGCCCGGGTGGTGGCTTCCTGCTGGGAGATCTTCGAGCGTATCGGCATGCCCGAGGGGCGGTTTCCCCTGGCCCAGGCTGCGCTGTACATCTCCACGTGCCCCAAGTCCAACTCGGCCTTCGCCTTCTTCGACGCCCTGAAGACCGTGCGGACAGAGTCCGAGTCCGACGTGCCCAACCACCTCAAGGACGCGAGTCGGGACAAGGAGGGGTTCGGTCACGGCAAAGGCTACCTGTACCCACACGCCTACCGGGACCACTGGGTGGCTCAGCAGTATCTTCCCGACGGGTTGCAGGGGCGCATGTTCTACGAGCCCTCGGACCAGGGCTACGAAGCCGACATTCGGGTCCAGGTGGCTCGCCGGCGGGAGGCCCAGCTCGCGGCCATGGTGGAGACCACCGGGCCGCTGCCCGAGGTGCTCACCACTGGGCCGGTGGATCGCGCCCGGGACGCTTGGCTCCAGCGCGCCGTGGCCGGGGCCGGCCGGACCCTCGCCCAGTTGCGCGATCGTCTCTTCGAGCAGGTCCCCCTGCAACGCCACCACCTGGTGCTGGATCTGAACGCGGGCAGCGGTCTGCTTACGTGGGAGGGGGTGCGCGCCACACCGGAGGGGGGGGTGTGGGCCCAGACCGCCGACCCTCGGGCGGGGCAGTCCCTGGAGCAACAATCCGAGCGTTTGCCCGAGCTGGAGCGGGTGTCGGTGCTCCTGGGGCCCGCTGTGGATCTGCCGGCGCTTTTGGCCGCTCGAGGCGAGGCCGACGTTCGCTTTGACCACATCATCGGCCGCAATCCCTTTACGGCTGAGGTGGCCACCGGCCCAGTGCGTGAGGGCTTTGCCCGGTTGCTTGGCATCCTGCCCGAGCTCCTGCTCCCGGGAGGCCGGATCCACCTCGTCCAGGTCATTCCCCGCCGGAACCAGCGCCTCTACGATCTGGTCCCCTGGAACGACGTCGACGGTGGGCCCTCCCTGGTGGACCGCGTTCGCGAGGCCGAGGAGTCCCTGTACGCCGATCCGGACGACCCCCTGGTCTCCTGGGACGCAGCGGACCTGACCGCCGCGGTGGACCAGTCCGGGCTGTCGGACGCCGCCGTGCGGGTGGAACCCGGGCGTGAGCCCCGTCGCTTCACCGAGCACCACCTCGGGCGCTGGTTCGCCGGCGGAGACGACTCCGGTGATCGGGCCACCTACGCCGCCCGCCTTCGCGCGGCCGGGCTCACCGACCCCGAGGTCCTTCGCGTGAGTGGGCTGTATCGCCGGCACCTGGCCGATCGTGTGGTGGACTGGGCCACGAGCCAGGCCCATGTGACGGCGCGTTTTTGACCCATTGAATCCACATTTGCGGTGATGTCCACCCGTCGGGTAATAATTGGGCTGGTCGCGGGTGTTTGGAGACATCCCGGGCTATACTGAAGCAGATTCGAACGGACCTATACCGACCTGTATCGACCCCATGGCCAAGGATTTTCCATGCGTTCACGTTTCACCAAGTTTCGGCTCTTGATGTTTGCTGCCCTGGTGGCGCTGCTCGGCGCCTCCCTGGCGCCGCCCCAGATGGCCTGTGCGCGGCAGCCCAAGGTGAAGCACGATCTGTCCAAGATGCGCGTGCTGAACAACGTTCTGTCCAAAATCAGAACGCGGTACGTGGAGCCCAAGCGGCTCGTGCCGCGCACGATGTTTCGCAAGGCCCTCCAGGAGATCCAGCAGGACGTACCCGAGGTGATCGTTCGATCCAAGGGCAAAGACAGGGTGGAGGTGCAGGTGGACAAGGCCACCAAGACCTTCTCCCTGAGCAAGATCGACAGCCCCTGGGCGCTGTCCACCGCCATGCGCGGCGTGTTTACGTTCATGGATAAGTACCTGCACCCGGGCACGAAGCGGCGGAACGTGGAGTACGCGGCCGTGGACGGGATGCTCAAGACTCTGGACTGCCACTCGGTGCTGCTGCGGCCGGAGTTTTTCGGCGAGATGCAGATCCATACGCGCGGCTCCTTCGGAGGCCTGGGCATCACCATCAGCCGGTGCGGACACCCGCAGGCGCTGACGGTGGTCAAGCCCCTGCCCGGGACGCCCGCCCACCGGGCCGGGCTCAAGGCCGGGGATCAAATCGTCCGCATCGAGCGGGAGTCGACGCAGAACCTGACCCTTAATGAGGCGGTGAAGCGGCTGCGTGGTAAGCCCAAGACCAACGTCCGGATCTGGGTCAAGCGCAAGGGCAGCGCCGCGCCGAAGCTCTTTGTCATCCAGCGGGACCGTATCCAGATGCGGGCGGTGGACTTTCGTCTGCTTGGCAACAACGTCGGCTACGTCAAGGTCAAGACCTTCCAGAACTCCACGGGGTGGGAGCTGCGATTGGCGCTTCAGTCCCTCAAGACCCGGGGCGTTCGCGCTGTGGTGCTGGATCTGCGCGGCAACGGCGGTGGGCTCCTGTCCAGGGCCATCGACGTAGCGGACGCCTTCCTGTATTCGGGGACGATCGTCACCACCGTGGAGCATGGCGTAAAGCGGCGGGAGAGCCGCGCGCGCTGGAGCCGCACGGTCATCGGCCAGATGCCCCTGGCGGTGCTGGTGGACGCGGGAACTGCCAGCGCTTCGGAGATCGTGGCCGGGGCGCTGAAGAACCTGGACCGCGCGGTGATCATCGGCGAGCGCACCTACGGCAAGGGCTCGGTGCAGGTGATCTACCCCAACCGCGATCGCTCGGGCTTCAAGGTCACCATCGCCCAGTACCTCACCCCCGGAGATCGCTCCATCCAGGGAATCGGCGTGATCCCGGACATCGAGCTCAAGCCGGTGACCGTGGACAAGGATCGCGTGGAGTACTTTAGCGTGGGGCAGCGAGAGGTGCGCGAGGGCGATCGGTCCTGCTCCCTTCAGCGGGCGAGTCTGGCCCTGCGCACGCCGCCCCAGCGACGGATCTACCACATGGCGGACAAGCGGCCCCTCGGTTTCAAGTGCGAGCCGTGCGGCGCGGGACCCGGGTTCAAGGCCCGGCCCGATCGGGACAAGTTCTTTCTGGACTACCCCATTAAGCTCGCGAAGAAGGTGGTCCTGGGGACGCGCTCGGCCAGTCGCAAGCGGGTACTGGCGGGGGCGCGCACCTTGCTCCGGAACCAGCAGCGACTCCAGCCCAGCAAGATCGCCGTCCAGCTCAAGAAGGTGTCTGGGGTGGACTGGTCCGCCGCGCCTCGCGGGGCCCGGGCCCCGAGGCTCACGACTTCGTTGTCGGTGGGCCAGGGTGGCAAGGCCGTGGCGGGCAAGCCCTTGAAGATCACCGTCACGGTGAAAAATGCGGCGGGGGCGGGGACTGCGTACCAGGTGCGGGGGCTCGTGTACTCCACGTACACGCCGCTGCAGCATCGGGAGGTGTTCCTCGGCAAGATCGAAGCCGGCAAGAGCCACACCGCCACCCTGACGGTGAAGCTACGCAAGGGGATCAGCAATCGGGCCGATGACGTGTCGGTACGCTTTTTTGTGGGCAACGGCCGCGCGCCCCAGGCCTCCTGCGCGGTGTTGCGCATCCAGGCGCAGGCCAAACCGGAGTTTGTCTACACCTGGCAGTTGCTCGATGACGTGGCGGGCAACCGCGACGGGGAGCTGCAGCCCGGGGAGTCGGTGCGGCTGCGGGTGCAGATCAAGAACATCGGTAAGGGCGCGGCAGGGGAGACCTACCTGCGGCTCAAGTCGCTGTCGGGGGACGCGGTCACCGTGGGGCGCGGCCTCTATTCCCTGACCGGCCTGAAGCCGGGAGCCACCCGGCTGCTGAACCTGGACTTCAAGGTCATGCAGCAGATGCCCCTGCCCAAGGTGAAATTGAAGCTGATGGTCGGCGATTGCACCCTGGGCAAGTCCGTGAGCGAGACCCTGGTGTTCCGCATCGCCGCGGCCGCCGCGGGGCCGGCCAAGGCCCGGGGCGTGTTCCGGCCCAAGCGGGCGGGGGTGCCCATCTACCAGTCTCCCCGACAGAAGCATGTGCTCGGCTGGGCCCCCGCCACCGCGCGTTATGCCGCCGGGGCCCGCGCGAACAACACCCCGAGCGGGCACTACCGGATCCGTCTCGGAAAGAAGTCTGCCGGCTTCGTACGGGTATCGGACGTGGTGCGTGTGCGGCGTGGGCGAGCCCGGCCGCAGATCAATTGGCACTGGTTGCCCTCGCCACCGCGGGTCAGCCTCGCGAAGATCGCCGACGTCACCACCTCTGGGCGCATCACGCTGTCGGGCACGGCGCTGCACCAATCTCGCGTTAGCGACGTGTACATCAGCGTGACCCGTTTACTGAAGTCCCCTGGCCAGAGTCGCATCATCGGGGTGGACTACAACAAGATCTTCTACAGCGCCAACCGGTCGGCGGCGGGGGGCAAGATGTCGTTCAAAACCGTGGTTCCCCTGTGGGAGGGAGCCAACGTGATTACGGTGGTCGCCCGCCGCAACGACGAGATCAAGACCAGTCACACCCTCCGCGTGTTGCGATCCACCTGCCGGGCCGGTCGTCCCACCCGGTTGCCCAAAGTCGCCAAGAAAATCCCCTGACGGGGGGGTTGACGGATCGGTTCTTATTACCTAGTTTTCACCCCAGAAGTGGACTTCGGCTGCAAGCGCACCAGGCACGCCGTCTGCACACTTCCAGATCTGGGGTAGTACACCCGGTACAACCACCGTGATCTGGTAGTGCACATCCGACGCACCTGGCACGCTTTCGCTTCGAACCCACTTCTGGGGTGAAAACTATCTAGGGAAGTCTCCATGGAATGTGTCCTACTCGGTACCGGGGGCATGATGCCCATGCCTGGTCGTCCTCTCACCTCCGTAGCGGTGCGGACCGGCGGATCGGTATACCTGCTCGACTGTGGCGAAGGGACCCAGGTGCCCTACAAGGCACAGCACGTGGGAATGCGTGCCCTGCGGATGGTGGCCTTGACGCACCTGCACGCCGATCACTGCCTCGGCTTGCCCGGGGTGCTGATGCTGCGGTCTCAGATGGAGGAGGCCTCGCCGCTGACCATCGTGGGCCCGGTGGGCATCGAGCGGTTCACGCGGAACGTCATCCGGGACCTGGCCTGTCGCATCACCTTCCGGCTGGACTTCGTGGAGCTGGATCCCCGGGATTCGAGCGCCGAGCCGGACAAGAAGTCGCCGCTGCCCACAGCCTACATCGATGATCTGGTGACTCTCCATTGGTTACCATTGCGCCACTCGGTGTTTTGTGTGGGCTACCGGTTGGAGGAGCACCAGCGGCCCGGCAAGTTCAGCATCGACGCGGCGCAGAAGCTGGATATTCGCCCGGGGCCCTTGTTTGGTCGGCTCCAGGCCGGGGAGACGGTGACCCTCCCAGACGGTCGGACCATCGAGCCGGCGCAGGTTTGTGGCCCTCCGCGGTCCGGGCGCCACATGGCTTTTTGCACCGATACCGCGCCCTGCCCGAACCTCTACCGGGTCCTGTCGAAGGTGGATCTGGCCTTCCTCGAGGGCATGTTTTTGCCCGAGCACGCCGCGGAGGCTGTCCAGAAGAAACACCTCGCCGTGAGCGACTCCGCTCGCATCGCTGAGCGGTCCGGCGCCCGGGAGACGATCCTGGTGCACCTGAGCCCCCGGTACGACAACCGACAGGCCCGCCAGGTGGACGAGGTGGCCGGCGCCGTAGCGCCCAACGTACGCCGGGGCCGAAACGGTGAGCGTTTCGAGATCAAACTGCCGGACTAAGGGACTGGGGACGAAGTTAACTTGTTATCTTTTTCTTCAAAAAAAGTTAACAAGTTAACTTCGTCCCCTCCCTCTCTTCTAGTTAACTTCGTCCCCTCCCTCTCTTCTAGTTAACTTCGTCCCCTCCCTCTCTTCTCTCCCTCTCTTCTCCTCTTCGCTACCGTCTCGGGAGTCGGATACCCGGGTAGGTGCTGCACGGGCGGGCGGGATTTGTCTGTGATGGGCACGAATTCGTCCCAGCCGTAGTGCTCGGGATACTCCCGCCAGGGTCCTTCGCACTGGTCGTTCCAGACGCACTCGGGGCAGCGCGGCCCCTTGGCCTTGCCCTCGTTGAGCCGGTACTCCTTGTAGCTCTCCACCACCACCTTGGCGTCGTAGACCCGGGTTTCGGGCATGATGGTTTCGGCGATGTACCGCTGGCGCCCGGGGAGAAAGCACGGAGGGATGGCCTCGGTCATCACCACCCTGCCGGCGTCCACGCCCAGGTCCAGCCCTTCGGCCACGTAGCGCGCCACCAGGGTGAGACGCGGCACCACGGAGTGGAAATTCTTTTGGGCCGTGCCCAGGGGGTGCACAAAGGCGAACTGATACTGGTCCACGTCGAGTCGCAGCAAGAGCCGGGCCAGGGCGGGCAGGTGGCGGTAGTTCGAGCGGGTGATCACCGTGTTGGTGATTACGGGTTGACCGAGCTCTCTGAGGTTGCGGATGCCCCGACTTGTCTGGACGAAGCTGCCCTTGGCCCGGGTCAGGTAGTCGTGGAGCTCAGCCGTGTGGCCGTGCAGGGCCGGGGAGAACTCATTGGCCCCGGCGGCGATGAGCTCCTCGCACTTCTTTCGGTAGGCGAGCATGCGACCGTTTGTCTGGATCTGGATGGTGCCGAAGCCGAGGTCTTTGGCATAGGCGACCAGCTCCACCAGGTCCCGGCGCAGGGTGACCTCACCACCGGTGAACACGATGTTGTCGGCGTGACCCCGGGCGTCCACCAGGCGCTTGCGCAGCTCGGCGGTGTCCAGGTCCGCCAGCCGCTGGCGCTTGTTTCCCTGGACGCAGAAGCGGCAGCGGTTGTTACACGAGAAGCCGAGCTTCAGGTCCACCCGGTCTCCAACGACCTCCATGAGAGGCGCATGGGAGCTGGGCAGACAGCCGTCTGGTGGCTCAGGCTTCGACATGAGCTGTTAGTAGCACTGAATGAACCCCAAGGCCATGGGCCCGGTGTTGTCGGGGAGAACTGCAGTTGGGGGGGTGGGGAGGTGGGGAGGTGGGCGCTAGCCCATGAAGAGGAAGCTGGCGACGATGGTCCAGAGGCCGAGTCCCATGGCGATGAGGCCGAGGGTGCCCTGGTAGGGGCTCATCTTCTCCACCAATTGGTCCACCTTCTTAACGGCGTCCTCTTGTTTGACGAAGCTCTTGAACGTACCCACTCCGAGCAGGGAGCCGAGCAGGATCTGAATGACCGCTGCCGCGAGATAGGTGATCCACCAGACGGGATAGTGCTTCAACCAGGTGCCGATGTAGAGCACCGAGGAGATGATCCCCCAGAGCCCCCACCACATGGAAACGAAGCCGATCCAGCCCTGGTAGGGCGAGATCTTCCCGATGAGCTCTTTCGCGTCGGGCTTCTTTGCGATGATCAGATTGGCCGCGCCGAGCACGCCCAGAACAAACAACCAAACTCCGGCTCCGATTCCCATGATATTCCTCCGTTTCCAGTCACCAGTCCGAAATTGTGAAAAGTGTCGCTGTTCAGAACGCAGCGCAGAGTGGAGGGTGCCACCACAGGGGGCAATAGGTCAAGCATTTGATAGGGTTTTCGTGAGGAGCATCCGCGGACCATTGCTGTTGGGCTGGGGGCTCGGACACAATGGTCCATTGGCAATCCATGGCCTTCTCGGGTAGATTGGCTCGCCATGGCGGATGAATCCACCCGAACGCGAGCCGAGGTCTGGCGGAGGATCGTCGCGGCGCTGCTCTGCGCTGCGGGGGCGGCCCTGGGCGTGTGGACGCTGACCCTGGTGAGCGGCGGGGAGAAGCTATCGCCGGTGACTCCTGGCTTGTTGGGACTGGCTGCCGGCGCGTTGCTCCTGCTAGGGGTATTGCTGTGGATGAGGGTGATGGACGCGGCCTTGGTGGCGATGGTGTTCTTGGACACGGGGGGGCTTGTGGCGGTGCTCGTGCCCCTGGGGCTCGGGCGGGTGAAGTTGTCGGTGGTCGTGCCCCTGGGAATTTATCTCGCGGTGCTTGCGGGCGTGGCGCTCTCGGCGCGCCGTCGTCTGCGGGACCGTCCGTGGATCGGCGTGGGCGTTCAGATCGTGTACCTGGTGTCTTTGACGATCTACGCGCTGCAGGTGGGTGGTGGGCAATCCAGCTCCTCGGGTTCTTTGGGCCCTCTGGGTCCCCTGGCCTGGGCGTGGCTGTACGGCTTGGTGCTCGTTGCCGCCGGGTGCCACCTGGCCTACGTCGCCGGCGGGGAGACCAGGCCCTGGGAGCGGCTCGCGGGGCTGCCTCGCTGGGCACGGGCGTCGCTGGTCTTCGTGGTGGCCTTGGGTGCTTTCGTGGGCGCCGCCGGGCCGCGCCTCGCCCGGCCCACCCGAAACAACCACTTTGTGTACGCGGCGGACAACTTCCTGCACGGGCGCCTCGCCCTGACTCCCAAGCAGCTCCAGCGCAAGAACCGCCTTCGCCAGCACGACGACTGGGCGCGCGTGGACAAGGTGCGGTTGGCCAGGGACGTGCGGACCCGCCAGGGCGTCATCAAAAAGGGCACGGTGCTCCGGGGCGCCTGGCTGAAAAAGCAGCGCCGCCGAACCGATCAGTTCCGCACCACACGCGGACAGGTGGTGCGTTTGGAGCGCGGCGCCTGGCACCAAGCGGGGCAGGACTGGTACGTCTCCTTCCCGCCCATGCCGGCGGTGCTCATGGCGCCCGGCGTGGCCATCTGGGGCTACCGATTCAACGACGTGTGGTTCAGTGTTCTGCTCGCCGCCCTGAGCCCCCTGCTGCTCTTTTTGCTGCTCGGTCGGCTGCGGGACATGGGGCTCAGCGAGCGCGACCAGGGCGACGACCTCTGGCTGACCCTGCTGTTCACCCTCGGCACGGTGAACTACTTTGTGTCGGTGCGCGGGGAGGTCTGGTACACGGCCCACGTGGTGGGGGTCTGCGCCCTGTTGCTGTATCTGCACGCGTCCCTGGGGGCGCGCCGCCCGCTCCTGGCCGGCCTGGCCCTGGGCTGTGGCGTGGCGAGTCGGGTCACATTGGCCTTCGCGGTGGTGCTGTTTGTCGCTGAGCTCGTGCGCGTTCGTGGGGGCTGGCCCGGACAAGAGAAGGGGGAGGGGACGGGGACCCTGCTCCAGCGCCTGCGCGTCGTGCGTTGGCGGCTCCTGGTGAAGCCGATGCTGGTCTTCGCCGCGCCCCTGGTGGTCATCGCGGCGGCGCTCCTTTGGCACAACCACGCCCGGTTCGATTCGGGCTTCGAGTTTGGCCACACCTACCTGGACATCTACTGGAAGGACCGCATCCAGCAGTTCGGGCTCTTCGACATACACTACCTCGCGCGCAACCTGTCGGCGGCCCTGACCTTGACGCCACACTTCCAGTCCGAGGCGCCCTACGTGCTGGTGAGTCGGCACGGCATGAGCCTGCTGCTGGTGACGCCGGCGCTGCTCCTGGTGGTGTGGCCCAAGCGCCAGACCCCCTGGCACCGGCCCCTCTGGCTGGCCGTGGCGCTCATGGCGGGGCTGGTGCTGCTGTATCAGAACACGGGCTTTGTGCAGTTCTCCTACCGGTTCGCCGTGGACTTCATGCCGCTGCTGGTGCTGCTCATGGCCCTGGGAGGCCGCCGCCTCTCCACCCCGGTGAAGGTGCTCATCATCATCGGCGTTCTCATGAACCTCTTCGGGGCCGCCACCTTCGGTTTGTCACCGGAATTTTATGGTCGCACGAATTGGGTCTGGACCCCCCTGGACCCGGGCTGCGCCTGCTGATCCGGGCCGCTCCGGCACGGCCAGAACGCCATTCTGGCGATTCTCAACCAGTTCTGATCCCCAGAATCACTTCCGGATATTAAAAACCCATTTTGTCCTGAATAATGCGCTTTCACCCCCCGCAAAACCCAACGAAAGTATAGTTATTACATGTAATTAAAAATACCAGTTGTACCCACACCCCCTTGGCCCTCATCAAGGAAAGACGGCTTGTTTTTCTGCTCCAGATCTGGTGTGAGAGTGTGGAGGTCCGATGGTACTGCTTCCGAAAGAATCCCCCCGCCCTCGAGACATCGATTTCGACCTCGTTGAGAAGATTGGCCGGACCATCCATGGTCCCCTGCGGGCCTATTTTCGTTCCCGGGTGGAGGGGCTCGACAACCTCCCCGAGGGCCGCGCCCTCCTGGTGAGCGTACACAACGGCGGCGTGATCCCCGCGGACTCCATCGTGCTGGGCTCGCACCTCTATCGTCATTTCGACTATGCGCGCCCCTTCCACTTCCTCGCCCACGACATCCTGTGGCGGCTGCCGCGCCAGGCGACCGATGTGATTGAGCGGGTGGGCGGGGTGCAGGGCAACCACGTCAACGCCACCGCCGTGCTGGAGGCGGATCGGGCCATGGTGGTGTACCCGGGCGGCGCCTGGGATGTGTACCGCCCCTTTTCACAGCGTCACAAAATCGACTGGAACGGCCACATGGGCTACATCCGGCTCGCCGTGCGGACCCGGACGCCCATCGTGCCCGTGCCCAGCGTGGGCGGCCACGAGACCCTCTTGGTGCTCACCCGCGGTGAATGGATCGTCAAGCTCCTCGGTATCCAAGGGTTCATCCGAGGCGTGCGCGGGATCCCGGTGTCCATCGCCTTCCCCTGGGGCCTGTCCCTTCCCGTCCCGCCGCACATCCCCCTGCCGGCGCAGATCGACATCCAGGCCATGGAGCCCATGGAGTTGCACAACCTTCCCGAGGGCCGTGCCCTGTTCCGGAGCAACCCCAAGGGCGACCCCGACCTCCTGACTCGCCTCCACGCCATGGTGCAACAAAAGATGCAGCAAGGCACCGACGCCCTCGCCAAAGGCAGGATCCCCCTACTCGGCAAGCTCTTTTAGCCAATTCGTCCGGGTTCGGTAGCGTGCCGTGGTTGACCCGCACCCGGGGGGTGTGGCACGCTCTTTTCGATGACAACTTTCAGAAGTACGTTGTGGCTGGCGGTGTTGACCGGTGGTCTGATTCTGGGCTTTGGTGGGGTGGCCGAGGCGGCACCGGCAGCGGCGGGGGCGCCGGGCGGAGCGGCGGCGGATCTGTCTCCGGCCATTGTTGTGAAGCAGAAGAGCAAGGTCTGGAGCGCCGCGGAGCTGGGCTTTGGGGGGAGTGTCATCGCTGACGGTGTGACTTTTTTGGGGCCGGTTCTTACGGTGCAGGGAGGGCATTACCGTCCCCTCGTCGGAGTATTTCAGATGGGCGCGGGGGTGGCGCTGTACAAAGATCCCATCCCGGATCAGATCTACGCGGCCACGGATCCCGAGGCGGATCCCACCGAGAGCAACGCGATGTTTTACGTGGGTCTGGGGCTGCGCGTACGCATCTTTCAGTTCCTTGCGTCCCTGCGGAACAAGCCCTTCGATCTGTACGTGGGGCCCCTGGCCATGGTTTTTGGCAACCACGATCTGGTGACCTTCGGCGCCGCGGGGGAGGTGGGCTTTGCGCTGCATCTGGGTCGGGCGCGGATCTCTTTGTCGGTGCACGGCGGCTACCAGACAGTCATGCACCAGTACGCCAACCCCGCCGACTACGAGTTCTCGGCGAGCTATGTCGTGGGCGGGCACCTCTCGGCCGGGGTGCAGTTCTAGTCCGCACGTCGCACGTCACAAGCGAGACCATCTTCCATGGACCCCATTGACTCCAAGCCGGAATCGGGCTGCTACGACAAACCCGTGTTGACCCTCGGGGCGCTGTTGGGTCAGTTGCCGGGCATGCCGGCTCACCTGGTTCGGGTGGCCGCCACTTCGGTGGGCTATCCCATCCCTGGGCCGCTGCGGGAACGGATCATGCTGGCGGTGACCGCTGTGAACCGGTGCTTCTACTGTCGGGTGGCCCACACGGCCTTTGCGCGGTCCGAAGGGCTGGCCGACGGCGAGATCCAGGACATTCTCTCCGGCCTGGATCCGGCGGAGGATCTGGGTGAGAGCGCGGCGTTGGCCTATGTGCGGGATCTGGCCCACCGGGGATTCGCCTCCCGGGACGAGACCCTCTGGGAGGAGCTGACCCGGCATTTTACCGCCCAGCAGTGCTCGGCCATCGATTCGTCGGCGCGGGTGATCAACGTGGCCAATCGCTTCGGCAACACCTTCGACGCCGCCCGAGAGCGGCTGAACGGGGGGTGCGAGCAAACCGGGATCAGCGCCGTGGATCTGACGGTGGTCTCCTCCCTCTTCGCCGCCGGCGCGGCTCTGGTCTCCCCGGTGGTGGGCGCCCTGATGGTCCTGCAGAAAGCGCGAAATCTGTAGGCTTA